>JBHEPS010000060.1:0-14603 GCA_046260175.1 Thermoanaerobaculia bacterium
TTCGAGTGGCGAGGGAGCGGTTCAGGCTGCCGCAGTGACGGGAACTCCGGCCCGGCAAACCGCCGCGCCTCCAACTCCGGCCCCCCAGCCGGCCGTCACGACGGACTCCGCTTCCGTCCCGGGAGACGGATTCCCCGAAGTCGAGATCGCCCCCGCGATCTCCCCCGACGACGTCGATCTCGAAGTCAGGCGCAGACTCGAGGCCGAGCGCGTGCGTCTCGAGCGCCTTCGGCAGCAGGAGCTCGCTCGATCGCAGCAGCAGAGCGCTCCTCAGCCGCAGGCTCCGAGGACGACGACGCAGGCACCGCCGGCGACTCCAGAACCCTTGACGCAGACCGTGGCGCCGGAGCCCAAATCTCCTCCGCCGCCGGAACCCTCTCCCGCGGAGACCGCGACCGCGGAGGAAGCGGTGGCGACGACGACGCGTCCCGCGGCGCCGGTCTATCGCGCGGGGGATCTCGTCCCGCAGGGAACGCCCGGGCTCGTCGATCCGTCGCTGATCTCGCTGAGGAAGGTCAACTACCCGCCGATGGCGAAGGCGAGGAAGGTCCAGGGCATCGTCGTCGTGCGAGCCCTGGTGACCGAAACCGGGAGGGTCGCTCAGGTGGAGATTCTCCGCAGCCCCTCGCCCGATTTCGGCATCGCTGCGGCCGCAAGGGACGCCGTCGAAGGAGCGAAGTTCACCCCGGCGACGTACGAAGGGAAGCCCGTCCGAACCTGGAAGACGCTGACCGTTCCCTTTGCGTTATAATCGCCGCCCGTTTTCCGTTCGAGGCGCGCCCCGCGCGCCAACACTCTTTGGGAGCCGCCGTTTGCCAGCCCTGACCGATCAGCAGCGCGAATTCTACGAGAACACGCTGAGCGTAACCCGCCAGGAGATGGAAGATCTGAAGAACCAGATCGAGGACGAGTTGACTCACGTGAAGATCCGGATTGCCGAGCTGCAGGAAGCGCTCAATGCTTCGAAGCAGATGTACGACGCTGCCTGCAACCGCCTGGGGATCCCGAACGACCTCGAGGAAGTCGAGGAGCTCGAGAGCGGTCAGTAGGGGCCAGAGCCGTGCGCCTTCCGCTCGCGCTCCTCCTGTGCGGCCTTCTCTCGCAGGGCTGCAGGCCCGCGGAGGGAATCACCGTCATCGACGGGCTCGGCAGAGAAGTCCAGGTTCCCGCGCGCATCGAACGCGTCGTCACCCTCGCCCCCAACGTCACGGAGCTCGTTGCCGCGGCCGGTGCGCTCGATCGCATCGTCGGTGTCGACTCCGAATCGGATTACCCGCCGCCGGTCGGCAGGCTTCCGAAGGTTGGACATCTTCACCCGAGTCTCGAGGCGATCGCCGCGCTTCGCCCCGATCTCGTCATCGCTTCGACCAGCGGCAATCCTCCCTCGCTCGAGGGATCGCTCGCTGCGCTCGGAGTTCCTCTTTACGTCGTGCGGACCGATCGCCTCGACGACATTCCCGTCGCGATCCGTTCGCTCGGACGGCTTTTCGGAGGGGGCGGAGAAGAGGTTGCCGCCGAGCTGGAAGAAGATCTCGCCGCGCCTCCGCGCTCGGGAAGATCCCTCCGGGTTCTTCTCATGCTCTGGCCCGATCCGCTCTTCGTTGCGGGACGCGAAACGTTCGTGAGCGATCTGCTCGAAAGAGCAGGGGGGACCAACGCGGTTGCAATGAGCGGTTGGCCGACCTACTCGATGGAAGCGCTGATCGAGGAACCGCCGGACGTGATCCTCTATCCGCAGGACGCCATCCCGCCCGAGGTCATCGCCGGATTGAGCGCGGAAGGGTCGCTGTGGAACCGCGTACCCGCGATTCGCAGCGGAAGGCTCCACCCCATCCCGGACGATCTCGTGCTCCGGCCCGGTCCGCGCGTTGCCCAGGGGCTCGCGGCCATCGACAGGATTCTGAAGCTGGAGCAGGAGCGGTGAGCAGCCGCAGCGCGCTCACGAGGGGCCTTCTCGTCCTCGGCGTTCTTCTGCTCCTTTCCGCGGCGGCGGGACTCTGGAGCGGCGCGGTGAACCTCTCCTTCGAGGACGCTTCGAGCCGGGAAACGGCGCGCGTGATCCTGCTCCAGCTCAGGCTTCCGCGCGTGCTCCTCGCGGGACTCATCGGCATCGTTCTCGCGAGCGCCGGTGCCACCTTCCAGACCCTTCTTCGCAACCCGCTCGCCGATCCTTTCATCCTCGGCGTCAGCGGCGGCGCGGCTTGCGGCGCCGCCGTCGCGACGGCGATGGGTGTCGGCGGCTTTCCGGGCGGCGTCGAGATCGCGGCGTTCGCCGGGGCGCTTCTCGCGACGGTTCTCGTGGTTGCGATCGCTCAGCGGCACGGCTCGATCGACTCGATGCGCCTCATTCTCGCGGGCCTCGTTCTCAATGCCTTTTTCTCGGCGACGATCCTTCTTTCTCTCTCGATGATTCGCGGTAGCGACCTCACCCGCGCGGTTCACTGGATGATGGGGAGCCTCTCGGGGACGACCTGGAGCGACGTGGCGGTCGTCGGTGTTGCCGCGGTCGTGTCGATGATGGTCTTTCTGCTGATCGCGGGCGACCTGCGGATGCTTTCCTTTGGCGAGGAGGATGCGCGCTCGCGCGGAGTGGCGACCGAACGCATCAAGCTGATCGGCTTTCTCACGGCCTCGCTGGCGGTGGGGGCGGCCGTCTCGGCGAGCGGCATCATCGGCTTCGTCGGCCTCATCGTTCCTCACGCTGTGAGACTCATCTGGAAAAGGGACTACCGCGTCATCCTCCCGCTGTCGGCGCTCGCAGGAGGATGTCTCGTGATTCTTGCCGACCTGGCTGCGAGGAGAATCAACGCGCCGGCGGAGCTTCCGATCGGAGCGCTGACGGCTTTGCTCGGCGTCCCGTTTTTTCTTCTCCTGCTGAGGAGATCCTCCTCGTGAGCCTTCTCGAGCTCGACTCGGTGAGCTATCGCTATCCGGGAGGCGGTCCCGAAGTTCTCGGGGGAATCGATCTGCGCATCGACGCCGGCGAGCTGGTGGCGATCGCGGGTCCGAACGGTTCCGGAAAATCGACCCTGATGAAGATCCTCGCGCGAGTTCTCATGCCCCACGGGGGGGAGGTGAAGCTCGAGGGTAGGTCGACGCGGGCGTGGCCGGGGCGGGAGTACGCGAAGAAGGTCGGGTACCTGCCGCAGGATGCGACCCCGGCGGGATACCTGCGGGCGATGGATGTGGTGCTGTCGGGGCGGGCGCCGAGGCTGGGGCGGTTCCAGTGGGAGAGCGCGGAAGACGTGGCGATCGCTCGGGCGGCGCTTCACGAATGCGATGCCTCGAGTCTCGAGCAGCGGCTGATCGACGAGATGAGCGGAGGCGAGAGGAAGCGGATCGAGCTGGCGCGGGTGCTGGCGGGAGAGCCGGAGCTGCTGCTGCTGGACGAGCCGCTGGCGGCGCTCGACGTCTCTCATGTGCAGCATCTGGCGCGGTTGCTGCGGAGGGTCGCCGGCCAGGCGGGGCGGACGGTGGTGTTCGTCGCGCACGACCTGAACTGGAGCAGCGCCCTGGCCAGCCGGATGGTCGTCGTGCGGAACGGGCGGATCCTGGCGGACGGTGCGCCCGCGGCGATTCTCGGCGAGGAGCTGATCGGGGAGGCCTTCGGGCTTCGGGCGAGGGTGGTCGAGGCGGGCGGACGGCGGTGGATCGTTCCCGCGGAATGACCGCATAAACCGCTTCGGGCCTTTGTTATGATCGGAGCCCGCCGGGAGGGTGGGCGCGCGCATGATCCGATTCGAGGACATTCTCGACAAGATCGAGAGCTACAAGCCCGGCTTCGACGAGGAGCTGCTCCGCCGCGCCTACATTTTCTCGGCCATGGCGCATAAGGATCAGGTCCGCCGCTCCGGCGAGCCCTACCTGATCCACCCCCTCAACGTCGCTTACGTCCTGGCCGAGATGAAGCTGGACGAGACCTCGATCGCCGTCGGGCTGCTTCACGACGTCATCGAGGACACGCTCACGACGAAGGAGAAGATCGAGGAGCTGTTCGGTCCCGACGTCGCCGAGATCGTCGAGAGCCTGACCAAGATCTCGCGCTACGCCTACGTCAGCCGGGAGGAAGAGCAGGCCGAGACCTTCCGGAAGATGATCCTCGCGATGGTCTCCGACCTGCGCGTGGTGCTGGTGAAGCTGGCCGACCGGCTTCACAACATGCGGACTCTCCATCATCTCCCCCAGGACCGGCGCGTCCGGATCGCCCAGGAGACGATCGAGATCTACGCCCCCATCGCCAACCGGCTCGGAATGGGGAGGATCAAGTCCGAGCTCGAGGACCTCGCCTTCCAGCATCTCCACCCCCGCGAGTACGCCGAGCTCACCACGGCGGTCAACGAGAAGATGGAGGTCTCGGCCGATATCGTCGAGCGTCTCCGCACGACCATCGTGGAAAAGATGAGGGAAAACGAGATCGAGGTGGAGGTCGGCGGGCGCGTCAAGGCCCTTCATTCCATCTGGCTGAAGCTCCGCCGCCAGGGGATCGACATCGGCCAGATTTACGACTACCTCGCCTTCCGGATCACTACGGGGTCGGTCAAGGACTGCTACGCGGCCCTCGGCATCATCCACCAGACCTGGCGCCCCGTGCCGGGGCGGATCAAAGACTACATCGCGATGCCGAAGCCGAACTTCTATCAGTCGCTCCACACCACCGTCGTGGCCGAAAAGGGGCAGCCGTTCGAGGTTCAGATCCGCACGCGGGAGATGGACCTGATCGCCGAGCAGGGGATCGCGGCCCACTGGAAATACAAGGAGGGGCGGGTCAGCGCCTCACCCGACGACCAGAACTTCCTCTGGCTGCGGCAGCTCGTGGAGTGGCAGCACGAGATCAAGGATCCGAAGGTGTTCATGAACTCGCTCCGGATCGATCTTTATCCGGACGAGGTATACACCTTCACTCCCAAAGGAGACGTCTACGCCTTTCCGCGCGGAGCGACCCCGCTCGACTTCGCCTACCGGATCCACACCGACCTCGGCAACCGCTGCGTGGGGGCGCGCGTCAATGGAAAGCTGGTCCAACTCCGAAGCACGCTCAAGAACGGCGACATCATCGAAATCATCAGCGCGCCGAACCAGACTCCGAGCCGCGAATGGTTGTCGATCGTCGTCACGTCGCGGGCCCGCCACAAGATCCGGCACTGGCTCAACACGGAGCAGAAGACCCGATCGATCGAGCTCGGCAGGAAGCTGGTCGAGAAAGAGGCCCGGAAGTTCCGGGTCCCGATCCGCAAGCTGATCGCCGAGAACGCCCTCGACGGGGTGCTCGCCGAGCACTCGTACGCCCGGATCGACGATCTTTACGCCGACGTGGGCTACGG
Organism: Thermoanaerobaculia bacterium; assembly: GCA_046260175.1. Lineage (GTDB taxonomy): Bacteria > Acidobacteriota > Thermoanaerobaculia > Gp7-AA8 > Gp7-AA8 > JBHEPS01. The sequence goes on from JBHEPS010000060.1 coordinate 5,322, forward strand.
CAAGCTCTCGGCCCGAAGCGTGGTTGAGCGGTTCTTCCCGGACGACGACAAGCGGACCGAGGAGCAGCCGAGCGTCTTCCGGGACGCGGTGCGGAGGATCTTCCCCTTCGGAGGCAGCCCGCCGATCAAGGTCAAGGGGTCCGACGAACTGATGACGTACCTCGCAAAATGCTGTAACCCTCTGCCGGGAGAGGAGATCGTCGGTTACGTGACGCGTGGCAAGGGGGTGGCGGTCCACTCGGTCAGCTGTCCGAACGTCCGGAATCTGATGTTCAACCCCGACCGGGAGATTGCGGTGGAGTGGGGCGACAAGGAGCCGTCCCATTACCGGATCGATCTGGAGGTTCGGATCGAAGATCGAACGGGGATGCTCGCCCGTGTCGTTTCTCAGATCGCCAACCTGAAGACCAACATCCGGAACATCGAGGCCCGGACCGCGGATGGCCGGGGGGCGATCGATCTCACGGTCGAGATCTCCGACCTGCGCCACCTGGAGAAGGTGATCAAGGGGATCTCGAATCTCGAAGGCGTGATCGAGGTGCAGCGGAAGTACAACGCGCGCCAGGCGACGGCGTGAGAAAAGCAGGGGCTAGGGACTAGGGGTCAGGGGCTAGGAAGGGCAACGACAAGATCAGGGGCTAGGGGTCAGGGGCTAGGAAGGGCAACGACAAAGACAGGGGCTAGGGACTGGGGGCCAGGGACAAGCAACGACGGATCTTCTGCCGTTGCTTTTCCCTAGCCCCTAGCCCCTAGCCCCTAGCCCCTTGTTTCACCTCACGGCTTTCTGGATCCGGTTCGAGCGGATGCAGCGGGTGCAGACCTGCATCCGGCGGGCAGCGCCGTTGACCAGCACGCGGACGCGCTGGAGGTTGGGCAGCCAGCGACGGCTGGTGACGTTATTTGCGTGGCTCACCTGGTTACCGAATACCGGGGTCTTGCCGCAGACTTCACATTGCTTGGCCATGATTCAAGGACTCCTTCGTACGAAACGGCAGATTCTAGTGAGCGGGACGGGCGGTGGCAAGTAGGTCACTGCCGCGGCGAGCCCCGCCGTATATCTTTTTGCGACTCTTAATGTTGTCGAGTTGACACCACTCTGGAAACCGTGTAATTTCCCATCAAACTTCACTTCCCAAGGGCATTAAGGGACGAAGAGCCACGACCGAAAAAAAACGCTGAGAAGTAAGTGTGAGATGGATGGGGTGAGCGGTGTTCTTCTCAAAGAGCAAAACTATCGTCGGGCTTGATATCGGCTCTTCCGCGATCAAACTCGTCGAGCTGAAGGAAAAGAAGCAGGGTTCCTATCAGCTCGTCAAGATCGGTCTGGAGCCACTCTCTCCTGAAGCGATCGTCGATGGATCCATCATGGACTCCTCGATGGTCGTCGATACGATTCAACGACTCAACAGCTCGTTGAACGTGAAGAATTCCAATTACGGGACGTCCCTGTCGGGCCACTCGGTCATCATCAAGAAAATCTCCCTGCCGGCCATGTCGGCCGAAGAGCTCGGGGAGTCGATCCAGTGGGAAGCCGAGCAGTACATCCCCTTTGACATCAACGACGTCAATCTGGATTACGTCCCTCTGACGACTCCCGGCTCCGGGGAAAACATCGATGTGATCCTGGTCGCGGTCAAGAAGGAAAAGATCAACGACTATACGTCGGTGATTGCCCAGGCCGGTAAGAGTCCCCAACTCGTCGATGTGGATGCGTTTGCCGTCCAGAACGCCTGGGAGGCCAACTATCCGGTCGACGAGGGGCGGGTCATGGCGCTGGTGAACATCGGCGCCTCGGTGACCAACGTAAACATCATTTCCGGAACATCCTCTCTCTTCTGGCGGGACATCACGTTCGGGGGGAATCAGTACACGGACGCGATCCAGCGGGAGCTGAGCCTCTCGTTTGCTGAGGCCGAGGGCCTCAAGCGGGGTCAGCCGGCGGGCGATCACACCATCCAGCAGGTCATTCCGATTCTCAACTCGGTCTCGGAAGACTTCGCCAGCGAGCTCCGCAAGACCCTCGATTTCTTCACGGCGACCTCGGGCGCCGAGCGCGTCGACGCGATCATGCTGGCAGGTGGCGGAGCGAGCGTGCTGAACCTCGAGACGATCCTCCGCGACAAATTCGGCATCGAAGTCGAGGTCATGAATCCCTTCCGGAACATCAGCTTCAATGAAGGGGAGTTCAATCCGGAATGGATCTCGGACATCGCTCCTAGCATGGCGGTCGCCGTCGGGCTGGCGATCCGGAAGGTGGGCGACGCGTGATCAAGATCAATCTATCGCGGGAAGGGCGTGGTTCGGCCCGGGCAGCGAGCGCGGCCCCGGGTGCGGGCGCCGGCATGAGCGCGGCCCCGGCGAACGTCAACAACATTCTGGTGGTGTCTCTCCTGGTGCTCGGGCTGCTGATCGGTGGCGGATGGACGGCGCTGAAGTGGAACGAGCGGAACAAGAAGCAGGCCACGGTCGATTCGATGCAGGCCGAAGCAGACAACCTCCGGAAGATCATCGAAGAGGTCGAGCGCTTCGAGAGGCGCCGCGATTCACTGGAGAAGCGGATCGCGCTGATCAACCAGCTCAAGCAGAATCAGAAGGGGCCCGTGCGGCTGCTCGACCATATCAGTCGCGCCTTGCCGGACCTGGTCTGGCTCGACGCGATGGCGCTGGCGGGCTCGCAGATCACGATTTCCGGGCGAACGCTCAACCCGAATGCGGCGGCTACCTTCGTCGAGAACATCAAGGCGGATCCGATGTTCGACGAGCCGGAGTTCAACAGGCTCTCGGCCGAGGGTGGCGGGCAGGCCGGGATCAACGTCTACCGGTTCGAAATGAGGTTCAACTTCCGCTATCTGGCCGATGCTGAGCCCGCCTCTTCCGAAGGGGAAGCCGGCGGCACTGATGAGGCGCCGCAGGCCTGAGGGCGGGGAGGAACGGGATGGCCATCGACGCGAACAGCTTGCAGGGGAAACCGTGGTACTACGGTCTGGGGCTCGGCCTTCTGCTGATGGCCCTGGCGATCGGTGGCCTCTATTACATGCCGATCCGCGGATGGAACGCCGAGATCGAGAGACTCGAGAAACGCACGGACGCTCTCGAGAAGGACATCCTGGCGGGCCGTTCGGCGCAGCAGAGGCTTCCCCAGCTCCGCGACGAGGCCCAGCAGCTGGAAGCCGAGCTGGACAAGCTCCGTCGGATTCTCCCTTCTTCGCGGAACACGGAAGAACTGATCAAGAAATTCAAGTCACTCGTGGACCAGGGCGACTTCGTCCTCCAGCAGCTGACCTTCCCGAGCCTGGCCGATGCGGCCCCCTCCGAAAGCGCGGATGGGATTCCCATCGAGGAAATTTATGCCGAGTGGCCGGTGCAGGTGAGACTCGAGGGGCGGTACCACGACCTCGCGGTGCTGTTCAGCCGACTGGCCAACTTCTCGAGGATCGTGAACGTCGAGCAGTTCCGGATCACCGCGCTCGGACAGCAACTCGAGCGAACGATTCAGGCCGAGTTCACCGCCAAGACGTTCGTGTACCGTGAGCCTGCGGGTGAAGCCGCCGCGGCCGGTGGCCAGCCGGGGGGGAATTGACGTGAAGTCATCATTTCTGACGACCATGACCCTCGCGGCGCTGATGGCAGCTCCGATGGCGATCGCGCGCCAGGAAGAGCCGCCGCCTTCGCCTCCGGTGCCCGCTGCGCAGCAGACGCTCGAAGAGAACCTGCAGGACATTCTCGAGGAGCCGACGGGTACCGACACGTATCGTTACGACCCGCAGGGGCGTCGCGATCCGTTCCGCTCCCTCGTCGGGCCCTCGCGACCGATCGAGCGGGGCGATCGCCCGGAAGGCGTTCCGGGATTTCTGATCGACGAGACGGATATTCAGGGAGTCGTTCAGACCCGCGCTGGAATGGTAGCTATGCTCAAGGGACCTGACAACAAGGGTTATCTGGTCCGAGTCGGAGACAAGTTATACGACGGTGAGGTCATTCGGATGGATAAGACGGCCGTCGTGTTCCGGCAGGAAGTGAACGATCCGACGAGGATCGAGCGCTTCCGGGAAGTCGTGAAAGAACTCGTGCCGGAGTCGCAGAGAAATCGTCCTTAGTGGACTGGCCGAGGTCGGCCAGCGGGTGGAGGGTTGCGTGATGGTGAAGGTGGGAAAAGGGATGAACCGACTCCAATTGATGGTCGCAGGGTTGTTGACCGTCTCGCTCGTCGGTTGTGCCTCGAGCGCGCCGCAGACGCCGAGTGCGCCTCCGACCGCACCTGCCCAGGCTGAAGTTTCACGCCGGGGAGATGCGATGTCGCTGAGGTCCGTGCGGGTGGAGAATCAACCCGAGGCGCGGGTGATCGTCGAGACCGACGGCCGGCCGGCCTACACGGGATATCACCCTCAGCCGGACGTTTACGTGGTCGACCTTCTGAAGACGGTCAAGCAGCCGGGCCTGGTCCTTCCCACCAACCTCCCGGCCTACGTGGCCTCGATCTCGGCCGACGAAGTCCTCGAGCTCGGAAAACCGCTGACTCGCGTGACCGTGAGGTTCCGTGAGCCTGTCGGGGCGTGGGCGAGCGCATCGGGCAACGGGGTCGAGATCGGCTTCGAAGCTCCGGCCGCTGCCAGCGCAGACGTCGCACCATTTACTGAACCGGCGGTCGAGATCGCCGAAATCGAGCAGGAATCATCTCCGGCCGCCACGACAGTCGAAGCAGAGATCCCCGTGCGCGTGAGCGCTGCGGTTCTGCCGGTCGCGTCGAACCCCGCAACCCGGCTCGACGCAATCACGACCCGCGGATCCGGCAACTCGCTCGCGATCGAGCTCGAGTCGGACGGCCGGCTCGACTATCACTCTTTCAAGCTGACCAATCCCCTTCGGCTCGTCGTCGACCTGAAGGGCGCTACGAACAAGGTCGGTCAATCAACCCTTCCGCTGAACGACCCGTTCGTCCGGCAGATCCGGGTGGCGCAGTTTCAATCGCAACCCGAGCCGATCACCCGCGTGGTGCTCGATCTCGATGAACTGCCCGAGCACCATCTCCGGCTCGAAGGGAAGAACCTGATCGTCGATTTCGGATCGGGCGAGAGAGCTCCGGTTCGCATGGCCGAGTCGCCGCGGGTCACCGCCGCGCCTCCGCGCGCGGTGCCGGCGGCGTCGATCGCCGAGATCGAGCCCATCGCCCCGGCGTATGTTCCGACCGAGCGCTCGGTCATCCGCGGGCCCCAGGTGTCGGCGGGCAATGTTCCGCAGCTGACGGAGGCGCCCAATGTGACGACGCCGCGACCAGCGCCCGATCTGGTGGACGCCGGCCGGGAGAATGTCTTCCTTGGAGATGCGGGACCCGAGGTCATCGGCGGAACGCTGCAGTCGACCGAGCGCCGGCTGAGCCCGGGGGAGCAGCCGTTCAGCGGCGACCCGATCGATCTCGAGCTCACGAATGCCGACATCAAGGACGTACTGCGCACGTTCGCGCAGCTGACCGGCCTGAACATCGCCATCGATCCGAACGTACAGGGACAGGTCACCGTCTCGTTCGTCGACGTGCCGTGGGACCAGGCGCTCGATACGATTCTCCGGCAGAACGGCCTGACCTACCTGATCGACGGAAACGTCATGAGGGTCGGAACGGCGGACCGCATCGCTTCCGAACAGGCGCAGATGCGCCGGATTCAGGAAGAGAAGCGGCTCAACGTCGATCTGACGACGGTCATCAAGCGGCTTTCTTACGCGAAGGCGGATGTGGCCTCTGGCCTGGTCGCCGGGCTCGCTTCGCCGCGAGGCAAGATCATCGTCGACCAGCGAACCAATCAGCTGATCATCACGGACGTACCCCAGTACATCCCGACGATGCTGAATCTGATCGAGAACATCGACATCGCGACGCCTCAGGTGCTGATCGAGGCACGGATCGTCGAGACGACCAAGACGTTCGCCCGGCAGCTGGGTGTGATCTGGGGCTTCCAGGGGACGGCGGATCCGGCGCTCGGGTCGGGAACGGGACTCGTGTTCCCGAACCGGATCGATGTCGGGGGCGGGCTGTTCGACTTCGGAGCGGGTAACCCGATTCTGGACCTTTCCTTCGGCAGCGTTCTCGGAACGTTCAATCTCGACCTGACGCTGACGGCGGCCGAGAACGAGGGGCTGGTTCGCATCATCTCCGCGCCGAAGATCATGACGCAGGACAACCAGTCGGCTGAGATTCAGAGCGGTCTTCAGATTCCCTTCCAGACGCGTGTGAACTTCACCACGACGGTGAGCTTCATCGACGCGACTCTGAGGCTCACGGTGACGCCGCAGATCACGGCGGAGGACACCGTGATCATGGACATTCAGGTTCAGAAGGTCGAGCCGCTGGCGGGCCTCGACGTGGCCGGAGCGACGAATCCGCCGCTTGCGACCAGAAGAGCGCAGACGCGGCTGATGGTGCGGGACGGCGGGACGACCGTCATCGGGGGCATCTACCAGTCCACCGACAACAACGCACAGGACCGCGTGCCGTTCCTGCACGAGGTTCCGGTCATCGGGAATCTCTTCAAGAATCGTCGGATCCAGAGCCGGAACGATGAGCTGCTGATCTTCATCACGCCGCGCATCGCGAGAAACATCTGAAAAGGTCTTTGAGAGGCGAGGCCGGACGCAATCGCCGGCAGGGCGGAGGAGATGAGGTTATGAAGACCAACGGAATCAAGAAGCTGATGGCGCTGGCGACGATGCTGGTGGCGGGGCTGATCCTTTCGTGCGAGGGAGCAGCGAACGAGCCCGCGCCGGTCGACCTCATCGCTTCGTGGGAACAGCCGATCCACGTCCTCGACTTCAACGATCCGGAGTGCCAGGACCTCGGAACGATCTCCTTGCGCGCCATCCCCAAGGTTACGGCGAGCAATCCCGCGTTTCTGGACGTCCAGCTCGAGGCCTACCGGGTCAGTTATCGTCGTAGAGACGGCGGCACGCTCGTTCCGGCCTCGTTCACCAGGACCGTCTCGCTGCTCATCCCCGGCGGGGGAGCTGCCGTGTCGCTGGGAAGCTTTCTGGCATTCGAGCCGGGCGCGCTCAACCAGGCGCCGTTTGCAGCTCTGTTCCCGATCAATGGTGGGATCGACCCCGAAACCGGAAAGCGGTCGATCGACATGGATCTGATCATCGATTTTTATGGAGAGACGCTTTCGGGTGAGGAAGTTAGTGCCCGCGCGCAGACCGCAATCACGTTCTGCGCGGGCTGCGGGGGCTGCGTCTAGCCGGTCCGTCCAGAGCGGGTGGGGCCCGGCCTGGAGCCGGGGGTCCATGGAGAGGATTAGGGGGTCACGATGAGTCGCATGAGGAAATGGCCGGTCTTAACAGCGGTACTGGTGATGATTCTGCTCGCGTTCGCGGGCTGCGAAGGCGAATCGCCCACCGAGCCGCCGCGCGGCGGGGGTTCAGGTGGTGGCACCACGCCTCCGCCAACGGACGCGTCGATTGCGCTCACCGTTTCGAACCCGGCTCCGCTGGTCGGATCAACGACCACGATCACGGCGAACGTCACCCAGGGCGGTCAGCCCGTACCCAACGGGACGGCTGTCGAGTTCAGTACGACTCTCGGGACCTTCGTCGAGGCGAACTCCAACACCACCATCCGTACGACCACCGACGGCAAAGCCGCGGTCGTGCTGACTTCGAACGCCGCCGGCACAGCCGTCGTCACCGTTCGCGTCAACAACGCGAGCGCGGTCGCGCAGATCGTCTTCCAGACCCAGTCGACCGAACCCCCTCCGCCCGACACGGCGCCGGCGATCACAGCCATCAGTCCCTCGAAGGGCAAACCCGCGGGTGGGGACCTGGTCATCATCTCGGGCCGTAACTTCACCGCGCCCGTGCGCGTTCTGTTCGGCGATGAGCCAGCGACAGTCGTGTCGCAGTCCGAGAACGAGATTCGCGTGGTCAGCCCCGCCATCCAGCTCGGTCTCGAGGAACAGGCCCGCGAGGTGACCATTACGGTCTTCACTCAGTTCGGCACCGCGGGCGAGCAGCAGGCGACCGGGGGACCGTTCCGCTACGAGCTCACGATACTCACGCCACGCATTTTCCATGTCAGCCCCTCGTCCGGGCCGAACGAAGGAAACACGAGGGTCACGATCTTCGGGGAAGGCTTCCAGAGCCCCGCGAAGGTCTTCTTCGGAACCGGCGGCTCCGCGGGCGCGTCGCTGACCGACCAGGTCGAGGCGGCGGTCCAGCAGGTCAGCTTCGGTCAGATCATCGTGCTCACCCCGCCCGCCTCCGGCCTCGGCGCCGAACTGGCGAACGAGCAGGTCACGGTGCGGGTACTGAACGTCGCGTCCAATACGGATGCGGTACAGAACCAGGCATTCCGCTATGGTCCGCTCATGCGCATCACAGCGGTCGGTCCGACCCAGGGGTTGGCGACGGGATCCACGCGCGTCACCATCGACGGATGGGGCTTCGACGATCCTGTGGCCGTGACAGTCGGCGGAATCGCTGCTCAGGTCATCTCGGTCACTGGCACGAAGATCATCGTTCAGACCGGGCTCCCCTTCATCCAGAGCTGCGCCGACGTCACCGGACCCGTTGCGGTGACCAACATCGAGGATGGGACCAGCGCCACGGCAGAAGGTCTCACCTTCACGTACATCATGCCGCAGCCGGTGATCGTGGGGATCACCCCGAATCCGGCCCAGCCGGGACAGGGCATCGTCGTCAGCGTGTCGAATGCCGGCAACGGCCCTGCGCGCTTCCAGATCGGCTCGACCGGCGTCCTTGCCGGGGTACCGTCAGTGTCCGGCGGGATCTGGACCTACCCGCTCGTGGTGCCCAGCAACATCCAGTTCGATACGGAAGCATGCACCGAGCTGGGTGCGGAGGGCGAGCGGTTCATCCCGACCTCCCTCACGGTCGCATTCGAGAACGTGACGACCGGCTGCACGGATACCCTGAACGACGGCCTGACGGTCAATCCGTTCGACGCAACGTGCCGGATCCCGCCCGCTCAGGCGACCGCCGAGCCGGGCGCGCTCACGTTTGAGGACGTTACGGCCGGCACTAGCACAAGCAGTTCGGTCACCGTTAGCAACACCGGCGGGGCCCCGTTGACCGTCACGTCAATCAACGAGCAAGTGGACTCCTCCGGGTATTTCACGGTCAACCCGGGCAACTGCGCTGCTGCCGTTCTGGCAACGGGTGACAGTTGCCTGTTCTCGATCACCTATGCTCCGGCAGTGGCCGGCGGGCCTCATACCGCCACCTACCAGGTGGTGACGGACGCCAACGACCCGGTCGTGTCCGCTAGCGGGACATCGGTTC
>JBHEPS010000061.1:0-14434 GCA_046260175.1 Thermoanaerobaculia bacterium
GAGCAGGTCGTCGATCAGCAGGCCCAAGCGGTCGGTGTTGCGCTGCGCGACCTCCAGCAACCCGTGCGCCGGATCCGGGAGTCGGCCGGCATCCCCCTGTTGCGCGTGATCGCGCGCGCCGAGGCGCTGCCGTTCCGAGCGGAAGTCTTCGAGGGAATCGTCTGCCTGGAAACGGTCGAGCATCTGAGCGAGCTGGAAGCGGCTTCGCGGGAGCTGGCGCGCGCATCGGTTCCCGGGGCCCTGCTGCTGGTCACGACGCCGGTGCGGCTGCGGTACCTTCTCGCCCCCGATCCGCACTTCGGAATCCGCGGCCTGGTGGCGCTGCCCGCACCGCTTCAGCGCTCGGTCGCGGCGCGACGGGGCTTCTCGGCGGCGCATTACTACGTCGACCGGATCTATGGTTCGGTCGCGTCGCTGGAGAGAAGACTTCCGGGCTTCGAGCTCGTTCACGTACTCTCCAGATCACGGGCGCCGCGACGTTGGTACTGGGATGCGATCGTGTTCGTCCGCAGAGATGAACCCGCAGGGAGATCTCGATGACGAACCCTGATTCTCAGACCGCGCGCGACGACGTCCACCCTCGCCACGCACTCGTCGTCATCGTCCTTCTTGCGCTCGTCGCTGCCGCCATGGTGGCCTCGACCTGGAGCGTCTTCAGCCAGACTCTCGACGAGCCCGCGCATATCGCGGCGGGCATGGAGTGGGTCGACGAGGGGAGCTACTCGACGGATCCGCAGCATCCGCCGCTCGCGCGCCTCCTCTTCGCCATCGGCCCGCGACTGGCCGGAGCCAGCTTCCAGGAGGAGGGAGGGGGCTTCGTCTCGCAGGGGAACGCGGTGCTCTACTGCTGCGGAGATTACGTCCGCATCCTCTCACTGGCCAGGGCCGGCAATCTCCCGTTCCTCCTCCTCGGCATCTTCGTTGTGGCGCTCTGGAGCTGGCGCCTTTTCGGTCCGCGCGGCGCCGTGATCGGGACGCTTCTCTATGCTTCCCTACCTCCCGTTCTCGCGCATTCGGGGGTCGCCACGACGGACATGGCCGCTGCTTCAACGATCGTCGCGGCGCTTCTCGCATTCGATCTTTGGATGGAACGGAGAACGCCGCTGCGAAGCGTGCTTCTCGGAGCCGCCGGCGCGGCGGCCCTTCTCGCGAAACTTTCGGCAGTGGCCTTCGTCCCGCTCGGATTCGCCGGGCTGCTGATCGCGAGAGCTCTCGGGAAACGTGACGCTTTCCCGGCGACGAAGCCACCCTCAATGCGCATGCTCCCGTCGATCGCCGTCATCGCAGCCGCGGGCTTCCTCGTGATCTGGGCCGTCTTCCGGTTCTCCGTCGGGCCGCTCTTTCTTCCCGAGAAGCGCGACTGGTACGACCGGGTTTTCCCCGAATGGGCGCTCGAGAGCGTGCATGCGGTGGGCGACAGCGTCCCGATTCCGGCGCCGGAGCTGGCGCGCGGAGTTCTCGAACTTCTGGCGCACAGCGAGGACGGGCACTTCTCGTACCTCCGCGGAGAGGTCGGGACGGAAGGATGGTGGGAGTACTTTCCGATCGCAATCGGACTCAAGACACCAATACCGTTCCTCCTCCTCTCGATCACCGGAGTGATCCTGCTCTTGATCGGCGCTCGCTCTCATCCGCGACGGCTGGCCCCACTCCTGGCCGCTGCCGCGATCCTCGGTCTCGCGATGACCTCGTCCATCAACATCGGCATCCGCCACATCCTGCCGGTCTATCCCCTTCTCGCGCTCGTTGCGGCGCACGCGGCGCTCTGGCTCTGGTCGCGGCACACGGCCGGGCGGCTCGCCGTCGCACTGCTGATCGCGTGGCAGATCTTCGGAGTCGCCCGCGCGCATCCCGACCATCTCCCCTGGTTCAATTTCATGGCAGGGGACCACCCGGAGCGCTGGCTTCTCGACAGCAACCTCGACTGGGGGCAGGACCTTCTGCGCCTCGAAGCCGTCGCTAAGGAGCGGGGCATGGAGGTGCTCACCCTCTCCTACTTCGGGACGGCCGATCTCGCGAAGCACGATCTGCCGGCGCTGCAGCCGCTCCACGATGTTCCGACCCAGGGGTGGGTGGCGGTGAGCCTGATGAACCGGATGGGGCCGGGATTCGGGAGGGCGGAACCGGCGTTCGCCTGGCTGGACGCACATCCCGCGGAACGCGTCGGCCGATCCATTCTGCTCTACCACGTGCGTCCGCCCGATCGCTTCCTCCTGCCGGTTCTGCTCGGGCCCGAGCCGCTCGTCGATCCGCGGGGTACGCGCCTCATCACGCGCGTGTTGGTCAGGTCATCCCACGACGTTCCGGTCGAGGTCCTCCTCGGCGAGCGGACCGTCGAGATTCAGCCGGACGAGAGCCGCCCCGACGAGCTCCGAACCAATCAACTCAGCGGAGCGGTCCTTTCCGCTAGCGCGGCGATCCTCGACGGACTGGAGATCGAAATCGAGCTGGTCGATCAGGCCGGCGGACGCGCGATTCCCATGCCCGTGCTTCGCGGGAGCGCACTCGGTCGCGGGACGCTGACGCTTCGCACGAGCGCGGGCGAGAGAGAGCGGTCGCTCCGGATTCAGGACCTTCAGCCGGACGGATCATCGGAGGTCCGTTATCGCCTGCTCGAAGGGACGCGCGTAATCGAGGAGCGCACCCTTCCCTTCGGAAGAGTGGAGGCCGGAGGACCCGCGTTCGTGGCCATCGACCTGCCGCGCACCGCGCGCGAGCAGACGATCGAGATCGAGCCGCTGGACCCGGACGCACAGATCTGGGCGATGGTGGTCGAAACGGATCCCGCGAGCGGCGCGATCGACCTGCGGTTCCCGTGAGTGGAGCCGGCCCTCCGTGCTACGCCTCCTTCTAATGAACGAAGGTGACCCCAGCCACGGTTGATGAAGCCAAACCGTGGCCACATTGGGCTCCCGGGACGCTGTGAGAGAATCCCCTCCGTGCGCCGCGCTCTCATCGCATCGACGCTCGCCGTTCTCGCGCTGATCTACGTCGCCCCGGCGTTCCAGCCGGGGCGCGTGATGGTTCCGATGGACATCCCGCAGGATCTGCTCGCGTGGAAGGGCGACCCCTCGGTGCGCGTCCGGGTGTCGAACTCACTTCTCTCCGACGTTCCGCTGCAGCTCGTCCCCTGGGACATGGAGTCACGACGGCTGATCGCATCGGGTCAGATGCCATGGCGAAACCGGTTCGCCGGCGACGGCTCGGACCTGTTCGCCAGTCCCCTCGCGGCGCTCCTCTCCCCCTTCACCTGGCCTCGGCTGGCGCTAGGCCTTCAGGGGTGGGAATGGACCGTCCTTCTCAAACTCCTGGTCGCAGCCGCGTCGATGTGGTGGCTTGCACGGCTCGTCGCCAGGGGGCGTCGCGCCGGCGTCTTTCCTCCACCGAAGGCCCAGCCGGCCCCGACGGACGGCGAGATGCTGATGACCGGCGGCCGAACCGGGGGCGTGACGCAGGAACGGGTCTTCGGGTTCAACACGCTCGGACCCTTTCTTTCGGCAATCATTTTCGCCTTTTCGGGATACTCGATCGTCTGGGCGCTCTACCCGCACACGAACGTTTTCGTTCTCCTTCCCGCCCTTGCCGCCGCGGCCCTGCTCCTTTCACGAGGCGTTACGCCGGGACGCGTTCTCGCTCTCGGAGCGATCGCGGCGCTCGCCACGGCGGGAGGTCATCCTGAAACGCTCTTCATCGGAGTTCTCGCGATCGCCGTCTGGCTATTCTTTGCCGATGCCCAGCGCAAGGTGCCGGTCGCTCTGGCCGCTCTCGGCGGATTCCTCCTCGTCGGCATTCAGCTTCTCCCCTTCGCCCTCATCCTCGGGAAGAGCTACGTCATCGTCGCGCGCGCCGAGCAGCTCGGCTCCTACTTCCGGCAGTTCTCGATCGCGTCGCTGGTGCTTCCGGGTTACCTCGGCAGTCCCCTCAAGGGTGAGCTCGACCTGACCGGCATGTTCGCCGGAGCCGAGAATTTCAACCAGCGGAGCGGCGCATTCATCGGCGCCCTGAGCCTGCTGGCGATCGCGATCGCGTGGCGCCATCTTTCGCGCGTAACCAAGGCGGGAGCCGTGATCGCCGCGGTGGCACTGGGACTGTCGCTCTCGCTTCCAGGGATAAGCCACACGCTCCATTCGGTCCCTCTCTTCGGCTGGACCGCGCCCGAGTACTACGCAGTCGCGTTCGTCCTCTTCGCCGCGCTCGCGGCAGGCCCGGCGCTTGCGCACGTCATTCTCTCTGGCGCGAGGAAGCGCATTGGGACGCTGGTGTTTCTCATCGGGCTCGTCACCTTCATCGGCGGATCGCTTCCAGCGGTCGTGCCGGGCCCGCTGGAGAGCGCAGCCAACCAGACGATCGAGACCCTTCGCGCGCGCGGTCACTTGGGCCAGTCGCCCGAGGTGTACCAGGCGAGGCTGGCCGGCTATCTCGAGGCCGCGCGGGGGACCGCGCTCCGCCGCGTTGCGCTCCCGGGCCTTTGCTGGGCCATCTTCGGCCTGGCGATCCTGCTTCCTCCGAGCACGCGCCGCACTCTCATCGGAAGCGCGGCGGTCGTCGCGGAGCTGATGGTGTTCGGGTTCGGATACAACCCTGCGATTCATTCGGATGAGGTGGTGCGTCCGCCGCAGATGCTGCAGCAGGTCCGGCACGCAGATCCCGAGGGGCGATGGTCGATCGCCGCGGGACACGAGGTCTTTCCGCCGAACCTCTCGACGCTCTGGCGCGTGCACGACGTTCACTCCTACGACATCCTTACCTCGCGCGCGCAGGCGGAGCGATTGATGCCGGCGGGTTACGACCCGCTTCGATGGACGCTTCCCGCCGTGCCGACGCCGGAGCAGATGCAGGCACTCGCGAAGCTCGGGGTGCGCTTCTATCTGACACCCGAGGGGTTACTCGAGATTCCAGGGGCTGTCCCGCGTCGGCCGGTTGCGAACGTTCCGCCGGAAGGGATCCGGGCCGGGCTCGGAGTGAGTCTCGCGGGCGCGCTGCTGCTGCTTGGCTGCGCGGTGTGGGCGCGGGGACGAAGCCGGGAAACTCGGAGAAATTCGTGATCGCCTGCGGACGACCATTCTCGATGACGTCATCGCGGCGTGCACTGCCGAGGCTCTCAGAGGCGCAGACGTTTGAAGAGCGGCTCCGGGATCAGCCGGATCGCCATCATGATCCAGCGCCAGAAGCCGGGGACATAGACTTCGTTCTCCCGCCGCTCGATCGCCCTGGCGATGCGGCGGGAAACCTTGCGCGGCGAGGCCACGAGGAACATCCCCGGAAGGCCCCACGTCATCCCGGTGTCGACGAACCCGGGCTTCACAGTGATCACCGCGACACCTGCGCGGTGCAAACGGTTCCGAAGCCCCTCGAGGTACGCATTCAACCCCGCCTTGGCGGATCCATAGAAGTAGTTGCTCTGCCGCCCCCGGTCGCCGGCGACACTCGAGAGCACGCAGATGAACCCCCTGCCCTGCTGCTCGAGATGCTGAGCGAGGACGCCGATAAGGAGGGCCGGGCCCACGAAATTGGTCTCGAGGATCGCGCGGGCCTGCTCGTCGTCATTTTCCGCAAGCGACTGATCGCCCAGATAGCCGATTCCCACCACTGCTCCCTCGATCCTCCTGCCGTTTACCAGTGCGCGGAGCGCCGACGCCGCGGTGCGTGAATCTGAGACGTCGAGCTCCAGCGTCTCGATGGAGGTACCGAACCGGATCCGGAGGTCCGACCTCATCTTCTCCAACTCCTCGGAGTCGCGACCGGCGAGGACGAGCGGGCGGCCCGAAGCCGCCAGCTCGTCGGCTAGCGCTCGAACGATTCCGGAGGTCGCACCTAGAAGGAGGATCGCATCCGTGGGATTCTCGGCCGTCTCGTCCACCATCAGATGTTCACCCGCTTTCACGCGGGCCCCACGCGCCGAGCCAGAGACGACGAGAACAGACCCTGGGGATCGAGCTCCGATTTGATGCGCCGGAACTCTTCCGCACGAGGATACATCCGCTCGAATGTCTCCCGATCGAGCAGAGCGTCCTTGGCGAGATAGACGCGCCCCCCCGCGCTCAGTGTGATTTCGTTCAACTCCCGCACGAGCTCCGCCAATCCTGGCCGATTCGGCAGGTCGAGCGCCAGGGTGTAGCCCTCCATGGGAAACGAGAGTACGCCCTCGTTCGACGCCCCGAATTTCTTGAGGATGGCCAGGAAGGACGTCTGTCCCGCTGAGCTCAGCCGTTCGAGAAGCGCGCGCATCCCCGAGAGGCCGCTTTCCGTCGGGACGGCAGCCTGGTACTGAATGAAGCCGCGACGGCCGTACAGCCGCGTCCACTCCTCGAGCGCGTCGAGCGGGTAGAAGAATCGGTCGTAATCGACGATCTCGTCGCGGCGCTCCGTCTGCATCCTGTAGTAGAGCGCGTTGAACATCCCAACGGTCGCTCGATTCAACGATCCAGAAGGAAACCTGAAGGGGACGGTGAGCGTGCGCCTCGCTGGCATGCGGAGCGGATCGGAGTTCGCTCGCCCTCGTCCGACTTCGCCGGCCGCCAGGTCGTTGGCCTGCATCAGGACCGCCCGGCCCAGAGAACTGCCGGACGCAAGGCAGTCGATCCACGCAACCGAATAGCGGTACGAGCGATCCGATTCATCAAAGGCGGCGAGCACGGCGTCGAGGTTGGGCAGTCTCCGATAATCCGCCCTCACGAATGCCGTTTCGACCCGGCGAAGACGAATGCGCGCGCTGAGGATCGGGCCGGTGAGCCCCATCCCCCCCACCGTCGCCCAGAAAAGCTCCGGGTGCTCCCCGCGCGAGCAGACGATCGTCCCCCCGTCCGGCCGCAGCAGCGTGAAGCTGACCAGGGAGGAAGCAAACGTTCCGTCGACGTGGTGGTTCTTGCCGTGAACATCGCTGGCGATCGCACCCCCGACGGTTACGTGCCTGGTGCCGGGGGTGACTTCGGGAAAAAAGCCGCGCGGAAGAAAGGTCTCGATGATCGCCCCGAGACTCGTCCCAGCCTCACATTCGAGGAGCCCGCTCTCCGGGTCGAAGTCGAGCAGTCGTCCGAGCCGCAAATGGCTGATGAGACCACCACCGGCGTTGAGCGCCGCGTCGCCATAGCTCCGGCCCAGTCCACGCGACAGATAGCTCTTCTGACCCCCGCGACGGATCGCCTCGAACACTTCGCGCTGCTTCTCCGGACGGAAAAGCC
The DNA here is from genome assembly GCA_046260175.1 of Thermoanaerobaculia bacterium. Lineage (GTDB taxonomy): Bacteria > Acidobacteriota > Thermoanaerobaculia > Gp7-AA8 > Gp7-AA8 > JBHEPS01. The sequence goes on from JBHEPS010000061.1 coordinate 7,182, forward strand.
GGCAGCGTTCCACGGGGACCCTTCCCCATCCGGCGCAGTCGGTCTCCACGTACCTCACGCTGAAACGCCTCCGGGGGGAGACGGGATCTGGCGAGGCGTGGCGAAACGAATAGGAGCGTTCATCGCTTCGACAATCATAGACGGGAACGAGGAGCCGGCCGCGTCACTCGCGTGAGGCCTCCGCCGGACGGGTGAGAAGCGCTCCCGTCCGGACATCGAGTTGCCACCTTGCCTCAGGAAAGCTGCCGAGTCGCAATTCGCGCGACGGATCCGTCAAGGGGTTCAGCGGTTCGTGAACCTCGAGGTGACCGGGCGTCCCCGCGGCGAGCTCGTAGAGATTCCCATAAGAACGCTGGAACCGTTGATGATCGTGAGCCGTGAGCGCGCCGCCCACGAGAAGTGCCGCGACGACGGCAGCCACTGCGAACGACCGGCCGCGAGCCGTGAGCAGAAGCAGGGCGAGCCCCACAGGGACGAGGTGAAGACGGCCGATGAAATTGAGGTGGGAGATCAGGACTCCGTTCTGATACTCGTCGAGCATTCCCCAGTACAGCCCGACGCTCAGCCCGAACAGGGCCGCCAGGACGGCACGCTCACGATTGCCTCTGAGGCCGATGAATCCCACCACGAACACGGCGATCCCCAGGATGCTGGGACCATCACCCTTCATCACCTGAGTCCAGAAGCTTTGGGCGAAACCGATCGCGGTCGGCACGAGCTCGGTCGGCACGAACTGGTGCATGTCCGCTTCCGAGCCGAAGGCAACACGTCTGGATCGGAGCAGAAAATAAGCGGCCCCGAGGCTCGTGGCCAGACCGCTCGAGATCGCAACCGTCCGCCGCGAAACCGGGACGAGGAGGGGAAGCGCGAAGAGAAAGACGATGCCGAGCACCGCGTTCTCCTTGCAGAAGAACGCGAGGCCGATGGCGAGGCCCGCAAGGACGGGGCGTTCGTCGGCAGCCAGCCACAGTCCCGCAGCAATCAGAATCATGACACTGACGTCGAAGAGCGACGCGTACCAGGAACCGGCGAGGATTCCGGAGCCGGAAAGCAGGACGCCGCCCGCCAGGGCGGCATGACGCCACCGGTCCCTCACGCCGCTTCGCATTAGGAGGAGATGAAGGATGCCGAGTCCGGCCAGAAATGCCGCGGCATTGATCCATCTCATCGCGATCCAGGCCGCGTCGCGATCCGGCACGAGTTTCAGAACGGAGGCCGCCACGGCGGTCGGCAGCGGCCTCCAGAGCCCGATCGCGCTCGTCCACACCGAGACCAGCGTCGTCGTCAGTGGCCTCGGGGAATCATGGAAGATCACCAGTCCGGTCGTTTCGTCGTAGACATCCGCGATCTGCAGCCAGACGAGCACCAGGAGCCAGAGCAGAACGATCGGAACGACGGGGGTCAGAGGAAGGCGCCACGATCCCGCTGCCGATTCATCGACCGCGCGCAGACCGGCGGACGGGCGCTGGTTCTGTCGTAGGATGGTCACGACGAATGATTGTCTCATCGATGGAGTCGAATTCCGCCGGTCCGCCAGCTCGCTCGCGTTCGGGCTTCGTCCGCACGTTCTCCGCCATTCGGCCGCTCCAGTGGGCGAAGAACCTCCTGGTCTTCGTACCGATCGTGCTGGCCCACGAGATGGGCGATCCCGAGAAAATGGCGCGCGTGGTCAGCGTCTTCGCCGCGTTCAGCCTGATCGCGTCGGCGGGTTATCTGCTCAATGACGTGCGCGACCGGGAGTTCGACCGGACGCACCCGGTGAAGAGCCGGCGGGCAATCGCGAGTGGCGAGCTCGGTCCCGGCGTCGCCCTCACGCTGGCGGCGCTCCTCACCGTGGTGGCGATGGGAATCGCAATCGCGCTCGGCCCGCGGATCGTGGGATGGATCGGCGGATACGCCCTCCTCACCGCGGGCTACACGTTCATTCTGAAGCGGATCGCGATCCTCGACGTCGTCGCACTCGCGGGGGCCTACGCCATGCGCCTGCTCGCCGGCGGCTCCGCGAGCGGCACGGAGGTGTCGGAATGGCTCCTCGCCTTCTCCATCTTCGTCTTCCTCAGTCTCGCGCTCGCGAAGCGGTACGGGGACGTGCAGCGACGGGTGTCGGAGGGTGTCTCGCGGCTCGCCGGTCGCGCATACGAGGCCGGTGACCTCGTTTTCCTTCAGACGGCCGGAATCTCGTCTGCGTATCTCTCCGTGCTCGTGTTCGCGCTCTATCTCAACAGCGAGATCGTGCGGCACCTCTATGGAAATCCGGCGCTTCTGTGGCTGATCTGCCCGATCCTGCTCTACTGGACCACGCGGATCTGGCTCCTCGCGCACCGCGGCCAGCTGGACGAGGATCCGATCCTGTTCGCCGTCAGGGACCCGATCAGCTACCTCTCGGCCGCCCTCATCGCGATCGTCTTCACCGTCGCGACGTAGGGACAGCCTGCGGCGGTCCGGTCCCGCGCAGCGGGACGCGACTCCTATCCCAGGGAGCTTTCGAGGAACCGCACGTCCGGGTTTTCCTTCTGCACCGTCTCGAGCTCCCAGTCGGAGGAGAAGAGCATGACGGGCCGCTCGTCGAGATCGATGACGCGGCGGCTGTTGCCGGGCTGGCGGACGCGGTCGACTTTTGGATCGCTCCCCGAGAGCCAGCGGGCGAAGCGGTACGGCAGGCGCTGGAGGGTGGTCTCGACCGAGTACTCCGACTCGAGGCGCGAGCGCAATACGTCGAACTGCAGCTCGCCGACTACCGCGATGATCGGCTCGCTCTTCCGTCCGTCGAGGCCGTGAAAGAGCTGCACCGCTCCCTCCTCGACGAGCTGCTCGATCCCCTTCTGGAACTGCTTCTGCCGCTCGCTCGTCTTCGTGCGCAGCGTCCCGAAATGCTCCGGAGCGAATCGCGGGATCGGCTCGAACTCCGCCTTCTCCCCCTCCGCGAGCGAATCGCCGATCCGGAAGAGCCCGGGGTTGATGAATCCGATGACGTCGCCGGCGAATGCCGCCTCGACCGTCTCGCGCTCGCGCGCGAAGAGTCGGTGAGGACGCGTCATCCGGATCTTCCGGTTCAGACGCTGGTGAAAAACCTCCATGTCCTTCTCGAAGGTGCCGGAGACGATGCGGACGAAAGCGAGGCGGTCGCGGTGGCGCGGGTCCATGTTCGCCTGGATCTTGAAGACGAATGCGGAGAATTCTGGACGCTCGGGCTCGATCGAGCCGTTCGAGGTCGCTCGGGGACGGGGCGGAGGGGCGAGCTCGAGAATCGCGCGCAGGAAGGGCTCGACCCCGAAGTTGTTGATCGCGCTCCCGAAGTAGACGGGGATCAGATCGCCCGCCAGGAACCTGTCGAGATCCCACTTGGAGCCGGCCCCGCCGAGAAGCTCGGCCGCTTCCCGGAGCTCATCGCGCGCCTTCGTGCCGATCATCTCCTCGAGCGCCGGATCGTCGATGCCGGCGACCCGCACGGCGGCGCGGGAGCTGCCGTGCGCCGTCCGCTCGAAACGGTGCACGCGCTTCTCGCGAAGATCGTAGACACCCTGGAAATCAGGCCCGTCGCCGATCGGCCAGTTCATCGGGATCGCCGCGACACCGAGCTCTTTCTCGATCTCCTCGAGGAGCTCGAGTGGCTCCTTTCCAGGGTGGTCCATCTTGTTGATGAACCCGAGGATCGGGATGCGGCGCATACGGCAGACGTGGAAGAGCTTGCGCGTCTGCGGCTCGATCCCTTTCGCGGCGTCGAGGACCATGACGGCGCTGTCGGTCGCATGGAGCGTCCGGTAGGTGTCTTCGCTGAAGTCCTGGTGACCCGGCGTGTCGAGAAGGTTGAAGCAGTGGTCCTCGTACTCGAACTGGAGGGCGGTCGAGGTGATCGAGATGCCGCGCGACTGCTCCATCGCCATCCAGTCCGAGGTGGCGTGGCGCTGGGTCTTACGCCCCCGCACGGCCCCGGCAGTCTCGATTGCGCCACCGTAGAGGAGGAGCTTCTCGGTCAGAGTCGTCTTCCCGGCGTCGGGGTGGGAGATGATCGCGAACGTCCTTCTGCGGGCGATCTCGCGCGCGAGAACGGTGCGATCGCGGGCGACTCCAGTTTCATCAGTGGTCACGGCCCGACGAAACGGCTGAAGAGAGGGGTGGAATTCCGCGGAAGGTCCTGCGCGATCCTGGATCCGCTCACCTGATCTTCAGGTCGGCTCGGAAAGAGATGCGTATGATGGCCGCTGCATGCGCCGATTGCCCCTGATCCTCCTCCTCGCGATGGTCCTGTCAGGTTGCGGAAAGGAGCCCGTCGAGCCCCCTCCCCCACCCACAGCCCCGGCTCCGGCTCCGCCTGAAGAGATCACCACGCTGCTCCTGCCGATCCTGATCGGCGAGGAGCCCGTGACCATCGCTCAGCGAGCGTGGACGACGATGACGATCATGGAGTGGCCTGAACCCGAAGTGCTGTGGGTCGGAATCGGAGGAAGGCCGATCGCCGTGAAGCCGGGAGCCTCGCGGCCGCCGGAGTTTCGCCGCAACGACTTCACTGGGACTCTTCTGCTGCTGCCTCTTGACGCAGCGTCCCGGCTGCGGATTGACCACTTCCTGCGTGATCAGGAATCGGGAGCCACGGTTCGGCTTCCTACTCCGAGCGCTTCCGAAGTCGAGGAAGGAGAGGCGGAGATCACGCTGACAACCGGCGGGGGCGCGGAGACGATCCTCCGCATCTACGATCTCCTGCCGACCCCCGATGGAAGAGTGTCGGTCTCGCTCGGCCGCGGCGAGCACAGGACCCTTCTCGGAGAGTATCCGCTGGTCCAGGCCGCTCCCGGGGCACCTCACCTCGCCGAGATTCCTTTGCCGAAGCAGGCCGGCGATGGGCCGGTCACGCTCACCCTCACGCCATCGGCGGCTTCCTCCAGACTGTGGGTCCTGCTCATCGAACTGGACCACCTTTCGGGAGACATCCAAGTGCAGTCGAGTTCCTTCGCCACCTCTCCTTGAAGCTCGCCCCGATAGCGACCATCTGGCTCTGACCGTGTGACGGCCGGACCATGGACCCCCCTTCGCTGGATGCAACGGCGTGTGCCTGATGGATGCAGACGCGTGTGATGCGCCGCACCGCCTCGTTTGAGCAGGAAGAGCGATTCTGAGCGTGCGCCCCCAGCGGTTGCGCAGGAGGAAGGTATGGTTCTCAAGGCTCTCCGTTACATCGGATACGGAATCATTCTGATCGCGGCATCTCTCTTTTTCCTCGAGTTCTGGATGTCGAACTACGAGTTCCCCCCCGTCTCGTCCTTGAAGTGGATCGCGCTCGTGGTCGCGATTCTGCTGATCGTTTTCGCCCGTCCGCGCGAGGGGGAAGTCATCGAACAGCATCTTCCGCACTGATAGTGGCGCGGAGGCTTCAGCCTCCGCCCACGCGGTCGTCGTGCAGCGATCCGAGTGTTCTTGAACACCGCCTCCGCCAGTTGTTCTTACGGCGCTCCGAAGATGAATGACGGAGGATGAATCCTCCGCCACAATGGCAGGATGATCCGGCTCGATGAGCTGCCCGCCCCCGCCCCCCTGACCCTGGGGGGCGTGACGCTCTCCGCGCGGCAGCTCGGAGCCGAGGATCTCCCGGCCGCGCTCGCGATCCACGGCGGTCCCGGTCTCGATCATCACGTTCTTCTTCCGCTCGTCCTTCGCCTTCCCGCTTTCCGGTGGACTCTTCCGGATCTTCCCGCGCATGGAGAATCGTCTTTCCCGTCGCGCGACACGCCGGGCCTGCAGTGGATTGAGCAGAGGCTGGAACGGTGGGCGGCACGCCTCGGTGCGATCGATCTCCTGGTCGCCCACTCGCTCGGAGCCTGGCTCGCGATGAACCTGATCCGAAGGCGGGTCATCGTTCCGCGGAGCACGGTGCTCCTCTCCCCTCCTGTCGCGCACGGTGACGGCCGCGGCTCGCGGCGAAATCTCGCCCCGCTTTTCGAGACTGGAAAATCCGCGAAGGCCTCACTGGAAGCGCATATTCGCGAGGAGTGCGGAGGTCAGATTCCGCCGGAGCTCGAACAGGTGATCGGAATCTCGAGGCTGCGCCACCCCCGCGATTACGGCTCGCTTCTCCGCAGCCTCGGGCGCGCGATGGAGGGCCCGCCTCGCGGCCTTTCGGCCGCCACTCGCCTTCTCCTGATCTGCGGCGACGAGGACCGGACCACGCCTCCTTCCGATGCGCTGACCATCGCCCGCCTCAGCGAAGGTGCGGAGACCGCGATCGTCGAGGGAACGGGGCACTGGGCGCTGGCTCGCCGCCCGGACGAGATCGCCGGGCTGATCTCCGCGTTCGTCGCGCGCGACCAGGGTCAGCCCGGTTCGCCCTCGAGCCGCGCTGAGTAGTAAACCCACGGCACCTCGATCACCTCGTCGGGATCGATGCGTGCGGCGGCGCGTTCGACGATCTCGATCCGCGCTTCCCAGGCGAGGCCCGGCGCCATCGGCGCGGTCATGGCCGGAATCTTCATCAGCTCGACCAGCTCGGATTGCGGGCATCGATAGACGAACGTCTCGGTGCTCTCGAGCGCGAAACCATTCCTGCCGAGCAGCATCGCAAAGGCGTCGGGGTCGAACGTGTCCGGATTCCGGGAAAGCGGCGCTCCCGTCGCCTCCTCGATCTCCCGCGCGAGAGAAGCCTGAAATGCGTGGACCTGAGAGCGCTCCCCTTCAACTCTTTCGGCGGGAACGTTGAAGACGAACCGGCCACCCGGACGGAGCACGAGGGAGAGACCCTCGATCACCGGCGCCATCGACGGAAACTGCCAGACCGCTGCATTACTGAGTGCGCGATCGAAAGAGCGAGCGGTGAGAGAGTCGAGTGCGCCGGCAGCGAGAACGCGGAACTCCGCGCGCGGATCGAGCGTTCGGGTCGCGGCGACGGCGACCATCTCGACCGAGGCGTCGATGCCGAGGATCTCCGAATCGCGCGGCATCCGGGCCAGGGCGGCTCGCGTAGTCGCGCCCGTTCCGCAGCCGAGATCGAGGACCCGGCGGGCGCTCTCCAACCCAGCGCGCGCAGTCAGCTCCGCATTCAGCCGGCGATAGATCCCATGATCCGCAACGAAGTCGTGATAAATCTCGGCGTTCTGCCATCCTTTCCACGGCACGCGCGGACTCCATCACGACTCCTCGGGAATGTAAACCTGCCGATCGACCCGCGAGCGTCACACATCGTTGACACATACGCCTTGACGAATGTGTTTAGATGGCCGATGATGCTTACACATTCGCAAGAGCGAATATGACGAAAGGGGCAC
>JBHEPS010000062.1:0-337 GCA_046260175.1 Thermoanaerobaculia bacterium
GTCGTGTTTCGCCTCGGTCGCGTCCTCTCGCAGCCGAAGGGACCAGGGCTCATTTTCGTCTTTGCTCCCATCGACCGAATGGTTCGAATCTCGCTGCGCCAGGAGGCGTTCGAAGTCCCTCCACAGGACGTCATCAGTCGCGACAACGTGACCATCAAAGTCAACGCGGTCATATTCCTGAGGGTGATCGATCCGCAGCGCGCGGTCATCGAGGTATTCGATTACCGTTACCAGACCTCGCAGTTCGCGCAGACGACACTGCGCTCGGTCCTCGGAGAGGTCGAGCTCGACGAACTGCTCGCCGAGAGAGAAAAGCTCAACAACAGGATTCAGGAGA
>JBHEPS010000062.1:490-5457 GCA_046260175.1 Thermoanaerobaculia bacterium
GCCCAGCGCCTGGCCGACGCCTCGAAAGTTCTCGCCACGGAACCGATCGCGATTCAGCTGCGCTACCTGCAGACCCTGACCGAGATTGGGGTCGAGAGGAACACGACGATCGTCTTCCCCCTCCCGGTCGACATTCTGTCCGGACTGGCAAAGAAAGACCCGAAGGGCTAAGGAACCTCGTTCCCGGATGCGCGACGCACGGCTCTGCGCCGGGAAGGCTCGACGCTGAGCTCTACGATTCTCAGGCGCGACGTCTCGAGATCGACGAGGCCTGCGAGGATCCGACCGGCGGAGTCCTCTTCGAGAAACGACACGGTGTCGGGTGAAAAGCCGTCGGGCTGGTGGAGCGCGACCGAACGGTCGAGCCAGCTCGTCCCGCCATCGAGCGAGATCGCGAGCCAGGCCGCGTCGGCTGCTTTGGCCTTGTCGAAACCGCCTGCCAGCAGGACTCCCTGAGTGCGGCTCGGAGCCAGCAGCGAACCCACGTAGGGGTACTTCCCTTCGTTCGCCCCGCCGTTGACATGGCGATGAACGAACTCGTAGCTCGCTCCACCGTCCGTGCTCCGCAGGATCGCCCCTTCGATTCCCGCGAACACGATTGCGGATCCCGGCATCTGGCGAATGAACTGAATATTGCGGTTCTCGAGATAAGGGGTGAGGGCTTCCGTCGGATCGCCGACCAGCGCGTCGCCGTCCGCGCTGAGTGTTGCGCGTCGGATCCAGGCCATGTCGAGCGGGCACTCACCTCCGAAGAGAAGGCTCGAACCGGAAACCTCGAACGACGGGTCGTAGCAGGCGGCCGGCTCCAGGAACCCGACGAGAGCTTTCCAGCTTTCTCCCGAATCGGGCGAGACGAGAAGGTTTCCGCCGGCGGCGTAGTAGATCCGGTCTCCCACGAAACGAGCCTCGCTGCCCGCCGGATACTGGCAAAGCGTTCCATAGCACCACTCGAGGGGTTCATCGAGGGGGACGAACGACGCTCCGTCCGATGAGAGTCTCAGGAGTCCGTGGTCGTCGGACGCGCCTTCCATCGCCCATGTTTCCTTCAGCAGATAGAGATCGCCCTGGTGCGTGTACACCCGCGTGATTCCCCGGCCTGCGAAGGCGAAAGGCTCTTCATCACCCAGCGCGAGGTCGGGAGAAAATCGGTACAACCCGCCCGGAGTCGCAACCCAGGCATGGATCGAAGTCCATGCGAGCGCGGCATCGAACACCCATGGCATTTCGGTCTCGTAGTGGATCGTGACGACGCTGGTCGCCGATGCGATCTCCTGGGCGGAGACCAGCGAGGCGCCGGCAAGCGTGATGGCGACGAGGTATCGAAGCATGGCGGAACAAGCTCCTCGGCAGGTGGTGGTACCTGGTGAGGACACGAGAGCCGCGCGTCCTATTCCTGGGCGGGGAGAGGGTCTCGCGGCGAGGTTGATTCAGCGGTAGGTGAGCCGGAGGCTCTCGAGCTCGGCGATGGCGCGCCGGAGCACGTGAACGACTTTGTGGATCTCGGAACCGTAGGCCTTCAGCTCCGCGTCGTGCTCGCCGAGCGAATAAATAGCCTCGTCCTTCTCGAGCCGGTCCCGCTCGAAACGGAGCCGCTCCTCGAGCTCCTCGATCTCGCTCTTGAGGATGTAGTGAATGTCCTTCTCGCCGAGATAGCGCTTGCACTGCGGGCACGTGATGGAGCGGTCACCTTCGAGATCGACGAGCTCGAAAACGAACTGGCGCTGGCATGCAGGGCATTCGAAGACTTCGGGCAACATGTCTTAAGGGCTCCGGTACAGGCCGATGGTAACAGGGAGTGGGTAGCGGAATTCCAGATCTTGACCGTGCAGCGCGGGCGACCTACATTGGTTGTCCTTCTGTCCCCCCCTCGCCTATCGGGAGAACGGTGACCACACATCTCAACGATTTGCTCGTCGCCGATTTCTCGCGCATCCTGGCCGGGCCGCTCTGTACGATGTTGCTTGGCGACGCGGGTGCGCGCGTGATCAAGATCGAGGAGCCGCGCGGGGACGAAACCCGTCGCTGGGGTCCGCCGTTCATCGGTGGAGAGAGCGCCTACTTCCTCTCGGTCAATCGAAACAAGGAATCGGTGGTTCTCGATCTGAAGAGCGCTGAGGGGCTCGAAGCCGCGGGGCGGCTGATCGACCGGGCGGACGTCGTCGTCGAGAATTTCAAGCCGGCCGACCGCGCGCGCTTCGGGCTCGAGGCCTCGGCAGTCCATCAGCGGAACCCGCGGGCGATCCTCTGTTCCATCTCGGGATTCGACGCGGACGACCGTGATGCCGGGTTGCCGGGCTACGATCTGCTCGCGCAGGCTGCCGGGGGATTGATGACGATCACGGGGGGCGACGACGGTCCTCCCGTGAAAGTCGGAGTCGCCATTTCCGACATCCTCACCGCGCACTACGCCCACGGAGCGATCCTCGCGGCGCTGCATGCGCGAGCGAAGAGTGGCCTGGGAGATGCGATCGAAGTCTCCCTGTTCGGGTCGACGGTGGCCTCGCTCGCGAACGTCGCCCAGGCCTGGCTCGTCACGAACCAGGAGCCCCTCCGCTACGGAAGCGCGCATCCTTCGATCGTTCCCTACCAGGCATTCGAGGCTTTGGACCGCGCCTTCGTTCTCGCCGTCGCCACCGACCGCCACTTCTCCCTCCTCGCAACCGGTGTCCTCGATCTTCCAGGGCTGGCCTCGGACCCGAGGTTTCAGACCAACGCGGGACGCGTGGAGAACAGGCACTCGCTCGTTCCGGAGCTCGCGCGCGTCTTTTCGACACGACCGGCTGCGGAATGGGTCGCCCGGTGTCGCGCGCTCGGGATCCCGGCAGCGCTGGTTGAGCGCTTCGACGAGATCTTCTCGAGACCGATTACCGAAACGGTCGAGCACCCTTCGATCGGCCGGCTCGCTCAAGTCAGAACGCCCGTGCGGTCGGCTGCCGGCCGGACGCCCGCGCTTCCGCCACCCAGACTTGGCGAGCACACGCGCACCGTGCTCGAGGAGCTCGGGCTCGACTGAGTCGGGCCGCGCCGTCCCCGCAACGACACCCCTCCGACTGATGCAGAGGATCCCTAAGGGATGTACTCGGGCTCGGGGGCGTAGTTGAAGAACTTCGTGATGTCGTTCCGGAATACGAGCTTGAAGTCGCCGATCGGGCCGTTGCGCTGTTTCGAGATGATGATCTCGGCGATTCCCTTGTCCTCGGTTTCCTTGTTGTAGACCTCATCCCGGTAGATGAAGAAAACAACATCCGCGTCCTGCTCGATCGATCCCGATTCCCGAAGGTCGGCGAGCTGGGGACGGTGATCGCCGGCCCGCTGCTCCGGACGCCTCGAAAGCTGGGAAAGCGAGAGGAGGGGAACGTCGAGCTCCTTGGCCAGCGCCTTGAGCCCGCGGGAGATCTGGGAGATCTCCTGGTTGCGGGATTCGGCGCGGCTGTGAGAGTTGATGAGCTGGAGATAGTCGACCATCAGTATGTCGACGTTGTGCTCGCGCTTGAGCCGACGGGATTTGGCCCTCATCTCGATCAGGTCGATCGTCGCCGTGTCGTCGACGAAAATCTTCGACCGCGCGAGCCGGGAGGAGGCCGAGATCAGATCCTGCCAATTCTTTTCCGATAGATAGCCGGACCGGATCAGGTGGCTCGAAACATTGGCCTGCGACGAAAGAAGTCGGAGTCCCAGCTGCTCCTTGGACATCTCGAGCGAGAAGATGCCGACGGCGTGGAGCTCCTTGTCGCCTCCCTCCTCGGGGACCGCCATCGCTTCGGCGAGGTTCAGCATGAGCGAGGTCTTTCCCATGGAGGGCCGCGCTGCGAGGATCAGAAGATCCTGCCGTTGAAAGCCCGACGTCATGCTGTCGAACTGCCCGTAACCCGTCGGGATGCCGGTGACCATCTTGCCGGCGTGCTGGGTCTGCTCGATCGCCGTCATGTTCGTGCGCGTGATCCGGTCGATCGGTGTGAATCCGGTGGAGATTCCCTGCTCGGCGATCTGATAGATCTGCCGTTCCGCTTCGCCCAGGACCTCGCTTGGGCCCTCGGGGCGATCGAGCGCGGATTGGATCACCCGGTTCCCCATCAGGATGAGCTTTCGGAGGGTCGACTTCTCGCGGACGATCTCCGCGTAGCGGTCGACGTTCGCGATATCCGGGATCCCGTCGACGAGCGAGGAAATGTAGGCGGCGCCACCGACCTCGTCGAGTCTCGCTTTGCGGGCGAGCTCTTCCTTGATCGTGAGCAGATCGATCGCACGGCTCCGCTCGGACAGCTCCATCATGGCCGAGAAGATCTGGCGATGCGAGTCGCGGTAGAAGTCCTCGACGCGCAGCTTCTCCGCCACGCGGTCGAGCGAGGTCGGGTCGAGCAGAATCGACCCGAGGACCGACCGCTCCGCCTCCGGATTCTGGGGCAGCGGTTGATCAAGACGCAGTTCTACAGCTGGTAGAGAAGCCATCGAGTTGGCGATTGTCGCCGGATTCCTCTCTCTCGGGACTCTTTCCTCCCGGGTTCCGCAGGATATCCGCACTCATGAACGGCCCTAGGCGCGGGGATCCTGCGCTTTCCGAAATGATTTCCACAGCCTGTGGAAAAGACAAGAAGAGCCTTGACAGAAAATTTTGCCAGAGTTCGCCTCGGAATGTCGCGGCGGAACCTTTGCGTTGGTCCCGCCGTCTATCAGGCGCAGACCCGCGCGAGCGCGGTTCGCATTTCTGAGCTGGAGGAACCATGAAAAACATGCAATGGATCGCGCTGGCGCTGGCGATCGCGGCTCCGGCCGTGTTCGGGCAGACGGCCGAGCAGGAACAGCCGCTCGCCGCGACGGTCAACGGGGAGCAGATCACGATGGCGGAACTGGACGCCGCCTGGGAGAGACTGCCGATCGAAGTGCGGGAAGGGTACGAGCGCAACGGCGGCAAGCTGATCTACGTGGACTCCTACGTCCGCAGGAAACTAATCGTGCAGGAAGCGATC
>JBHEPS010000062.1:5467-14327 GCA_046260175.1 Thermoanaerobaculia bacterium
GAAGTTCTCGGAGGACGGCGCGGCGAGCACCGGAGGGGATCTCGGGTACTTTTCTCCCGGAACGATGGCGCCTGATTTTGAAAAGGTTGCTTTCGCGCTCAAACCGGGTGAGGCGAGCGGGGTGGTGAAGACCCAGTTCGGATATCACATCGTTTTCGTCGAGGAGCGGAGGGAGGGAGGCCCCCGTCCATTCGGGAGTGTCCGCGACGAGATCCGTCGCTCGATGATGCGATCGCGAGGCACGGTCATCATGCCTCTGCTCAACCAGCTCGGAACCGAGCTTCGGCAAAACAGCAGCGTGACGGTGCATACACAGAACTTCTGAGCAGCCCCGAATGCACTTTTTCCATGAAGCCGCGGCCCGAAGCCGCGGCTTCACTTCTATAATCCTCCGGAATGGCATTCCTCCGGACTCGAGCGCTCTCCAGGGTGTACCGCGACGCCGCCGTTCCCGTGGAGGTGCTGCGGCATCTCGACCTCGACGTGGAAAAGGGGGAAATGCTCGCGGTGGTGGGCCCTTCGGGCATCGGGAAGTCGACTCTTCTGCATCTGCTGGGAGGACTCGATCGGGCCGACTCCGGGACGATCCGCGTGGGAGAGGACGATCTGACGGGGATGACGGGCGACCAGCTGGCCCGGTTTCGCAATCGCAACGTCGGGTTCGTGTTTCAGTTTCACCACCTGCTGCCCGAGTTCACGGCGGTCGAGAACGTGGCGATGCCGGCGTGGATTGGAAGAATCCCGAAGAAGGTGGCGTTGCAGAAGGCGGAAAACTTATTAGTGGAACTGGGGCTGGCCGGGCGCATGCATCATTACCCGCACCAGCTCTCGGGTGGCGAGCAGCAGCGAGTAGCGATTGCCCGCGCCCTGTTGGGGGAGCCGGTCCTGTTTCTGGCCGACGAGCCCACTGGAAATCTCGACCTCGAGACGAGCGAAAAAGTCTTCGAATTAATGAGACAATGTCATCAAAGAAGACAGCTCACATCGGTGATCGTGACGCACAATCGAGATCTCGCGGCGCGATGTGACCGCGTTTTTGAGATGAGAAGCGGTATTCCGATCGACCATGTTCGAAAAATATAACGAGAAAGCCCGCCGCGCCCTCTTCTTCGCCCGCTACGAGGCCTCGAAACTCGGGTCTCGCGTGATCGAATCCGAACACATCCTGCTCGGGGTCCTCCGCGAAGGCGAGGACATCATCAAGGAGATCTTCAACCGGTTCAACATCAAGCCGGAACAGATCCGCAGGGAAGTGGAAGGCGACCGACTGTTCGTCGATCGGATCTCCTCCTCGGCCGAGCTTCCTCTTTCGGAAGAAGCCAAGAAGATCCTCGCCTACGCCTCCCATGAGGCGGAATCGATGCTTCATCAGTACGTTGGGACCGAGCACCTGCTCATCGGGATTCTCCGCGTGGAGTCCTCGACGGCTGCCCGGATCCTGACCTCGAAGGGGCTGAATGTCTACGGAGTCCGCGAGGAGACGATCTCCATCCTCAAGGAGCGCGAGGCGGACAAGCAGAAAAAGGAGCTCCCGTTCCTCGCCGAGTACGCGCGCGACCTCACGCAGATGGCGCATCAGGGTCAGTTCGATCCTCTCGTCGGCCGCGAGAAGGAGGTCGACCGCATCATCCAGATCCTCTCGCGCAGGACCAAGAACAATCCCATCCTGCTCGGCGAGCCCGGAGTCGGAAAGACCGCGATCGTCGAAGGCCTCGCGCAGCGAATCGTCGACGGCAACGTTCCTCTGTTCATCGCCAACAAGAGGATCCTCTCTCTCGACCTCTCGCTGATCGTCGCCGGAACGAAGTATCGCGGGCAGTTCGAAGAGAGGCTCAAGGGGATCATCAAGGAGCTCAAAGAAAACACGGAGATCATCATCTTCATCGATGAGATCCACTCCCTGATCGGGGCTGGCTCGGCGGAGGGCTCGCTCGACGCGGCCAACATCCTCAAGCCGGCGCTCTCTCGCGGAGAGATCTCCTGCATCGGCGCGACGACGATCCGCGAGTACCGACGCTACATCGAAAAGGACCGCTCGCTCCTCAGGCGCTTTCAGGCGATCAATGTCGCGCCTCCGAACGAAGCCGAGACCCTGCTCATCCTCGACGGCGTGAAGGAGCGGTACGAGTCGTTTCACAAGGTCAAGTACTCCGACCAGGCCATCAAGTCCGCCGTCTATCAATCCAACCGATACATCACGGACCGCTTCTTTCCAGACAAGGCCATCGACATCCTCGATGAAGCCGGGGCGAAGGTGAAGCTGCGCCGGGTAGCCGACACGCAGAACCTGCGTCGCCTCGAGTCCGAGACTCGCAACATCGTCAAGGAGATGAAAAAGGCGATCTCCGATAAGGACTTCGAGAAAGCGGTCTATCTCCGAGAGCGGGAGATCGAGCTCAAGGACGAGATCGAGCGGCTCAAGCAGGAGCGTGAAGACAACGGCGAGGAGACCATCGAGGTCACCGCCCGGGACATCGAGGAGATCATTTCCTCATGGACCGACATTCCGGTCACGAGCCTGGAGGCCGACGAGGCTGTCCGGCTGCTCCAGATGGAAGAGACGCTCATGCGTCGCGTCGTCGGCCAGGACAAGGCCATCCGGGCGATCGCCCGCGCCATCCGCCGCTCGCGCCTCGGGGTCGCCTCTCCCAATCGTCCGATGGGATCCTTCGTCTTCCTCGGGACCTCGGGCGTCGGAAAGACCGAGGTGGCCCGCCGCCTGGCCGAGTATTTGTTCGGCTCCCAGAAGCACCTCATCCGCTTCGACATGTCCGAGTACATGGAAAAGCACGCCGTCTCGAAGCTCATCGGCTCTCCTCCCGGCTACGTCGGCCACGAGGAAGGCGGACAGCTCACCGAACGCGTTCGGCGCAGCCCTTACTCGGTCGTCCTGCTCGACGAGATCGAGAAGGCTCATCCCGACATCTCGAACATCCTGCTCCAGATTCTCGAGGACGGAATCCTCACCGATTCGCTCGGCAATCAGGTCGACTTCCGCAATACCCTCATCATCATGACGTCCAACCTCGGTACCAGGCATCTGGCGACCAAGGGAATGATGGGGTTCCGGGAGAAGACCGGCGAAGCCGAGCAGCGCGATATCGAGCTCCTCATCCAGGCCGAGCTCAAGAGGGAGTTCTCGCCCGAGTTCATCAATCGGATCGATGACGTCATCATCTTCAATCCGCTCACCGACACCGAGCTTCGCGAGATCGCGCTGCTTCTGGTCGACGACGTCAACCTCGCGCTCGCCCACAAGGGCGTCACCATCGGCGTCGACGCCCCCGCGATCGAGTGGTTGATCGGGCGCGCTCGAGAGGAATCGAATTCTGGAGCCCGCCCCCTGCGTCGGGCCATCCAGCGCTTCATCGAGGACGAGCTCTCCGAGTTCCTGATTCGCCACAAGGACGAAGGAATCGAGCGCGTCGACTTCGTGCTCGAAGACGACCGGATCGCCATCTCTTCCCCATCCGCCGACGTGGTTACCAACGTGGTCGATTGAACCTGCTTTCAGTGTCTTCGAAGGCCGGGCCCCCCCCAGGGTCCGGCCTTTTTGATTTTCATCCACTAGAATGGCGGCAAATGAAACGGATGCTCGCCACTCCACTCATCCTCCTCGCGATTTCCTGTACCACTTTCCGGGACTCCGGTGACCTCGGGGCGGAGCTCGACCGCCTGATCGCTTCCGCGGGCGAAGACAAGAGCGTCGGCATCGCACTCTGGGACCTCGAAACCGGGTTCCAGCTTGCTCGTTCGGGAGATGAAGTGATGCACGCCGCGAGCACCATGAAGGTCCCGGTGATGCTCGCGGTCATGGAGGCCGTGGACGGAGGGCGCCTTTCCCTCGAGCATCCGGTCATGGTCCGCAACCAGTTCGCCTCGATCGTCGACGGCTCGGCGTTCGTCCTTCTCGCGGAAGAGGACGGGGACCCGGAGCTCTACGAGAAAACGGGAGAGACCGTCACCGTCGAGGAACTGCTCCGGAGGATGATTGTCCGGAGCTCCAATCTCGCCACCAACCTGCTGATCGAGCTGGTCGGGCCCGGCGCGGTCATGGACCTGATGAAGCGGCTCGGCGCCGACGACATCCGCGTCCTTCGCGGCGTCGAGGACGAAAAGGCCTACGAAGCAGGGCTCAACAACGTCACCTCAGCCTGGGACATGATGCTCGTGATGAAGGCCATTGCCGAGCAGAAGGCGGTCAGCCCCGGCGCGAGCCGCACGATGGTCGAGATTCTGAGAGGACAGGAGTTCCGCAGCAAGATTCCCGCTGGCGTGCCCGAAGGAATCGTAGTCGCGAACAAGACGGGCAACATCACGAAAATCAGCCACGACGCGGCGATCGTCTATCCGCCCGGACGGCGCCCCTACGTTCTCGTCGTACTGACCCGGGGCTTCCAGGATCCCGGGCCGGCGAGTGATCTGATCGCCGCGATCTCGCGGGCCGTCTGGCAGCACCTGGCCGCACACTGAGAAGAGGGGGCGTGGGGTCGTTCGGAGGGGGGCGCGCGACGTACGCCGGCTCCTGAGTGGGCTCTGTTTCCCGGAATATTCACTCCACCGCGTTCCCTTATGCGGTGAGTCGGGGCGCGCCAGGCAGGGAGTCGAAGGTCCGAGCGCGGTCCGTCAGGGGCCGAAACGGGTAGAATCACCCGCCCTTTTCCCCGTGCGAAACGATTCCGCGCCCTCGAGCGTCCAAGCAGGAGCCAACTTCTGAACTCGTGATGAAACGACTCCCCGTTTATCTGCTACTTCTCGTCCTCGCGGCCGGGCTCCTCGGGGCCCAGACGGTCGAAGATCCCCAGCCTGGGCAACCGATCGAGAATGTCGAGATCGTCGGTAACACCTCGGTCGCTCGCGACACGATCCGCGTTTACCTCGGCCTGAATCCGGGCGACCCGTATGACCCGTCCGGGCTGCAGCGCAACTTCCTGAACCTGTGGCAGACCGGATTGTTCGACGACATCCGGATCGACGCCGTCAGGTCGGCCGGAGGCGTGGCGGTCACGGTCACTGTGGTCGAGCGCCCTCGGATCGGCGCCGTGGAGTATCGCGGCAACAAGAACCTGGGTTTGTCGAAGATCACCGAGGCGCTGGACGCGGCGAACATCGACCTCCACGTGGGGAACACGCTCGAGCAGACGACGATCCGCCGCGCGGCCGAGACGATCCGAACCGCATATTCCGAGGGCGGCTTCGAGGGCGTGACGGTGGGGACGTCGCTCGAGGAGATGATCGATCCCGCGGAGCGTCGCGTGGTCTTCGAGATCACCGAGGGCATCAAGGCCCGGGTCGCAGAGATCGAGTTCACCGGCAACGAGCGCTTCTCCGATCGACGGCTCCGCCGCGAGATGGAAGAAGTGAAGTCTCACAACCTCTATACCTGGGCGCGGAAGCGCAACGTTTACGTCCCCTCCAAGCTCGACGCCGATCTCGAGCGCGTCCGCAACTTCTATCTGGATCATGGATACAAGGACGTGGTCCTCGGCGACCCACAGATCACGACGACGAGAAAAGAGCGGGTCCGGATCGTGGTGCCGGTTCAGGAGGGTGTCGTCCATCAGTTCGGCGAGATCACGGCGACCGGCAATACGGTGTTCACCGGCGAGCAGCTGCTCGGCAACTTCCCACTCGAGAAGGGGGAGACTCTCAGCCGGAAGCCGATTCAGGATCGAATCGAGCTCTTCGAAGAGGCCTATCGCCGCCGCGGCTACATTTACGCCTACATCAATCCTCAGTACGTCGAGGTGGAAAACGACGTCGTCAACGTTCACCTTCAGGTTTACGAAGGGGAGCAGTTCCGGCTCGGACGGCTGGAGTTCAAGGGAAACACGGTTACCAAGGATAAAGTGCTGCGCCGGGAGATCTTCCTCTCCGAGGGAGACATCATGGACATGGAGACCTTCAAGGCGAGCATGTACAAGCTCGGCCAGCTTGGGTACTTCAAGGTGACCGAGAACCCCGACTTCCGGGTCAACCAGGAGACTGGAACCGTCGACATCACGGTCAAGGGACAGGAAGAAGGAAAGAACGACGTCCAGTTCGGCGGCGGCTACTCGGAGGCCTACGGGTTCTTCGGCCAGCTGATGTTCGCGACCCGCAACTTCCTCGGCGAGGGAGAGAATCTGGGCGTCAGCTTCCAGAGCGGGGCGCGGCAGGACTTCTTCAGCCTGTCCTACTCCGATCCATGGTTCCTCGATCGTCCCCACTCGTTCGGGATCTCGCTCTTCAATCGTGAGACCAAGCTACCCGAGGCGATCGGCATTCAGAGCGAAGCGATGGGCGGCAGCCTGGCATACGGCTTCCGTCTCGACCGGTTCGAGAGCATCTCCTTCGTCTATGCTCTCCAGGACGTGAAGGAGCGAAGCGAGCTGGTTCCTTTCCCGGACGACAACGGAAACGTTCCTCTGCCGCTGATCCGCGACAACCAGTACACGACCTCGACTTTCGTGCCGGCTTACCGGTACGACTCGCGTGACAACCCGTTCGACACCTTTCGGGGAACCAAGGCGAGCGTGGTCATGAATTACTCCGGCGGCCCGCTCGGCGGAACGATCAATCTGGTCAAGCCCGTCATCAACTTCACCAGGTGGCATCCGCTCAGCCGGCGCAGTGCCTGGAGTCTGAATCTCGAGGGTGGGCAGATCTTCCCAACCGAGGATGATGACTGCGCTCACTTCACGAGCGATCTGGTGTCGACCGACCCGAACAGCCGCCTGTGCGTGCCTTTCAGTGAGCGCTTCTATGTGGGCGGCGAATACTCGGTGCGAGGATTCAAGTCCTACACGCTCGTTCCTCGCGAAGAGATCAACGGCAACCTCCAGCGGGTTGGCGGCTACAAGTACGGGGTGGCCAATCTCGAGTACCTCTACCGGATCAACGACCCGCTTCGGCTCGTGCTGTTCGCCGACGCCGGTCAGGCATACGCATACAAGGAAGAGCTAGACATATCGCAGTTCCGCTACACGGCGGGGGCGGAACTGAGGATCTTTCTGCCCGTTTTCCAGTTCCCGCTTCGCTTCATTTATGCGGTCAACGTCGACGAGCAGCCGGGGGACAACTTCCAGTCCTTCCAGTTCTCCATCGGAAACACGTTCTGAGTCGAGGACGCGACCGAGACACCTCGCAAGCTTAGAGGCCCCGATTGGGCCGTGGATAAAAGGAGAGACCATGAAGAAGGTTTTCGTTTCCATTGGATTGGCAGTGGCGCTCGCCGTACCGGCGATGGCGCAGACCACCGCGCCCGCAAGGATCGCGGTCATCAACGTTCAGCGGGTTCTGGCGGAGTCCGAATCCGGCAAGGCCGCTCTCGAGAAGCTTCGGAAGATGCAGGAAGAGCGGACCGCGAAACTCAAGAAGATGGACGACGAGATTCGTGGGCTCGATACCGAGCTGAGCCAGAAGCGGTTGTCGCTCAGCGCCGAAAAGATCGCGGAAATGCAGAAGCAGATTTCCGATCGCCGGATTCTTCTCCAGCGCGCCGGGCAGGACGCCGAGCGCGAACTGGGGGAAGCCCGCGACCGCGAGCTCCAGGCGATGGAGGCCCAGATCATGCCCCTCATCGACGAGCTCGGTAAGGAAATGGGCTTCGCCGCCATTTTCAACAAGTTCGAGTCGGGTCTCGTCTACGCCTCGCCGGCGATCGAGATTACCGACACGGTGATCAAGCGATATAACGAGCGTCCGCAAGGCTGATCGGCTCCGGATGAAGTGATTACAGGGCCCCCGGCGCACGCGTCCGGGGGCTTTTTTTGTCCCGGCCGTCCGGGCGGGTACAATGCGCTCCCGAATGCCGACCGTGACTCTCGGAGAGATCGCTGACCTGGTCGAAGGTGATTTTCAAGGTGACCGCGACCGGCGGGTCACGGGCGCCCGTGCGCTCGGCGAAGCAGGGCCCGAGGACCTGAGCTTTCTGGCAAATGCGAAGTACCAGAAGTTCCTGGCGACCACGCGCGCGGGAGCGGTCCTGGTCGAGCGAGGGATGTCCGGTGATTCGGCGCGATGGATTCGGGTGCGCGATCCCTATCTGGCCCTCGCAATGGTGCTGCAGAAGTTCTTTTCGGGGTTTCCGCTTCCGGAGGGGATCTCGCCCGATGCTCGCATCGCATCTTCGGCCCGGCTTGGGGAGGGCGTCCGTATCGGAGCGTTCGCCACGGTGGGGGAAGGGGCGACGATCGGAGACCGTGTCGTGCTGTTCGAAGGGGTGCATGTCGGCGTAGGCGCCGAGATCTCGGACGACACGATTCTTCACCCCGGCGTCACGGTCTACTACGGCTGCAGAATCGGGCGCCGCTGTATCGTCCATTCCGGCGTCGTGATCGGAGCGGATGGTTACGGGTTTGCCAGCAGCGGCGGCACTCACCACAAGATCCCGCAGATCGGCATCGTGCGGATCGAGGACGACGTCGAGATCGGGGCGAACACGACCATCGACCGCGCGGCACTCGGCGAGACCGTCGTCGGAGCGGGTACGAAGATCGACAATCTCGTTCAGGTCGCGCACAACGCCCGGATCGGAAAGGGATGTCTGATCGTCGCGCAGACGGCACTCGCCGGCTCGTGCGAGGTCGGTGATTACGCGGTTCTGGCCGGGCAGTCCGGAGTGTCGGGCCATGTGCGAATCGGGGCGAAAGTGATGGTCGCAGCCCAGTCGGCAGTCATGAAAGACTTCGAGGGCCCGATCACGCTGGCGGGAAGTCCGGCCCGCCCGCTGCGAGAGCACCTGAGAGCGGAGGCGCTCACCCGCAGGTTGCCGGACATTCTCGCGCGGCTCGAGGCACTCGAGCGAAAGAGCGGAAGCGAATGACCCTGGAGAGAGCATGCTGAACATAAAAGAAATCCTGGATTACCTGCCGCATCG
>JBHEPS010000063.1:0-10125 GCA_046260175.1 Thermoanaerobaculia bacterium
GGTGATGGACCCCTCGGGACGTCTCGTGGCCTGGTGGGGCGAGGACCTTCCCGGCCTCGACGCGCGCCCCTGGCGATTCGACGTCACGAACCTCTATCTCAATGAAAGGGCTCCCATTGAGGTCCCCGGCCGGGAGTGGACGGTCGACGTATACGAGCGCGTCCCGAACTTCTCTTCGAAAGAGATCCGGGCGATCGCCGGGGAGGGAATCGCCACGGCGCGGCTTCACGCGGGCGCCCTCACGCCGGCCTCCGGCGCGAGGCGGTTCGTTCTCGCAGAGCGTCCCGAGGGGTCTCTGCAGGCAGACCTCGACCTCCGCCCGCCGGACGCGATGTCGCAGGAGATCCGAGGCCGCGCGCACACCGCCTCGGCGATCGCCATCGCGGCCGGACTCCTCCTGGTCGCTGCGGGCATTCTCCTGGCACTCCCCTCGACACTCGCTTTTTCCGCCGGCGCCGCGACGGCACTGATCCTCGCTCGCTGTGCGCTGATCGAGATGAACGTCGCCGCGGACCCCCGAGCGCTCTTCGGGTTCGAGGTCTTCGCGTCGCGTCTTCTCGGCCCCTTCAGCCGCTCTCCAATCGACCTGCTTCTCACGATGCTGACGGCGGCCGGAGCGGCGCACCTGATCATGAGATTTCGGGGCTCTCGTTGGACCGTGGCCATCGGGATCGCTCAGGGCGCGGCGATGGCGCTGGCGACGCTCGGCATCGTGCGACTGCTCGAAAATCTCGTCGCGAACTCGCGCGTCTCCCCGGTGCCCTCCCATCTGATCCCCGAGAACGCCGTTCAAAGCGTGCTGCTGGCGGCGGTCATCCTCGCCGGAATTGCGGCGGTGCAGACCGGAAGGCACCGTGGAAGTTTCCGCGGAGCGCTCGTGCCGGCCGCCGTTACATTGGCGGCGATCGGTGCAGTGGCCTGGATTGGCGACCCGCCGGTGCGAACCGAGGCTTTGCTGGCGTCGGCGGGCGGAATGATCGCCGCCCTGTTCAGCGAGGCGTGGCTCAGGGAGAGACGGACGGCGGTCCTCGCGAGAGTCGCCCTCGTGGCTCTCGTCGTCTATCCGCCGATCGCTCTGTTCGAGCGCGAGGGAATGGCGCGGTTCGTCGAGGAAACCTTCGCCCCCCTGGTCGCCGGGGAGAGCGAGCTGGGAATGATGGAGGAGATCCTCCGGGACGATCTGACGGATGTCGACCTGAGCGAGATCCTCCCCGACACATTCGACCGGACCTACCTCCGCGACCTCGCCTATGCTCTCTGGCTTCGATCGAACCTGGCCGACTGGGACGTTCCCGTGGTGATCCAGGTGAGCGATCGCGACGGGGACCGGCTCAGCCGGTTCGGCGTCGGACTTCCACAGTTCGCCGATGGCGACGAAGGGGAGACGCTGAAGATCGGAAAGACGACGCGCGAGCTGCTGCATTACGGATTCGACCTGCGCGAAGGCGAATCCATCCGCGCACAGGGGACGGTTCACATCGTCAATCCCGCCGAACCCGGGGCGACGGCAATGGCGGATATCTACCGCCCCTTCTTCGTGGACGCCCGGGAGCCAGCGGGGCAATCTCACCGGTACCGGCTCGAGCCCGTCGTGTTCGATCGGGACGGAACGTTGCTCGGCGGGAGGGATCTCCATCTTCCCCAGAGCGCGACGACATACTTCGAGGAGCTTGCATCGGGTGAGGGACGATGGATTTCCACGCCCGCGGGAGACTACGCGTATCTGCGAAGGGCGGGTGAGGCGATCTTCGCCTTTCCACTACGACTCCCCTCGCGCGTGGAAGACCTGAGGCGCGCCGGGACGATCGCGGTCTGGGCGTCGCTGTTCGGACTCATGGCCCTGGCGATCTACACGCGTAAGAGCATCGGGTCGGTTCTGCGCGGCCTGCCCGGATCGCTCGATTTCCGCACTCGAACTTCGCTCTGGTTGGCCGGGGTCGTGCTGCTTCCTCTGCTTCTGTTCGTGATCTTCGTTCGGGCCTACCTCGCAGACCGGCTGGAGTCCGAGTACCTCGATCGGGGACAGGCGGCGCTCAACACGGCCCAGCGCGTGGTCGAGGATTACCTCGACGCTTCGGAAGAAGCGCTGCCGGAACAGGTGCTGACCGACCCGATCCTGACCTGGCTCGCGCGCGTGATCGGCCACGATCTCCACCTTTACTCCGAGAGCGAGGTGATCGCTTCGAGCCGGCGTGACCTGTTCACCGCGCACGTCGAGTCGCCGCGGCTGCCCGGGAGAGTCTTCGCGGAGAGCGTCCTGCGGGGGCGCGACATCGTGTTCGCCGAGCATCAGGGCGATCCGGAGCGATTCATCGAGATCTACAGCCCGATCCTTCTCGGAGAACGCCGCGAGTACACGCTTGCGCTCCCATTCATCGTGCAGGCCCGGCAGATCGAGGAGCAGGTCAACGATCTCGCCACGACGATCTACCTGCTGCTCATCGTGATCGTGGCTGCGGCGCTCGTGGTCGCGTGGCGCGCCTCGGGCGCGATGATCGGCCCGGTCCAGGAACTGGTCACCGGCGCGCGCAACGTGGCGGCGGGGCGGTTCGACACGCCGATGACTTCACCCGCCGATCCCGACCTGAGGCTCCTGATGACGACGTTCCGCGACATGTCGGGATCGATCAAGCGGCAGCAGGAGGATCTTCGCCACGAGCGCGACCGGCTCCAGACGCTGCTCGAGAACGTCACGGCAGCCGTCGTCGTGCTCGACGGGGAGTTGGGGCTCGTCGCGGCAAACCGCGCAGCCCGCGAGCTGTGGCAGATTCGCGACGAGCACGCGATGGGAGAAACGTTCGACCCCAGGCTCGAGACGGTGAGCGAACTGCTGGAGTCGGCGGACGGATCCAGCCAGATCCGGACGAGCGAGATTCAGGTCGCCGTCGACGAGGCGGTCCGCACCATCCGCTTCTCCGTCGTCCCGCTGCCGGGGAGCGAAGAGAGGATGCTGATCGGCGAGGATGTGACCGAGATCCTCCGGTCCAACCGGCTCGAAGCGTGGGCCGAGATGGCCCGCCAGGTCGCGCACGAGATCAAGAACCCTCTCACCCCCATTCAGCTCACCGCAGAGCACCTGCGGGCGATTGCCGAAAGGGACAGCGAACGGCTTCCCGAGGCCGTCCGGATCGGAGTGGCCAACATCCTCCGGCAGGTCGAGACCCTGAGGGAGACGTCGAAAGAATTCAGCGATTACGCATCCCTTCGCGAGCTGCAGCGGAGGCCTCTGGACCTGCGGCTTCTGCTCGAGGAGATCGCGGCGAGTTATCGGCCAGGCGCCGAGCGACGGGTCGAGCTGACCACGACGATCGATGCGAGCACGCCCCGAAGCTTCTGGGGAGACGAGCGGCTCCTTCGGGGAGCGCTGATCAACCTCACGGAGAACGCCTTCCAGGCGACGCCGGACGGCGGGCGGGTCGAGCTCGCCTCTCACTCGAACGTCGACCGGATCACCATTTCCGTTCTCGACAGCGGCCCTGGAGTCGATCCCGCCCTCCTTTCCCGCATCTTCGATCCTTACTTCTCGACCAAGTCGACCGGAACGGGCCTGGGACTCGCAATCGCCCGAAAATCGATTGAGGATCACGGCGGCAGCATCCGCGCCGAGAACCGTCCCGACGGATTTCTCATCTCGGTCGAGCTTCCGCTGGTCGAGGCGCCTTCGCCGAGAGACGAGGATCGGGCCGGCTGATCAATGCGAGCGAGGTTAAACTTCAAACTTTCATGAGACGCATTCCGACGAAGATCCTGGCGCACTGGCTCGCGCTGATCCTTCTCGCCGCCTCCGGGGCGATCGCGGGATCAGAGTCGCCCGTTCGCGCAGCTGCACGCGCGCTCATCGCCGAGCGCGTGGATGCGGACCGCGCCGCTCACGCCCTCCCTCCACTCGCGTTCGCCCCCGAGCTGAATGAGGCCCTCGACGCATGGTGCGAGCAGCAGATCCGGGAGGGAACGGTCGGGCACTTCTCCCTCGACGGCTTTCCCCCGTACGCCCGCTACTCGGCGATCGGAGTTGCGGACGCCGTCCTCGAGAACGCGGTCGCCTGGTCGGCGAACTACCCCTTCGAGGGGGCGGCCATTCTCGATCTGGCCCGCCGATCCCAGGACGCAATGATGGCCGAGAGGCCTCCGCGCGACTCTCATCGCAAGACGATTCTCGATCCGCACGCGACCCATCTGGGCGTCGGCATCGCCTGGGTGCGGGGGGAGTTCCGGATGGTGCAGCTGCTGCTGCGCAAAAACGTCGATTGGGCGACGACCCCGGCACCGGCCGCGCGGGCGGGAGAACGGATCTCGGTGACCGGCACGGCGCGAGAAGGGTGGGACGTCGTCGCCGCGACGCTCCACTGGGAACAGCTTCCGCGCTCGCTTTCAGCGGCGGCGGCGAACAGGATCGAGTCCTACGACATCCCGGCTCCGCAACGCCGTTGGGCGGCGCAGCCTCCTCCCGCCCGCCGCGATGCGGGAGCCGGGGAAGGGCTTGCGCGCTTCGCCGGCGCGATGCGTGAAGAGGGCGGCCTTACCGTCACCGCCGGAGGGAAGTTCGTCTTCCGCGGCTCCCTCGACAACGGCCCGGGCATCTACACGTTCGTGATCTGGCTCAGGGAGCCGCGAAGTGGCGAGCCGGTCGCCTCGAGCCACATCTCGACCGTCGTCCGTACCGGGTCGTCCGCATACCCCGCCGGCGCCAGACGCTGAGCTTTCAATCAGTCGCTGCTTCCACCGGCTCTGCGGGTCTGATCACGCTTCCCCGGCTCCGGCTTCTTCGGCGGCGGCTGCCGCGGCGGCCTTCTCGCGGTTCAACCGCTCGATCTGCAGGGAGAGGAACTCGTTGAGCGGACCCTCCTCCTCCTTCCCCATCGGGAGAAAGGAAATCGCGGAGCGGAAAATGTACTCGGGGGCACCCCGTTCTCTCTGCACCTGAACGACTGAGCGCAGGACGCGCGAAGGAACATAGATTCCGCCGTAGGTCGGAAAGATCAAGGTGCAGACCTCGCCTTCCTTCACCGGCGAGCGATGGAGGACGGCGGCGCCGGAAAGGCTCAGATCGATGAGCTCACCATTGACCTCCCCGAGCTGCACCGGGATGTACGGCGTCCGGTAGCGTTCGGCCCTGCGGCGATCTCGCGACATCGAGCCCGATTATAGGACGAGTGGCGTCCTGCCACTACTCGAACGGAACCCCCAGCAGGAACTGATGGAGGATGGCCGCGGCGGCGCGATCCGCAACCCCTGCGTTCTCGGCGACGAAGCCGAACGCGATCGTCGGATTCTCGGCTGGCGCGAACCCAACCGCGATCCCGTCGTACCCGCCGAGAGGATCTCCGCCGATTCCGGTTGCAACGGCGATCGACGGGATTCCCGCTCCGACCGCGCTTCTCGCACTCCCGCGCGGATGAGTCGCGGAAGCAAACATCGCCTCCGCCATCCTCCGCGCCGTCGGCGCATCGACCACCCGGGTCGCGAGCCGATCGGACGGGACACCGATCGGTTCGCCGAGAATGGAGCGGCGGCCTCGACTCAGCCGTGGAAAGGTCATCGTCCCATCGTTGGCGATGGTCGAAGCGATGATGGCGAGATGGAGCGCGCTCAGACGAACGGTCTCGTGTCCCGCGGAGGTCTGCGCGAGAGCCATGGCGCTCTCCACTGGCCCCGAACGTCTGCCGAGCGGGACGTCCATGGGGCCGAGGCTTGCCGATCCGCCGAATCGAAGCCGCTCGAGCATCGACTCGATCGCGGGCCACCCCGTCTCCACGCCGAGGCGGGCCAGAGCGACCTGGCACGAGACGGCGACACCCTCCTCGAGGGACTCAATGCGCCCGTGTGCCGCCCAGTCGAGCAGGCGCCCTCCGCCGAGCTCGAGATATCCGGGACAGTCGAGCGGGAAAATCGACGGCTCCCCCTTCTCGATGGCGGCCAGCCCCGTGACGACCGCCATCGCCCCTCCCGGCTCGTACATCCCCGCGAAGGCCAGGTTCACCGCCTCGCCGGTCCCTCTGGTCGTCGCGGCCGCCAGGAGGTCGCCCGTCCGGGGATCGATCGCCACCAGAGAGCCGCGATACGATCCGAGAGCGGCGATCGCCGCCCGCTGAATCCGGGAGTCGAGCGTCGTCTCGAGGATGCTCGCGGTGTCGGCGGGCCCCAGGCTCGCCTCGAGCGTGAGGTCTCCCCAGGCGCGATCGATGAGGGGCTCGAAATCCGCGTTCACCGCGACCAGATCGTTGTTTGCGATCTGCCAGATTGCGATCGGCTGTCCGGTCCTGTCGAGCACCAGCGGAAACGACCCCTCGCTTCGCCGCGCGATTCCAGCCTCCAGCGCGGCAAGGCGATTGGAGTCGACAGCCGAGCGGCGGATCGACGCCACGGTCGTCCTGGCCTCGTCGAACCGTCCCTCACCCAATTGCGCCGCGGCGCGGTAGAGCCGTACCTCCTCCGGTTCCCTTCGGATGCGGACAGCCGAGTCCCACCGCAGAAAATCGGAGTAGAGGCCGCGGTTGATCATCAGGCGGCCGACCTCCTGCTTGTCGATGGCAGGAAACCAGTCGGGCGGGCGGCGGGCGACACGACCGAGCCACTCATCGGCGGCTTCGCGCTGCCCAGCCATGAGGAGCGAGGCAGACAGCAGCTGCTCGTAGTCGTGCGGACGGAGCCGTGCTCGGGACCAGAGCTGGAGCCTCGAGGCCGCCTCCTCCGCTTTTCCATCGAGAAGCGCCTCGCGGGCGGATCGGAGTGGGATCCCCGCGAGCATCCACGTCAGCGCGAGAACAGCGACGACGAACCAGAGGGCGATCAGAGCTACCCTCACCCGTCGTCCGGCATCACTCATCCCTCTTTCACCTCACGCCGCAGCACGAGCCGGCTCAGCCTCTCGAGTTGCAAGAGACCCGCCGCACTCCCACCCGAAACCGAGACCTCGATGGTGCCGAGCGAGCCGACGATCAGGAACGGCTCGTCCCGCCCGCTCATCTCCTCGTAATTGCTCGCATGGAGGGACACCCGGCGGTCGTCCAGCTCGAGGACCCACTCGCCCAGGTTGCCGAGAACCGCCGGGTCGACGTCGGTCACGACGTTGCCGAAGCGGTCGATCGAGATGACGGTGCCGATCACCTCGTCGATGCCGATTTTCGGCGGGGTGTAGTCGATACGCCTGATCGATTCCACCGAGACGGCGGGACCGAGCTCCGCGAGAGGAGTCCCGTTTGCGAGTGCAGCCGCCACTGGCGCGAACCGGTCTCGCCCGTGAAACGTCGCGCTTCCGTGGGGGAGGAAGAAGCGCTCGTTCTCGACCGAGTGGATGGTCCAGCCGCTTCCCACGACCAGGCTGAGAATGCCGTTGTCGGGTGCGAGCAGGGTCAACGGTCCCCGCTGCGCGGCCAGGATCCTCCGCTGGCTTCCCACCCCGGGATCGACGACCGCGACGACGAACAGGTTTCTGGCATTGGTAACGCTCCGAAGGACGAAGGCCAGGAAGAATGCGGCCTCTTCGATTCCCTGGGGTGAGATCTCGTGGCCGAGGTCGAGAATTTCGGCATCGCAACGTTCTGCAATCACGAGTTTCATCGCCGCGACGTACGGGTCTCTCTGACCGAAATCGGTGAGCAGACCGATGACGGGGCGTCCCTCGCGTACCATGGTGCGATCGTATACTCCGAAGGGCGACATGCGAAGCTTTCCCACGACCACCCGACCCTCGAGGAAGCTGCTGGTTTTCGCGAGGATTCCTGAAAAGTACCGGGTCAAGACCCGGCTTGCGGCCGATATCGGGGCCGACCGGGCGCTCGAGATCTATCGAGCGATGGTCGAGGACGTCCTCGAGGGGATCGGCGGATGCGACGACGAGCTCGATGTCGAGCTCGCATGGACGGCTTCCACCGAAATCGAGGGAGCTGCGATCGCGGCGCTTTCCGGAAACCGCAACCCCGTCATGCAATCCGGCCGTGATCTCGGCGAGCGTCTCGTGGTCGCCTTCAGCGAGCGCGTCGTGTTCCAGCCTACGGAAGCGATCGTCGCCATCGGAGTGGACGACCCGGCGCTTACGCGAGAACACGTCCTCTGCGCCTTCCGCCTTCTCAAAAGCTGCGAATGGGTCGTGGGTCCGGCCGCCGACGGCGGCTACTACCTGATCGGATGCCGCGCCGGAGCCTTCCATCCCTCCGTCTTCGAGAAGATCGACTGGGGCACCTCGCGGGTATTCGGGCAGACCGAAGAGAGCATCCGAGCTCTCGGCGCAACGCTGGCCGTGCTCCCCGAGCGCTTCGATCTCGATCATGCCGGAGACCTGGAGAGGCTCGCGAGCAGCGACGGCGGCGGCGCTCCGCGCGTCCGGGCGGTACTCGAGCGGTGGAAAGCATCGGAGTGACCGGCGTTGGCATATCATGAGTCGGGGCCGGGACTCCCGGTGAAGCCCGCCGCGGTAAAGAACCGCGGCCACGAGACCCCGTCGCGGTAAAGAACCGCGGCCACAATGGGTCACGAGGGGGATCATGAAGATTCTGACCTCCGAGCAGATGCGCAACATCGACGCCCGCACGACGGAGAAGTTCGGAATTCCGTCGCTCGTGCTGATGGAGAACGCCGCAATCGCCGTTGCCGAGGCTTTGATCGAGCACTATCCCGAGGCCGCGCGCGTCGCGATCTTCTGCGGAACGGGAAACAACGGAGGCGACGGTTTCGCTGCGGCGAGACACCTGTTCGCACGGGGAATCGACGTGTCGGTTCACCTGATCGGCGACCGGAGCAGGATCAGCGGCGACGCGCTGACGAATCTGGAGAGCTGCGACCGCCTGGGCGTCGCGATCACGTCGATCGAGGCCGAGAAGCAGTTGGAGCTTGCGATGTCCGAGGCTTCGCGCAGCGACGTGATCGTCGACGCGATCCTGGGAACGGGGCTCGAGACGGCGGCATCAGGGATCCGCGGGGAGGCGATCGTTGCTCTCTGTTCGCTCGCGAAGCCGATTATCGCCGTCGACCTGCCGAGCGGGCTCGATGCCTCGCGCGCGGCGGTTCCAGGCCCGGCGGTCGAAGCCGCCGTCACTGTGACTTTCGCCGCCCCGAAGGTTGCGCACATTTTCTCGCCAGCCGCCGACCACTGCGGCGAGATCGTCGTCGCCGACATCTCCATACCCGACGAGGCGATGGAGGCCGAGGGCGTGGCGCTCTCGCTGACGACTCCGTCAGATGTCCTCCCTTTCTATGCTCCGCGTCCGAGCGAGACTCACAAAGGCACATGGGGACATATCGCGATCCTCGCCGGCTCAGCCGGACGCAGCGGAGCGGCGATCCTGGCGGCCCGCGGCGCGCTGCGGACGGGAGCCGGTCTGGTCACCGTCCTGACCGACGTCGAGACCGCGAGGATCGTCGACACGGTTTCGATCGAGTCGATGAGCCGGGCGATCGATCCCGAGCGCGATTCAATCGCGGAGGTGCTGGAGCTCATCAACGCGAAGGACGCCGCCCTGGTCGGGCCGGGACTCGCGGATGAAGAGCTCGCGTGGGCATTCGTTCGAGAGGTTCTTCCCGGCATCACGGTTCCACTCGTCATCGACGCGAGCGCTCTCAATGCATGGCCGGGCAGGATCGAGAAGCTCGAAGGAAGCGCCCCGCGCGTGCTCACGCCCCACCCCGGCGAACTTGGGCGTCTCCTCGGCAGATCGACCGAGGAGATCGTCGCCGATCGGATCGGATCGGCCACCGAGGCAGCGAAGCGAAGCGGATGCGTCGTGGTCCTGAAGGGTCATCAGACTCTGATCGCGTCACCCGATGGAAAAGTCCGGGTCAATACGACCGGCAACCCCGGGATGGCGACCGGCGGCATGGGGGACGTTCTCGGTGGGATGATCGCCACGCTCCTCGCCCAGGGGCATGACGCCGCGGACGCTGCCGCCGCCGCAGTCTGGCTGCACGGATCCGCCGCCGACCAACTCGCCGAGGAAACCTCGGACATCGGCCTGGCGGCGCTCGACGTCGCGGAGTCGATTCCGAGGGCGATTGGGAGGCTGAGACACTAAGCCAGAAACCAGAAGCCAGAAGCCAGAAGAAAAGGCGAAGGCAGAAGTTGAAAGCCAGAAGCTAGAAGGAAAGGCAGAGGCAAGTCATTCTGAGGGAGCGCCGCGGCGACGTCATAAC
>JBHEPS010000063.1:10135-13596 GCA_046260175.1 Thermoanaerobaculia bacterium
TTGCAGATCCTTCCTACCGGTGCGGGAGCCCATCTGCACCTCTCCCGGTCAAGTTCTGTGTTTGCCTTTGAACTTTCTTCTGGCTTCTGGCTTCTGGTTTCTGGCTTCGCCTTTTCTTCTGGCTTCTGGCTTCTGGCTTGCCTTTACGTCTGGCTTGTCATTTCGATGATCCGGCTCTCGTCGCCCCCGACGGTCACCGAGATCTCGGCGACGCGTTTGGCGAAATCGCCGAACTCCGCTTTGGGCCACTCGATGAACTTGAGGCCGGGAGAGGAGAGGATCTCGTCGATCCCGATCTCGAGCCACTCACGGCGGCTGCTCGAGAGACGATAGCCGTCGATGTGAACGATCGCCGGCCCGTCGGGCAGCGGATACTCGTGGACGATCGCGAATGTCGGGGAGGCGACTTCGAGCGGATCGGCGCCGAGCTCCGAAGCGATGGCGCGGATCAGCGTCGTCTTACCGGCCCCGAGGTCGCCGATTACGTGAATGACGCCGTCTCGGGGGAGAAGCGAAGCGATCTCGCGTCCCACGGCCGCCGTCTCCTCCTCCGACCGCGTCACCCGCTCGAGCTTCAAGCGACGCCTCTCATGAAGGTCCCGGCCGCCCGTGCGACCTCTTCGTCGTCGGCCGGGTCGATTGTCCTGACGTCGACGATCAGCAGCCCTTCGTCGATCCGGGCGAGGATCGGGCGGCGCCAGCGAAGCAGCGCTTCGCGCAGCGCGTCCGGCCCGGCGGCGGGAGAGAACGCCACCCCGGCCGAGGCGAGGCTCTGCGTGGGGGTCGTTCCACCGCCGAGCGCAGCGCGAGTTTCGATCACGGTCCCTCCGCTTTTCGCGGCAATCGCGGCGGCGCGCTCCCGGAGCGTCTCGATGGGCGAAGCGATCATCCGGTAGATGGGAACCAGGTCCTCGTGCTTCTCCGCAAGGAACGCGCGGAGCGTTTCGGCGACGATGGCGTAGCTTTCCTTCCCGACTCGGAGGGCGCGCATGAGCGGGTGACGGGCGCAACGGTCGATGATCTCGCGCGGGCCGAGGATCAAGCCCCCCTGGCTGGCGCCGATCAGCTTGTCCGTCGAGCAGGTCACGACATCCACTCCGGCTTCGAACAACTGGCGAATCGTCTCCTCTCCCCCGAACCCGTAAGGAGCGAGGTCGACGACGCGGCCGCTCCCCTCGTCATAGAAGAGGGGGACGCCGCTCTCTTTCGAGGCCGCGACCATTTCCCCGATGGAAGGAGACTCGGTGAATCCGACGATCTGGAAATTGGAGCGGTGCACGCGGAGAAAAGCCGCGGTCTCCGGGCCGCGGGCTGCCGCGAAATCGCCTGCGCGCGTTCGATTGGTCGTTCCGACCTCGCGGAGCCTGGCTCCTCCCTGAACGATGACGTCCGGAACGCGGAACGACCCACCGATCTCGACGAGCTCGCCCCTCGAAACGACGACCTCGCGATCGCGTGCGTTGGCGGCGAGCAGCAGCAGAACGGCCGAGGCGTTGTTGTTGACGAGGATCGCCGACTCGCATCCGAACAGGCGGGACGCGATCTCCGACACGTGCCCTTCCCGGCGCCCACGCCGGCCCGTCTCGAGATCGAGCTCCAGATTCGAGTAGCCCGTCGCCAGCTCAGCCGCCGAGGCCCAGACGCGAGCGTCGATCGGAGAACGCCCCATGTTGGTGTGGATGATGATGCCGGTGGCGTTGATCGCGCTTCGAAGCGACGAGCTGAGGCTTCGCTCGACCAGGCCTCGAACCAGCCCGGCGATCTCAGCCTCGTCGGCCGTCAGCCCATCCGGCTCCCGACGGAACGAATCGAGCTGTTCGACCAGCCGCTTCTTGACCTCACCCCTTCCCCATCCCTCGATCAGTGGGACGAAGGGCGCGCTCGCGAGCAGCCGCTCAACCGAGGGGATGCGGCTCAGCGCCGGAGATCCGGCGCGCGGCCGCGACTTGCGGCGTGAGCCGCCGGAGGAGTCGTCAGACATGAAAAAGCCTCGAAATCTCGTGTATTGTAGAGGTTCCGAGACCTATGACAAACGACGAGGCTTTGGCCATTTTCGAGGAGTCGCTCCGTAAGCTGAAGATTCAGTACGACCTATTCTTCCTCGGCATCCGGAAGCTTCCCCCGACCGAGGACCGCAGACGGCTCGAAAACCTCGTCCAGGAACTCGGCAGGTCGAGGATGCGCGAGAACGCCGCACGCTTCCGCTACAACACCCTCCTCGGCCGCTACAACCAGTTCAAGGAGCTGTGGACCCGGCAGATGCGGGAGCGCGAGGAGGGGCCTCTCGACTTCCGACGCCGGGCGGCTGCCATGGCTGAGGGCGATAAACCTTCCCCTTCCTCCGAACCGGACGCTCCGTCGGCCCCCCCCTCCACCGTAACGGGGCGCGGAGGTGAATCGTATGTAAGAGTGAGCGACGGCTCGGAGGCAGGCGCCGCCCGCGTTCTTTTCGAACAGATCAGCGAAGCTCAGGAAAAACTCGGCAAGAGCGGACTGAGCCTCCAGCAGGTCGAAAAACTCGTTTCCTCGCAGATGGAAATGATGCGCTCCCGTCACTCGGTTCAGGATGTCGGCTTCCGAGTGGAAATCGTCGACGGCAAGGTGAAATTGAAGGCGAAACCGCTCGCAAAGGGATCATGAAAAAAATCTTCGTTCTCTCTCTCGTTTCTCTCGCCCTGGCGGGATGCATGTCGATTCAGCAGCGAGTCGACCAGGCCCGGTTCGGCGACAACCCCTACCTCGAGGCTCCGTTCTACGCCCGGTACCTCAACACCGGCAGCGACACGGACCGCCGGATCCAGGCCTGGCTCACCGCCCTCGCGGCCGATCCCCAGAACCCGATGTATCACAACGAGCTCGGGCGCCTTCTGATCGACAAGCGCCTCCCGAGCGACGCGAAACGCGAGTTCCGGCGGGCCATTGCCGCGGACCGCGACTTCTACCCCGCCTGGTACAACCTGGCCCTGGTTCGCGCTTCCGAGGGGGACACGACCGGCGCGCTGCGAGCCCTCGACGAGACGCTCGACCGCAAGCCCGGACACGCCTCGGCGCTCTTCCAGAAGGGATTGATGCTCGAGCGCCGCGGAAAGAACGATGCTGCAATCGAAGCGTACGCGAAGGCGTTCCGCGTCAACTGGAACCTCCTCCAGCCGTCGATCAACCCGCAGATCGTGGAGAGCAGGCTGATCGACCGCACCCTGCTGACGATCTACCCGGACGAGAGCCAGCGCCGTTCCCTCTTCCTCCAGCCAACACCACCTGAGCTGATTCCGACCCCAACCGCGCCGACCCCCGACGAGATCGTACCTCCGGCGTCCGACACCCCGGCGTTGTCGCCACCGGCCGGGGTGTAAACCCGAAGCCAGAAACCAGAAGCCAGAAGCCAGAAGAAAAGGCGAAGTCAGAAGCCAGAAGGCAGAAGGCAGAAGTAACGGCAACGGCTCCGTCATCCTTAGTACGGG
>JBHEPS010000064.1:0-11597 GCA_046260175.1 Thermoanaerobaculia bacterium
ATGCTCTTGTGCTGGAGCGGGTAGAGCGCGAGCTTGATGAAGAACGTCAGGACGACGATCGCCCACCCGAAGTTATAGGTGAAGGTGTTGAACCAGATGAGCGCGATCAGCAGGATCCTGGAGATGAATCCGAAAACTCCGAACTGCAGCGTGTTGCTGAGTCCCAGCTCGTCGAGGGTCTTGACCTGCTTCGGCCCGAAGTAGGCGGCGCCCGACACCACGCCGTTCTGCGCATTCACGCCGGCGAACAGCTCTTTTCGCGGGTCTCCTCCCTCGGTAATCGGAGCAACGGTGGTCTCCCGGAAGGTCGCGGCACTCCCCTGCCGCGGGATCATCACCGCAAGAAAGTAGTTGTCCTGGAGCCCCGTGAACTGGGGCATCCCCTCGTAGGCGCGAAACCCGCCCGACTTCTCGCGGTTGACGGTCTCGAGGTCGTCCGCGTACTGCACGACCCCGGCGCCGGTCGTCATGAACTGGCTGTACTCCTCCTCCGGAAGGATCCGGCGGAGACCCGGGCCGATGACGACGCGGAATGGAATGGTCGCCGGGGTGACGCGGACTTCGAAGTCGAAGAGGTAGCGGTAGGGATCGAACTTGAATGTCTTCTCGACCGAGATTCCCTCGCCCGCCCAGCGGAAGCGGACGACCTGGCCATCGCGGCCGGTTGAGCGCTGGACCTCGTAGAGCGACTCATTGACCAGGCGGTTGAACCGCGGGTCCGCCGACACGAGGGTGAAGGGGTAATCGGTGTTCTGCTGCGGACGGGGCGCGACCAGGTCGACCGGTCCTTCTCCCGGTTTCTCCGGATAGTCCAGCAGCGAGAACGAGACGAGCTGAGCTCCCCGGTTACTGAAGCGCGCGCGCCAGAGGTCAGACCGAATCTCGGGAGTCTCGATCATCCCGGCGGAGACCGGAGCCACCTGTGGCGCCGAGGACGGCGCGGCCGCGACCGGAGGAACGGCTTGCGGCGTGGCGGGCGGCGCCGTGGCGGAAGCGGGGAGTCCGGTCTCGCCCTGAGCGATGGTCGTGGTGGCCGCCGGCTCGGGAGGGGCCTGTCTCAGGCCGGGGAAGATCCGCGGAGCGAGCGCCCCCCAGCCGAAGAGGAAGGCAATCGAGAGAAAGACCGCGAGAAAGAGTCGTTTTTCCATGGTTACGGGACCGGGTCCCAACCTCCTGGGTTCAGCGGATGACAGCGAAAGAGCCGGCGCAGGGCGAGCCACGACCCGCGGGCGGCGCCGTGGCGGCCGATGGCCTCCATGGCGTAGACCGAGCAGGTCGGCTCGAAGCGGCAGGCTGGGGGGAGTAAAGGGGAGATGAACCGCTTGTAGATGCGGAGGAGGCCGACGAGGAGCTTACGAATCATCGGGTCCCTTCCTCCGTCGAACGCTTCCTGGCGTCCTCGTGCGCGCGGCGGAGAGCGCGCTCGAGGTCGCGGGAAAAGTCACTGAAAACGGCCTGGGCCGCTTGTCCTTTGAGATTCACGACGAAATCGAACGGCGCCTGGTCGAGCCCCAGGGGGGTTCGCCGGCGCCGATAGACTTCGCGGACCCACCGTTTGAGGCGGTTCCGATCGTGGGCTTTCCCGATCTTCCGGGTTGCCGTGACCCCGATCCGCGGATGGCCGAGGTCGTTCGGCATGGCGAACACGACCACGAACCGGCCGAACAGCTTCACGCCCTGCTCATACGCCCGCAGGAAGTCGCGGCGCTTCGCAATCCGTTGCGATTTCGGCAGATCTTCCGCGGGAGACAGGCTCAATGCTCGATCGACTCACATCGGCTCTCCGCGAGGCCGATGGTTCACGCGCGCGCCAGACCTTAGACTGAAAGGCGCTTGCGACCCTTACGGCGACGCGCGGAAATGACCGCGCGACCGTTCTTGGTCGCCATCCGCTCGAGGAAGCCGTGCGTGCGCTTCCGCCGGCGGTTGTTCGGTTGATACGTACGCTTGCTCATTGTTCCACCTGGTTCTAAATCGTTGAAAATAAAGCCGGGAGTATAGCGAGTGTCACCGGTTGGGTCAATCGCTCCCCCGGGCCATCCACGCGGAACGCCCTGCTCCCTGATGGAATTCCACGCGTTTTCCGGCCGGGTCACACTCATCGAAGAGGGAAAATCGAGATCAGAATCGCCATCGGCGATCCGGAGGAGTATGCTCCCCTTTTCGGCCACGTCGGATCGGGCTGAAAACGCGCCTCTCGGCACTTGATTTTCTCCGATCCACCTGTGCTATGCTCCCGACCCTTCTACAGGCCCCTGCGTTTTCCACAGTTGTGGAAAACCTGTGGAATCACAGGGGGTTACGGCGGCCGTCGGCGAACCATGAATCTCTGGAATCAGGTCCTCGGAAAGCTGGAAAGTCGGATCGAACCGAATGAGTACAAAACCTGGTTCGCTCCGACGTCGTTGCTCGCGGAAAAAGGCGAGACCCTCGACGTGCGCGTTCCCGACGACCGGTTCGTGGACGAAATTTCGGCCCGGTACGGGCGGGCGATCCGGTCGATCCTGAGCGAACTGAGCTCCGAGAGGACCAAGGTTCACTTCGTGGCCGACGCGATGCGCCCCTCGCCCGAGCGCGAAGCCGCCCAGGCAGCAGCCCGGCCGCAGCAGCCCGAGATCCCCCACTCCACCTTCAATCCCCGCTACCGGTTCACCACGTTCGTCGTCGGAAGCTCCAACCAACTCGCCTACGCCGCCTCCCTTTCGATCGCCGAGAATCCCAGCGGTTCGTTCAATCCTCTCTTCATCTATGGAGGCGCCGGCCTCGGCAAGACGCACCTGATCCAGGCCATCGGCCAGCAGATCCGGACCGACCACCCGGAGATGCGCGTCGTCTACATGTCGGCCGACAGCTTCGTGACCGAGCTGATCACCTCGATCCGCTACGACCGGATGTCGCAGTTCCGCGACCGCTACCGCTCGGTCGACGCGCTCCTTCTCGACGACATCCAGTTCCTCGCCGGCAAAGAGCGGACGCAGGAAGAGTTCTTTCACACCTTCAATGCGCTCTACGAGGCGCAGAAGCAGATCGTGTTCACCTCCGATGCCCCGCCGCGGGACATCCCCACGCTCGAGGAGCGCCTCCGGTCGCGATTCGAATGGGGACTGATCGCCGACATCCAGGCCCCCGATCTCGAGACGAAGATCGCCATCCTGCGGAAGAAAGCGGAAGAGAAGAAGATCGACCTGCCGGACGACGTCTCCCTCTTCATCGCCGAGCGCGTGCGCTCGAACATCCGGGAGCTCGAGGGTCACCTCAACCGCATCACCGCGTTCGGGTCGCTGACAGGGCACCCGATGTCGGTTGACCTGGCCAAGGAGGCCCTTCGCGACGTCCTGGCGAAGGAGAACAAGCCGATCACCCCGGGTGAGATCCTCAAGGTCGTCTCCGCGCACTACGGGATCAAGGTCTCGGACATGAAGACCAAGTCGAACGCCCGCCCGGTCTCCTATCCGCGCCAGGTCGCCATGTACCTCTGCAAGGCCCTGACGGACCTCTCCTACCCGGAGATCGGCAAGCTCTTCAACAACAAGCACCACTCGACGGTCATCTACTCGGTCGAAAAGATCGAGCGACTCAAACACGAAGACCCCGCGGTCGAGAACACGATCGACATGCTGGTGAAACACTTTCGGTGAAGCAAGGCAGAAGGCAGAAGGCAGAAGAAAAGGCGAAGCCAGAAGCCAGAAGCCAGAAGCCAGAAGAAAGGTCAAAAGCAACACCCCGGCCCGGGGTAGGAAGGGCGTCGCGACTCCGGGCCTTTGTCTTTGATTTTTCTTCTAGCTTCTGGTTTTCGACTTCTGGCTTCGCCTTTTCTTCTGGCTTCTGGCTTCTGGTTTCTGGCTTCTGGCTTGTCTTCTAAATCCTGTCGAAAACCGCGCTGTCCACCTGTGGACCGTCTGTGGATAAAAAAAAGTACTGCAGCGGTCCCAGGGACGGCTGTGGAAAACGGGGAGCGAAATCCGCGCGAAATCCGCCGCGAATACCGCCGATTGAGGTGCGGTGGAATTGCTATACTCTCCAGCACTTGGGATGCTTTGTCCGGTTATCCTCAGCGCTTACTACTACTACTTCCATTCATAAAGAATGAATTGATTCAGAAGGGTTGGTCATGGAGCTCACCGTAGCCAGATCGGAATTTCAGAAGGAACTTCAGCTCTGTCAGGGCGTGGTCGAAAAACGCTCGACGATCCCGATCCTGTCGAACGTACTGCTCCGGACGACCGACGGCGGCCTGGAGATCGCGGCGACCGATCTGGACGTGACGCTGCAGACCTCGTGCGCGGCGACGGTGAAGACGCCGGGCGGCGTGACGCTGGATGCGCGCCGCCTGTTCGATGTCGTGCGTGCCCTTCCCGAGGAAGACGTGAAGCTCGTTCTCGGCGAGAACTATTCGATCCAGATCGAGTCGGGCACCGCGAAGTTCCGTCTGCTCGGGCTTCCGGCCGAGGATTATCCGACGCTCCCGAAAGTCTCGCTCAAGAACGCGAACCGGATGCAGCTCGACGACCTGAAGATGATGGTCGAGAAGGTGATCTTCGCGATCACGCACGAAGAGACCAGGTTCCAGCTCAACGGCGCGCTGCTGAAGGTTCTGAGCGACAAGATGGAGATGGTCGCGACGGACGGTCACCGCATGGCGCTGGTCAACCTCCCCTTCGGAAACGAAAAGGTTGGAGAGGATCTGACGATGCTCGTGCCGAGAAAAGCGCTGCACGAGCTGCTGCGGCTCGAAGGCGGCGAGGATACCGAGGTGCGTTTCGGCACGTCGGAAAACCACATGTATTTCGAGAATGGTCGGCGGCGGCTGATGGCGCGCATGATCGACGTCAACTTCCCGAACTACATGGAGGTCATCTCGCGCGACAATGACCGGAAGGTCCAGGTCGACCGGGAGCGGCTGCTCTCGACGATCCGCCGCATCTCGCTCGTGGCGAACGAGCGGACGCGAGCGATCCGTTTCGACTTCGCCGCCGGAAAGCTGACCGTCTCCTCGACGAATCCCGAGCTCGGCGACGCGCGCGAGACCGTTCCCATCGAGTATTCCGGCCAGCCGTTCCACGTCGGCCTCAACGCCGCGTACGTGGCCGACTTTCTCGCCGCCGTCGAGACGCCGAACGTCAGCCTCGCGCTCAAGGACGAGAACAGCCAGTGTATCGGGAGGCCGGAGCAGAAGGACGATCTCCCTTACGAGTACCTCTACGTCGTGATGCCGATGCGCATCTCGTGATCCGCCGCTCTTGATCCTTCTCGAGCTCGAAACGAGGAACTTCCGCAACCTGGCGGATGGGAAGAGCGCGTTTCACCCGGCCGCCAACATCTTCATCGGCGACAACGGCCAGGGGAAGACCAACCTCCTCGAAGCGATCTACTTTCTCGCGACGACGAAGTCGTTCCGCACGAGCCGCGTCGCGCATGCCGCCAGAACGGGGGAGACGACCCTCTACGCCGCCGGACGCGTTCAGGAGCCCACCGGGATCGTCCGGACGCTCTCGGCCGGCCTGGCGGTCGGTCCCGAGCGGCGCCGCGAGCTTCTGCTCAACGGCCAGAAGGCGACGCTGGGCAATTACATCCGCGCCCTTCAGGTCTTCGCCTACTCGGCCGCGAGGCTCGAGATCCTGCGGGGCGGTCCGGACGAGCGGCGGCGCTTCCTAGACCGCGGGATCGCGAGCGTCCGCCCTGGATACCTCTCGGATCTGTCGCGCTACGGCAGGGTCCTGAAGCAGCGGAACTCGCTCCTCCAGCAGATCGCGGAAGGGAAGAGGCGGGGAAAGGAGCTCGACGCCTGGGATCGGGAGCTCGTCGAGACGGCCCTGGCCGTCGTCGAGGCTCGGCGGGTCTACACCGAGGAGCTGGCGGAGAGGACCGAAGCGATTTTGGAGGAGCACGACTACCACGTGCGCGATCTCCGCTTCGCCTACCGCCCGGCCGGCTTCGAGGAAGGGGTCGGCCTCGAGGAGGGAGTCCGGGCCCTGGCAGAGCTCCGGAAACGAGAGCTGAGGCTCGGGTACACGCTGTTCGGGCCGCACCGGGACAACATTGAGATCCTGCGTGGGAACGATCCCGCGTCGGAGATCCTCTCGAGCGGTGAAATCAAGATGACGGTGCTCTTTTTGAAGCTGGCGAAAGTGGAGCTCTACCGGGAGCGCACCGGGGAGTCGCCCCTGTTTTTACTGGACGACGTGGATGCCGAGCTCGACCTTTCGATCATCGAGCGCCTTCTTAGTTATTTGATTGGAAGAATTCAGCTGTTCACGACCTCTCCGAAGGGCTCCTTTTTCGACCGTTTCGAGATGGGCGAGCACGCCCGTTTCGGGGTGCGGGACGGGGGGGTGGCGCCGGAGGGGGAAAGCTGAGGAAAATACCTTTTTTTTCAGCGACTTCAGCCAAGAATTTTCTGCTAGAATGAGGCGTTAATTCCAGCGGTGTGGAGAGTCTCGTTCGGACATCCGCGACCGGGCAGGCGCCCGGCGCAAAACCCGCCGCAGTCAGGTTCTTTTTGAGCCGCGATTTTCGGACCGAAAAACCACGATGACTCGCACTCGGACGGCCGGGATATGAATCCCCGTTCGTCTCCAGGAAGACCACTAACGAATGCCAACGAATTACACCGCAGCAGACATCAAGGTCCTCAAGGGACTCCAGGCAGTGCGCAAGCGTCCCGGGATGTACATCGGGGACACGGATGACTACTCGGGGCTGCACCACATGGTGTACGAGGTCGTGGACAACGCGATCGACGAGTGTCTCGCGGGGTACGCGGATTCGGTGACGGTGAAGATCCGGCCGGACAACTCGGTGATCGTGGAGGACAACGGTCGCGGGATCCCGGTGGACATGCACAAGGAAGAGGGTCGGAGCGCGGCGGAGGTCATCATGACCGAGTTGCACGCCGGCGGTAAGTTCGACAACAACTCCTACAAGGTCTCGGGCGGGCTCCACGGCGTGGGCGTCTCGGTCGTGAACTTCCTCTCCGAGTGGCTTGAGCTGGAGATTCGTCGCGACGGCTACGTCTGGCGGCAGACGTACAAGCAGGGGATTCCTCAGGCGCCGCTCTCGAAGGATGAGAAGACGCAGGCTCGAGGGACCCGGGTTACCTTCAAGGCCGATTCGGAGATCTTCTCGGTCGACGAGATGAACTTCGACACGCTCTCGCAGCGTCTGCGCGAGCTCGCCTTCCTGAATTCCGGAGTGCGGATCCGGATCGAGGACGAGCGGACCGAGAAAGAGCACGAGTTCCTCTACGACGGCGGGATCATCTCGTTCGTCCAGGACGTGAGCAAGGCCAAGACGCCGATCAACGACAAGCCGATCTTCATCGTGGACGAGAAGGAAGGTGAGCGGGTCGAGGCGGCGCTCCAGTGGAACGAGGGGTACAGCGAGTCGATCCTCTGCTTCACGAACACGATCAAGAACACCGACGGCGGAACGCATCTCGAGGGTTTCCGCTCGGCGATCACGCGCACGATCAACAAGTACGCAACCGAGCAGGGATATCTCGCCAAGGCGAAAGTCACGCTCGAAGGCGAGGACATCCGCGAGGGTCTCGCGGCGATCATCTCGATCAAGATCCGCGACCCGAAGTTCTCGTCGCAGACGAAGGACAAGCTCGTCTCCTCACACGTGAGGACCTGGGTCGCGCACGAGGTCGGAGA
This sequence comes from Thermoanaerobaculia bacterium, assembly GCA_046260175.1. Lineage (GTDB taxonomy): Bacteria > Acidobacteriota > Thermoanaerobaculia > Gp7-AA8 > Gp7-AA8 > JBHEPS01. The sequence goes on from JBHEPS010000064.1 coordinate 7,656, forward strand.
GAAGCTCTCCGAGTACCTCGAGGAGAACCCGAAGGAAGCGCGCCGAATCCTCGAGAAGGTGATCGACGCTGCCCGCGCGCGGGAAGCCGCGCGGAAGGCTCGCGACCTGACGCGCCGCAAGGGTGCGCTCGATTCCTCTTCTCTGCCGGGCAAACTCGCCGACTGCCAGGAGCGCGACCCCCGTTTTTGCGAGATCTACTTCGTCGAGGGAGATTCGGCGGGCGGGTCGGCCAAGCAGGGACGCGACCGCCGCTTCCAGGCGATTCTCCCTCTCAAGGGAAAGATCCTCAACGTCCAGAAGGCGCGCCTCGACAAGATGCTCTCCTCCGAGGAGATCCGCGTGATGATCACGGCCCTCGGCACCGGCATCGGCGTGGACGACTTCGACATCTCGAAGCTCCGCTACCACAAGATCATCATCATGACGGACGCCGACGTGGACGGGTCACACATCCGGACGCTGATCCTCACGTTCTTCTTCCAGCACATGCGCGCGGTCATCGAGGCGGGGCACCTGTTCATCGCCCAGCCGCCGCTCTTCCGCGTAGCGCAGGGTAAGAAGGATCACTACATCAAGGACGAGGCCGAGCTCTCGCGCTTCCTGATGGAGCGCGTGGCCGAGGGCGTCAGTGTGACGCCCGCCGAAGGGGTCGAGCTCACCGGCGCGCCGCTGATCGAGATGCTCCAGACGATGGAGGAGTACCGCTCGCACGTTCGGAAGCTCGAAGCGCGCGGCATCCCGGGGGCGGCGCTCGAGGTGATTTTCAACGCGAAGGTCTCCGACAAGTCGGCGCTCACCGACGAGCTCAAGATGAAGGCGCTCGAAACGGCGATCCGCGACGCGGGATTCGACGCGGTCGAGCTGCACCGCGACGACGAGTCGGGAGTCGCCTGCCTGGCGTTCGAAGCCTCGCGCAACGGCTCGCGTCGCAGCATCTCGGTCGATGCCGACTTCCTCACGCAGTACGAGTTCCGTCAGGCGGCGATCTCGTGGGCGAAGGTGACCGGCTTCGGCCGCGCTCCCTACACGCTCCGCCATACCAGCGACAAGGCCACCGCGGCCGGCGTGCCGGACCAGCTGCTTGCGGAGCTCAACGACGTCCTCCAGACGATCTACGACCTCGCGAAGAAGGGGCTCGCCATCTCCCGCTACAAAGGTCTCGGCGAGATGAACCCCGACCAGCTCTGGGACACGACGATGAACCCGGAGACGCGGCACCTGCTCCAGGTCAAGATCGAGGACGTGATCGAGGCCGACCAGATGTTCACGATTCTCATGGGAGATGAAGTCGAGCCCCGGCGCGAGTTCATCCAGAACAACGCGCTCAACGTGAAGAACCTGGATATTTGATAAGCAAGGGGCTAGGGGCTAGGGACTAGGGACTAGGGGAGGTGGTCGCTTCGCGACGCTATTCTTTAGTCTTGGTTCCGAGCGCTGGCCTGCCGAATCTAAACTGATCTATGAGGAATCCAGAGGCTGACTGAGGGATTTGCCGCTCGTGGGATTTTGCCGTTGCTTCTCCTAGTCCCTAGCCCCTAGTCCCTAGCCCCTTTACTTATGTCCGACTACATTCTGACCCCCGACCGCCGAACGCCGATCAACATCGAAGACGAGATGCGGAAGTCGTATCTCGACTATGCGATGTCGGTGATCATCGGCCGCGCTCTTCCTGATGTCCGCGACGGTCTCAAGCCCGTGCATCGCCGAATCCTCTACGGCATGTACGAGCAGGGGAACACCGCCGGCAAGGCCTACAAGAAGTCGGCGCGCATCGTCGGCGACGTCATGGGTAAGTTCCATCCCCACGGCGACAGTGCGATCTACGACTCGGTCGTCCGGATGGCGCAGGATTTCTCGATGCGCTATCGCCTGGTCGACGGCCAGGGGAACTTCGGCTCGATCGACGGCGACAACGCCGCGGCGATGCGTTACACCGAGGTCCGCCTCACGCGTCTGGCCGAGGAGCTGCTGCGCGACGACATCGACAAGGAAACGGTCGACTGGGTTCCGAACTACGACGGCTCGCTCGTCGAGCCATCCGTCCTTCCCGCGAAGTACCCGAACCTCCTCGTCAACGGTTCCTCCGGCATCGCCGTCGGCATGGCGACCAACATCCCGCCGCACAACCTCTCGGAGGTCATCGACGCCTGTCTCATGACGATCGAGAACCCGAACGCGGGCGTTCTCGACCTCATGCGCGTGATGCCCGGCCCGGACTTCCCGACTGCCGGCTTCATCCACGGGCTCGACGGCATCCGTCAGGCGTACGAGACCGGCCGGGGCATCATCCAGCTCCGGGCGCGCGTCGAGATCGAGGAGAACAAGCGGCACTCCGAGAGGCAGGCGATCGTCATCACCGAGATTCCCTACATGACGAACAAGGCGCGGCTGATCGAGAAGATCGCCGACCTGGTTAGGGAGAAGCGCATCGACGGGATTTCCGACATCCGGGATGAATCCGATCGCGAGGGAATGCGCGTCGTCGTCGAGCTCAAGCGCGGCGAGGTTCCCGAGGTCGTCCTCAACCACCTCTACAAGAACACTCAGATGCAGACGACGTTCGGGATCATCTTCCTGGCGATCGTCGACAACCAGCCGCAGGTCCTGACCCTGCCGCAACTGCTTCGCCACTTCATCGACCACCGGAAAGAGATCGTCATTCGCAGGACGCGGTTCGATCTCCGGAAGGCGGAGGAGCGGGCGCACATCCTCGAGGGGCTGGTCAAGGCCCTCGACATCCTCGACCAGATCATCTCCCTCATCCGCGGGAGCGCGAATCCGGACGAGGCGAAAACCGGCCTCATTGAGCAGTTTGCCTTCTCGGCCGTCCAGGCCCAGGCGATTCTCGACATGCGCCTCCAGCGACTCACCTCACTCGAGCGCGACAAGATCACCAACGAGTACCAGGACGTTCTCGCCCTGATCCACCGCCTCGAGGAGATTCTCGCCTCGGAGGCCCTGGTTCTCGAGATCGTCAGCAACGAGCTGCGAGAGGTCAAAGAGGCCTACGGGGACGCGCGCCGCACCGAGATCATCCCCGAGGCGAACGAGATCACGCTCGAGGACATGATCGCCGAGGAGGACATGGTGATCACGGTCTCGCGGGGCGGATATGTGAAGCGCTCCTCCCTCTCCCTCTACCGCGCGCAGCGGCGGGGTGGAAAGGGGCGGATCGGGATGGCGACCAAGGAAGAGGACATCGTCGAGCACCTCTTCGTCGCCTCGACGCATTCGTACATCCTGGTGTTCACCGACAAGGGGCGGATGTACTGGCTGAAAGTTCACGCCCTCCCCGAGGTCGGCCCCAACGCGCGCGGCAAGGCGTTCGTGAACCTGATCAACTTGGTCCCGGGGGAAAGCGTCCGGGCGCTGTTGACGACCAAAACCTTCACCGAGGCGCGGTACGTGGTGATGATCACCCGCTCGGGACGGATCAAGAAGACCGAGCTCTCCGCCTTCTCGAACGTCCGGGCGGCGGGGATCATCGCGATCGACATCAACGAGGGGGACGACCTTCATTCGGTCCGGTTCAGTGACGGAAGCTCGCAGGTCTTCATCGGAACCCACCTCGGGAAGGCGATTCGGTTCCCTGAATCGGACGTCCGGCCGATGGGACGGACCGCCGCAGGCGTTCGCGGCATCAGCCTCCGCCAGGGCGACTTCGTCGTTGAGCTCGACGTCCTCCCCTCGGAAGAGGGAGAGATCCTGACGATCACGGAGAAGGGCTACGGGAAGCGAACGGCGATTCCGACCTATCGTCTCCAGGGGCGCGGCGGTTCGGGCGTGATCAACATCCGGACGACCGACAAGAACGGCCCGGTCGTCGGGATCATGCAGGTCTCTGGAGACGACGAGGTCCTGGTCATCACCGAGCAGGGGAAACTGATCCGCTGCGCAACCGATGCGATCCGGGAGACCGGGCGAGCGGCGCAGGGTGTGCG
>JBHEPS010000064.1:11607-13460 GCA_046260175.1 Thermoanaerobaculia bacterium
GGTCAAGATCGTCGAGAAGGAAGTCGAGGAAGCCGTCGGCGAAGCGGAGCCGGGCGAGATCGCGGAGCTCGATTCTCCGGAGCCGGAAAACGACGACGAAACGGTCCATTGAGACGTCAACGAGGCCGGTGGCCACGGCTTTCCAGCCGTGGCTCTGCATTGCGGGAATCACCAAGCCACGGCTGGAAAGCCGTGGCCACTCGGCAGCGCGTTGTCGAATCGCTCTGGAGCCCCGTTACCGCTTCCAGGAGCGGCCTCGTTGATCGCCTCAGCCGGAAAGCGCACCGCTCCGAGGAACCGTCAAACGGTGCGTCGCATCGCCGTTCGTTATTTCTTCTGTAGATTCGGAGCAGCTTTCGCCACTGGGTTGAATTTTAGGCAGCGAATCGGTGAGCCAGGCTCCCCCTTACACAAGGGCCCAGATTCGACAGTTGGTTCTTGGGGCCGACTCTCCGGCGGCAGGCCCAAGCGGCCACTGAGGGCCTTCGACGGCGGATCGGAGCCTCCGACGGCCCAAAATCTCCAGTCGGATCAGGCGTCGCTGCGCGACTCGTTCGGCTCCGGCTCGCGACGGCTCGGGAGGAGCTCGTCCTCTTCGTCCTCACCCAGCATCATCGCCCGCCGGCGCTCGGCCTTGACCTGTTCAAAGACGCCGCCGGCATGGCCGGCCGGGATCCAGGAGTTTCCGCCGCATTTCGGGCAGCGATTCCTGAAGGCGATGTTCTTACCGCAGTCGGGACAAATGATGACGAGAGAGTGGGATAGCTCGAACTTCTGCTCACCCTCCTCATCGAGGCTGTGCAGGAAATCCTGGAGGGTGTGGAAGCTTTCGTCGAGAGGCATGGGCTCTTTTGTCTCCTGGGCAGACGGCGAAATTGCAAGCCAGAAGCCAGAAAAGACAAGCCAGAAACCAGAAGCCAGAAGCCAGAAGAAAAGGCGGTAGCACGACGTGCAAGACTTTGAAAAACAAGAGCTTACCGATTCTGTGGAACTGAGCCGCGAGAGGGAAAACCCATCTTCTGCCTTCTGACTTCTGACTTCTGCCTTGCTTCTACACCGTCATCAGATCGAACTGCTCGTGATGGAGCGAGTCGTCGGGCTTGAAGACGAGGTGTACGCGGTGGAGGCTTTCGACTTCCTCGAAGATCTCGGCGTCGGCCCCCTGGAGGGATTGGTAGATCTCGGGGTTCACGCGGACGATGAGCTCCTGCTCCGAGTGGAGATCATCGAGCTTCATCAGCTGCCGCCAGATGGCGAGGATCACCGTCGCGTTCGACTTGATCCGGCCGGTGCCGCCGCAGTAGGGGCACGCCTGGGTGAGGGATCGTTCGAGGCTCTGCCGGACGCGCTTCCGAGTCATCTCGACGAGCCCGAATTCGGAAATCTGGAGAATCCGCGTTTTTGAGCGGTCCTTCTTGATCTCCTGCTCGAGCGCCTGGAAGACCTGGGCGCGGTTCTCGAGGTCCTCCATGTCGATGAAGTCGAGGACGATGATTCCGCCGAGGTCGCGGAGGCGGATCTGACGGACGATCTCGCGGATCGCCTCCATGTTCGTCCGGAAGACGGTCTCCTCGAGATTCTTCTTCCCGACGAACTTCCCCGTGTTCACATCAATCGCGACGAGGGCCTCGGTCTGGTTGATGACGATGTAGCCGCCCGATTTGAGCCAGACCTTCGACTTGAGGGCCTTCTCGATTTCCGGTTCGATCCCGAATTCGTCGAAAATCGGCTCTTCGCGGCGCCAAAGACGCACTTTCTGGATCAGATTGGGCTGAATCTGGTCCAGAAACTCCACTATGCGCTGATATTCGTCCACCGTGTCGACCCAGACCGTCTTGAAGTCGGGGGAGAGG
>JBHEPS010000065.1:0-13435 GCA_046260175.1 Thermoanaerobaculia bacterium
CTTCAGATCGGTCTCGGGCGCGGCCAGAATCAAGTTCCGCAGCGAGAGCACGCCGACCAGGTGGTGCCCCTCGTCGACGGTGTAGACGTAGAAGAACGATTCCTTGCGTGGATACCGCCGAATCAGCTCGATCGCGTCAGCGACCGTGAGCGACTCGTCCAGGGCGAGGTAATCGGTGTTCATCAACGAGCCGGCGGTCGGCTCTTCCTGGGTAAGCAGCGCCTCGAGATGCGCTCCCTTGGCGGCGCCGAGGCGCGTGAGGACCGTTTCGCGCCGCTCTTCGTCGAGGACCTCGAGCAGATCGGCCGCGTCGTCGGGAGCAGAGGAGGAGCAGATCGCCGCCAGAGTCTCGTTGTCGACCGAATCGAGAATCTCCTCGAGATCCTCGTCATCGAGCTCGAGGATGACCCGGGCGGCCTTTCCCGTCTCGATCAGCAGGGTCAGGATCTTGCGCCGATCGTCTTCCAGGAGCAGTGGCAGGACGGGAGAAATGTCCGCCGCAAGCGTCTTGTCGATGATCTTCCGCAACTGGGGCATGGCTCCGTGGCGGAGCAGCCTCGTGAGCACCTGCTGGTAAGACCGCGCCGAGGGGGATGCACTCGTCGTCGTGGAAGGGCGGTTCATCAGGGGGCAAGTATGTCAAAAACATGAGGTTGCGGCTATGTCCACGTCGAAAGGGCAGGTTCCGCTTGCGGGGGGCGCATCGCTCGGGTAAGGTTCGACATCCCGATGCCGGAACCCTCGCTGACCGAACAGGCCCGAACCGCGCGCGAGCGCGCCATCGCCACCTACTCCGGCTTTCGCGTCGGCGCGGCGCTTCGAACCCGAGGCGGCCGCGTTTTCCGCGGCTGCAACATCGAGAACGCCTCTTACGGACTTACCGTCTGCGCCGAGAGGGTCGCCCTTCTGACCGCGCTGGCCGAGGGAGAGCGCGATTTCGATGCGATCGCGGTGGTCTCCGATGCGACGCCCCCCGCGACGCCTTGCGGACCGTGCCGGCAGCTGCTCTGGGAGTACTGCAGGGACATCGAAGTCGTCACGGCCGATCTCCACGGTCACGAGCGGCGATTCCGCATGTCCGAGCTCCTCCCCCATCCGTTCGACCTCATTCCGGAGGACTGATGTCTCACAGCAGGATTCTGATTTTTGTGATCGCCGTGATGGTCGCCGCGACCGGCTGCAGCAGCATGCCGCCGGCGGCGCCGGTTCCCGCGGGCGCAGAAGCCGCCGATCTCATCGTTCGCGCCGGATTCGTCCTCACGATGGCAGGCCCGAACCTCGAGGACGGCGCCATCGCGATCCGCGGCGGCGAGATCCTGGAGGTCGGACCAGCTGCAACGATCCTCGCGCGATACTCCGCCCCCCAGACGATCGATGCTCCCGAAGCGGCGATGCTTCCCGGTCTGGTGAACGCTCACACTCACGCTCCGATGGTGCTCTACAGGGGAATCGCCGACGATCGCGACCTGATGGACTGGCTCGAGAACTACATTTTTCCCGCCGAGGCGCGCAACGTCGACGCCGAGTTCGTCCGATGGGGAACCCTGCTCGCAGCGGCGGAGATGATCCGCACGGGCACGACGACGTTCGCCGACATGTATTACTTCGAGTCGGAGATCGCTGCAGCAACCCGAGAAACGGGGCTGCGCGCCGTACTCGGAGAGACGATGATCGACTTTCCTGCTCCCGACAACAAGACGTGGGAGGAAGCAGTCGCATACGTCCGCGAGTTCGCAGCCAGGTGGAAGGATGACCCGCTCATCACCCCGGCGCTCGCGCCTCACGCACCGTTCACGGTCTCGCGAGAGCATCTTCTCGAGGTCCGGCGTCTCGCCACGGAGCTCGGCGTCCCGATCCTGATCCACGTTGCAGAGACGGCGAACGAGGTCCGTCAGGTCACCGAGGCGACCGGGTTTCCGCCGGTTGCCTATCTCGAGTCCATAGGATTTCTGGCCGGTGATGTGGTCGCCGCGCACACGGTCCATCTCACCGACGACGAGATCGCGATTCTCGCAAGGCGCGGCGTCGGCAGCGTTCACAATCCCGAAAGCAACATGATGCTGGCCTCCGGCGTCGCCCCGGTGCCCGCACTCATCGCCGCCGGGGTGAACGTGGGCCTCGGAACCGACGGGCCCGCGGGATCGAACAACGATCTCGACATGATCTCGGAGATGGCCAGCGCCGCGCGGTTGCAGAAAGTGGTTCGGGGAGATCCGCGGGCTCTGTCCGCGCGCCAGGTCCTGGAGCTCGCGACGATTGGCGGCGCAAGGGCTCTTGGCCTCGAAGCGAAAATCGGCTCTCTCGAGCCGGGCAAGCGGGCCGACCTGATCCTGATCGATCTGGCCGAGCCGGGCACCCAGCCGATCTATTCGGTCGAGTCGGCGATCGTTTACGCGACCGACGGATCCCACGTGACCACCACCATCGTCGACGGCCGCATCCTCATGCGAGACAAGCAGCTGTTGACCGTCGACGAGAGCGCGGTCGTGGCCAAAGCGCGCCAGTACCGCGATTCGATCCTGAAAAGTCTGGAGCCCGCCCAATGATGCTGCGCCGCCTCGCGCTCCCGCTGCTGCTGCTCGCCGCCGCGTCGTGCGCGACTCGATCCCAGTCGGCTCTTCCCTCGATCGTTGACTCCGGGCCCACGCCATCCTCGCGGGTCGTTCTCGTCTCGTTCGACGGCGTCGGGTTCGATGCGCTGCAGAATATCGAGGCTCAGCTCGGGACAGACGGGTGGAATCGCATGCGTCGCGAAGGAACCGCCGCGCGACTCATCCCGGTCGATCCGACTCTCACGTCGGTCACGCACGTTTCAATGGCGACCGGGGCAATTCCCTCCCAGACGGGCATCGTGTCGAACGTCCTTCACCTCCCCGGCACCGCGGCCGACGAGTGGAAGAGCGGGTTCGACGTCGAAATCGAAGTCGAGGCGATCTGGGTTGCGGCGATGAGGGCAGGAAAAAGGGTCGGCGTCATCACCTATCCCGGGGTCGACGGAAGGACTCCCGATCGTACGGCCGACTTCGGGCTGATCTACACGCAACCGGTGGCGCGCTCCCGCTTCCAGGAGCTCGGGCGCTCCGATTTCGGGATCGACACGGATCTCTCCCGGCATGGCTCCTTCAGCCCCATACGAGCCGCCGTCGTCGCCTGGGAGTGGAAGACGAGCCGCCTCGAGGTGAAGTCGCCCGTCCGGCTGATCGCCCTCGACTCGACCAACGACGGCCTCGAGAATTACGACGAATTTCTCATTCGCCATGGTGATTCCGAGATATCCGTGGACGATCGAGGTTGGTTCCCGTTGTCCGCCGAGCTGGCCGATGGCGAGACGACCTCCCTGTTCGGAGCATGGTCCAAAGTCCTCCGGTTCGAGCCGGATCTGTCGAGCGTGACCCTTTACTGGGGCCCGGTGAGCCGCAACGTCGGCTATCCGGAATCCTTCAGGAAGATGATCGACCGCGAAGTCGGATTCTGGCCCGGGCCACCGGACGGATGGACCGCCTCGCAGTGGATCGCCGAGAAGAAGGGGATTGACCCGGCGACGTTCGGCGAGCAGCTGGCTCGTTTCTCCGACTTCTTCACCAGAGCGACGCTCCTCGCCATGCAGCGGATGCAGTGGGACCTGCTCCTCACCTATCAGCCGATCGTCGACGAGGCAGGCCATCAGTGGCACATCGTCAGCGAGAGGCAGTCGCACGCGACGCCGGAGAATCTCGAAGCGGCTGCCGCCATGAGCCTTCACGCCCACAGGGTCTTTGACAGCGCGGTCGCGCGCCTCGACGCGGCCGTCCCCCCCTCCGACAACCTCGTCATCGTCTCCGATCACGGAATGGAGGCCCTTCACACGATGGTCCGCATCAATCGGCTTCTCGTGGAATGGGGGTATGGCACGGCTGGCGAAAGCGGACGGCTCTCGGCAGGGACCCGCTGGGCGACCTACCCCTCCGGCGCGTTCGCAACCTTCCATTCATTCGGGCCGGAGACGGCTGGTGAGCTCGAAGCGCTCGTGACTCGGCTCGAGGCTTTGCGCTCGCCTGGCGGGGAGAAGGTTTTCGATCTCGTCGAGATAGCCGGCCCGGACGCGAATCTGCGATCGGGGCGGATTCAGGCCTGGCTCGCGCCGGGGTTCGGGTTCACCAGCTCCACCTCGGGCGAGATCTTCTCACCCTCGATCTACTACGGTCAGCATGGGTACCTGAGTCGCCACCCTTCGATGCATGCGATCGTCGCGGCGCGGGGACCCTCGGTCGGATCCCTGCCCGAAACCGTCCTTCAGACCTCGATCGCAAGGTGGCTCGCCCAAATGCTCGGCGTACCGCCGCCAGCGGCAGCGAACTGAACGGCAACGGAGGAAAGGATCCTCCGCCACTGTGGCAGAGGATCTTTTCCTCTGCCTCGCTATTCGACAGCAGAGATCGCCAGTTCGAGCAACTCTCTCTTCGAAGCGCTTCATCCTGACGGCCGAGGAAAGGATCCTCCGCCACACGCGATATCCGTCAGAACTCGTCGAGAATCTGTGGATAGCGCCAGCGCGCTTCCCGCAGCTCTTCCTCGATGATCTCGCGCTCGGGAGCTCCCTCCAGCTGCGGCGCGTCCCAGTTCGCCATCCACATCGGGTTCACGTAAGGCAGCACCGCCAGGTGCTCGAGCCTGTAGGGAAGCCCGCGCTCCTCGAAGCGCGCGTTGAGATACCGCACGACGTCTCTCGCGGTCGGAATTGGATCGCTCATTCGATCTCCATCTCGTATTGGCGCATCCTGGACGCGAGGGCCCGGACGCTGATGCCCAGACGCTCGGCCGCCTTCTGGCGGTCCGGGGTCTCCCGCAGCACCTCTTCGATTTTAGACCTCTCGGCGATCGCCATCGCTTTCGAACCGACCTGGTCCAGCGTGCCGGACAGATCGAACGTCTCCCGGATGGATGCCCGTGTGGCCGAGGACCCGAGGAGAAGATCGCCGGCCGAGATCACACTCCCTTCGCACAGGATCGCGGCGCGCTCGATCGCATTCTCGAGCTCGCGGATGTTGCCGGGCCAGTCGTAGCCGCGAATCGCCTCCCAGGCGTCTTCGGAGATCACCAGCCGTTCGCGCCGGAACTCCTTCCCGAATCGCTCGGCGAAGTGCCTGGCCAACGGCTCGAGGTCTTCCTTTCGAGTGCGCAACGGCGGGATCGTCACGGGGAACACGTTGATCCTGAAGAAAAGGTCGTCGCGGAACCGTCCGTCGCGGACCGCGGCTTCGAGATCGCGGTTGGTGGCGCAGATGATCCGGACGTCGACCTCGATGACCCTGTTCCCGCCGATGCGGTCGAACTTCCGCTCCTGGAGCACGCGAAGCACTTTCGACTGAACCGAGAGCGCGAGCTCACCGATCTCATCGAGGAAGACCGTCCCGCCATGGGCCAGCTCGAACTTTCCGGCCTGCCGAGCTCCAGCGCCCGTGTAGGCGCCCCGCTCGTGCCCGAACAGCTCGTTCTCGATCAGCGACTCGGGGATCGCGGCGCAGTTGATGGCGACGAAGGGGCGGCGGCTGCGACTCGAGAGCGAGTGAATCGCGCGGGCGAAGAGCTCTTTCCCCGTTCCCGATTCCCCCAGGAGAAGCACGCTGGAGTCGGTCGGCGCCACCTTCTGAATCTGCCGCGACACCTCCTGCAGAGGAGCTGAATCGCCCACGATCACCGGGAGGCCGAACCGCTTCTGAAACTCCTCCTTGAGGAGAAGGTTCTCCGACCTGAGTGCCCGATGATCCACGGCCCTGCGCATGAGGAGGATCAGATAGTCGATATCGACCGGCTTCTGAATGAAGTCCCATGCTCCGAGCTTCATCGCCTCGACCGCCTGCTCGATCGTGCCGTAGGCCGTCATCACGATTACGGGGGTCTGCGCGTCGATTTCCTTCGCCGCGCGGAGGATCTCGAGCCCGTCCGCCCCCGGCAGGCGCAAATCCGTCAGGATCAGGCCCCAGCGTCTCCCCGAGCCGATCCGCCGGAGCGCCTCCGAGCCGCTCGCGACCCATTCGACCTCGTACCCCTCGGGCCCGATCGCCTCGCGGATCATCGTCGCCAACGATTCCTTGTCCTCGACCAGAAGAACGGTTTCCATCAGAGTCCGAACCATTTCGCGATGCGAGTCAGCATCGAGTCTTGAGGATCCGAGGGGTCGCTCGGAAATGCGGGAGCATTTTTCGATCGCCTCACAGTCGTCGTATGGCCTCCATGATCGGCTCGAGCGGCCGGTCCGTGAGAAACAGAGAAACCGCCGCCACCCCGGCTACCCCCGAGCCGCTCAAGACGTGCAGATTCTCCATCGAGATTCCGCCCAGTGCGTAGATGTCGAGCTCCAGTTTAGCGGCTTCGACCAGATCCCCGCGACTGATGAGTCTTTCTCCGCGCTTGGAGCGAGGAGGGAACAGCGGCCCCAGAAGCGCGTAGTCGGCCCCCTCGGCCTCCGCCCGCTCGCAGTCCGCCACCGAATGGCAGGACCGGCCGACGATACGGGCGCCGCGCTCACGCATCGATTCCACCGACGGACCGTCGCCCGCCAGATGGACTCCGTCGGCTCCGATGGCTCTCGCGAGGTCCGCTCTCCCGTGAACGAGGAACCGGACCGGGGGATGGATCAGTTCCCGGCAGCGCCCCGCTGTCCTCCACCGGACGGGATCGGGGAGTGCCTTATCGCGCAACAGGAGAAAATCGACACCGGCGGCGGAGATCTCCGCAACCTTCTCGAAGAATGCCTGGTCCGGCTCCTGATCGATCGCGGCGATCGCGAAGGCCTTCACACCGGACCTTCGCCATCGCGGCCGAACAATCTCATCAGCTCACGAATCCCGACGATGAGATGGATCACGCCGAATCCGGACACGAAACCACGAAAGAAGCCGTTCATGGCGACGGCAGCGATCACGTCAGTGGATTGGAGCAGAGGGTTGGAGACCCAGAAACGGGTCCAGGGGACCGCCAGGAAAAACAGACCGGCCTCGAAGCAGTAGAAGATGAAAAGGAGTGCGGCCGCCATCAGGGGCATTGTAGCTGCCCCGAGGCGGCCCGGTTCGACCTTAAGGAACCTTGCACAAGAGGATCCTCAGGAGAGCCCCCTCCTACTGGTCGCGCTTGGCGGTGCCGGAGCTTCGCTCGGATGACTTCGGCGCCGAGGGGCGCGAGGCAGAGCTTCCGGAGGAGGAACGCGGCGCCGAGGAAGGGCGCGACACCGTGCCGCTCGACCGAGGCGTGGAAGAAGGCCTCGAGACCGTCCCTCCGGACCGCGGCGTGCTGGAGGGTTTTGCAACCGTTCCACTCGATCGCGGCGCGGAGGAGGGTCTTGCAACCGTTCCGCTGGATCGCGGCGCGGCCGAAGGCCTCGCAGTCGTTCCGCGCGAGCGCTCCGATGAAGGCGCAGCCGTTCGTTCCTCACTTCCCGACGGGCGGCTCGGAACCATCCGAGCGCCACCGATACTGTCGATCACCCGTCGCGGAACGGGGGCCGTTCGGTCGGGAGACTCGGCCCGGCCTGTTTCCCCGGAAGGACGAGAGGGCGCTGCCCTGCGCCAGTCTGAAGACTCGCTTGCTCGCGGCGCAGTTCCCGTTCGTGGCACCGTCGGACGAGCGCGCCACCCGTCATCGCTCTGAAGCCGATTCGGCGAGGGAGGGTCGACCGCAGGCGTCTGAGAGGCGGGCGCCGAAGGGCGCGCACGCACGGTTCCTCTGGTTTCCCCCGGCTCCGTCACGCTTGGCTCAGGCGCGCTCGGACGCGTCCGAACTGCGCCCGCATCAGGCGCCGGCCGGCGGATCGTGCCCGGCGACGGCTCTGCGGCTGCGGGAGTCGTCCCCGCAGGCGTCCGGCCGATCACTCTCGAGCGGGTGTCGACTGTCGGCGCGGGAGTCGATGCGCCCCCGCCACCCCGCCGGATGACACCCGAAGGAGCGGACGGAGCTTCGCCCGACCGGACCGCGGCCGGAGCCCGGTCACTCGCAGGGTTCGGCAGATCGGTGATCGTCCGGCGAACCGCAGTCGTCAGACCTGGACGCGACAGCGTCTGCCTGACCTCCGGCGAAAGCTCGGGATCGCGACGGAAAAAGGGCGTCAGATCCGACAACGACCCCGAGCCTTCTGTGCCGGTACCACCTCCGAGACTGCGTCGGACGACCTGTCCGAGCGCAGCCTGCGGATTCCTGATCTCATCCTTCGTGAATCGCGGAGATCCGCTCGCAAAAACAGCCCTGTCGCCTTCACGAGCCAGCCGCTCGCGAATCCGGTCCGTCGTGAGGGCCGCGCGGTCTACTCGGCGCGAAACCACGTGTCCGGAGTCCATGAAGGTCCAACCGGAAAGGTCGGCGCCCGACAGGCGGATCTGACCGTAGAAGCCGACTCCGAAGCTGGCGCTCCATCCGGAGCGGCCGTAATACCAGGGCTGGTAAGGACGGAAGCAACTGTACCAACCGATGGGAGACCATCCGATATAACTCGGCCCGAAGGACCAGTAGACCCACGCGGGGGCGTAGAGCGAGCCCGGCGACCAGAACCAGCCGTACGTCGGATCCCAGGCCCAACGGCCGTAGTGATAGGGGCCCCAGCCCCACGGCTCGTAGGACGACCAGACGAGTCCGCCCCACGGTCCGCGCACCCAGCTGCCGTTGTAATAAGGACGCCACCCAGCGCTCACGTCAGGGCGCCACACCCAGCCATAGGTGCCGGCATAAACCCAGCTGCCGTGATCGGCCAGGTCAGCCTCGACGTAGGAAAGCCGCGAGTCGAGATAGCGGCTCGAGCCTCGGGAGTAGCGATCGATTCGGCTCAGGTACCACCGCTCGAATCCTGACTCGCTCCCGCTGGCAGCCTGAATGTCCCGGATTCCTTCCACATCGACGCGAGCACTTTCACCGGCCCGCAGCCGGTAGGTTCGAGCCTGGGTCCGGATCTCGAGAGCCCCGCTGAGCACATGAACCTCATCCCGCTCGCGCGCTCCCGTGGTGACCGATACGATGCCGTCGGTCAGGAGCACATAGGACGCGAGTCCGGTGTCGAGCCTGAGCGGCTGAATGTCGTCCGCCGGGTTGTGAACGATCACGGACCCGTACTGGAGGCTCGCGATCGACTGCGCGTCCGTTCCCTCGTAGGAGTTCGCAATCGCGGACAGCTGCAGATGACTGTTCTGGTCGACGACGACCACGTTCCCGTCGGCGAGCCGGATTTCGGTGCGGCCGCGCCGCGCCGTCACGATCTCATCGCCCGGAAATACCGGCATGTTCACGCGGGCTTCGAGCTCCCGCGAATCGAAGTTCTGCCGAACGACCGACTGACCGTCGTCGTAACTGATGTACGACTGTTCGGACGCGAACCCGCTCGTGGCGGCGAAAAGGAAGGCGAAGATGATCGGGGCTCGTCTCATGGCAATCTCCAGGGCGGGGCGATCCGCCGCTTACTTCTTCTGCGTCTGGCGTGCCGAGCCGGAGCGATCTCACGAACTCTGTTTTCAATGACTTACACATGGAAAGCGCCGTGAGCTTGAACCGGGATAACCTCAAAAGAGGACACTTCGTCGCTTACGGAGGACGTCTCCCCTCGACGCCGGCAGGCTCAGAAGCCGCCGAGCAGCCGGTCCGCAAGGATCGACGGAAGGCCCGCAGCCCGGATCGCCCGCCCCGCCTCGGCCACCGGATAGGCGACCCTGCGGAACGAGATCCGCTTTTCGTCGAGGATCGCGAAGGAGGCGCGC
This sequence comes from Thermoanaerobaculia bacterium, assembly GCA_046260175.1. Lineage (GTDB taxonomy): Bacteria > Acidobacteriota > Thermoanaerobaculia > Gp7-AA8 > Gp7-AA8 > JBHEPS01. The sequence goes on from JBHEPS010000065.1 coordinate 9,714, forward strand.
GGATCGCGGTCGCGCGGCTGGCCGACCGATCCGGGATTCACGAGGTACCGCGACCCTTCCTGGAACTCCAGCGTGGCATCCCCCGTGACGAATTCCCCCGCGACCTCGCCCCCGGGAGAAAGGCGGAACACGCACGGCAGATGCGTATGACCGAAGAGCACGACGCGCTCGTCCGTCTCCGCGAAGGCGGCGCGCGCCGCCGAGTCGCTGAAGATGTACTCATCTTCATCACCCGGTGCGCCGTGGCAGAGAAGGAAATCGCTGTAGGTGACGGGACCGAGGGCCATTCCGAGGAGGAAAGATCGATTCGCCGGTGTCAGTCGGGTGCGAGTCCAGAGCGCTGCTTCGCGGGCGGGCTGATTGAAGCCGGCGGCATCGCCGGCGCCGCTCGCAACGCGGTCGTGATTTCCTCGAATGAAGATCTTTTCACCTTTTCTTCTTCGGAGCAGGTCGAGAACCTGATTGGGCTGGGCGCCGTAGCCGACGATGTCGCCGAGGCAGACCGTCACGGGAATCGACTTTCGCTGTACGGAACGCAGGACGGCGCGAAGAGCGGGAAGATTCGAGTGAATATCGCTGACGAGGAGGACTTTCACGACCCCCCTCTCCGGGCGGAAGTGGGGAGAATCAGCAAGGCGCGCTCGACCGCTTCGCGGATCGTCTCGGTTTCCCTGAGCTCGAGGGTCAGGTCGGAAAGCCGGTAATACTGAAGTCGCTGCTGAAAGAGCTCGCGGGTCGCGTTCGCGTCGCGAAACATGGGACGCTCGGCGGCCTTCTCGCCGATGCGGGACTGAAGAAGGGGAAATGGGGCCGAGAGGTAGATCGAGAGACCTTCCGACTTGATGAACTGGATGTTCTCATCGAAAGTGAAGGTTCCCCCGCCGGTGGCGATGACGCCGTGCTCGAGCCACTTCGTGGTCCTGAGGAGCTCGCGCTCGCGCTTCCGGAAATGCGGCTCGCCCTTGTCGGCGAAGATTTCCTTGATGCTCATCTCCTCTGCCGACTCGACCAGCTCATCGAGATCGAAGAAAGGAATTTCAAGCCGCGCGGCGAGCTCCCGGCCGATGGTCGTCTTCCCGGAGCCCATGAATCCGACCAGGTAGATTTTCATCGCGCGCGCTCCGCGGCATCGTGAAGCCTGGACACCGCGTCGCGGATCGAGCCTTCGCAGTAAAGAGCTCCAATGACCGCCGCCGAATCGGCGCCGGCGCGAAGTACGTCGGAGACGTTCGTGGCGTCGATCCCTCCGATCGCGACGAGCGGCTTGTCGGTCCCCAGGCGGATCTGCTCGATCGGACGGATCCCGAGCGGCGCCCGCACGTCCTTCGTGGAAGATCGGAAGATCGGACCGATGGCTACATAGTCGATCTCGGGTCGCGCCGCAGCCTCGAGGGCCCCTTCGACTGAGTGCGTCGAATATCCGATAAGGAGCTCCTCTCCGGCGATTCGGCGCGCCTCCTCGACGGGAAGGTCTTCATCGCCGAGATGAACGCCGTCGGCCCGGCAGGCGAGCGCCAGATCGGTCCGATCGTTGACGAACAGACGCACGAGGCTGGGGAGAGATGCCGCGATCACCCGGAGCTCCTCGAACCGACGGAGGTCGGAGGTCGATTTTTCACGCACCTGGATCCAGCGCGCTCCCGCTGCAACCAGCTCGCTCACGAGCTGCTCGAGCGTCATCCCCTCACGGGAATGCGTCAGGGGATAGATCGGGGGGACTTCCTCTCGCCGCAGTCGCATCAGGTGTGGCGACGCCTCACTTCCTCTTGAGGAAGTCGTCCATGAACTTGGTCGAGTACTCCCCCTTCTGGAACCGGGGATCCTCGAGGATCAACAGGTGCAACGGAATCGACGTCTTGACTCCCTCGATCGTGAACAGTTCGAGAGCGCGCCGCCCGCGCGCCAGGGCCTCGGCCCGGTCGCCTCCGTAGACGATCAGCTTCGCGATCAGCGAATCGTAGTGCGGCGGCACCACCCATCCGGCGTAGACCGCCGAATCGACCCGGACTCCGGGACCTCCGGGCGCGTGAAAGGCCGTGATCTTCCCGGGATTCGGTGCGAAGGTCACGGGGTCTTCGGCGTTGATTCGAAACTCGATCGCGTGACCGCGCAGCTCGACATCCTGCCCGACCGACAGCTTCTCACCGTTCGCGATCCGGATCTGCTCCTTCACCAGATCGACGCTGGTCACCGCCTCGGTAACCGGATGCTCGACCTGAATCCGCGTGTTCATCTCCATGAAGTAGAACTCGTCCCCTTCGACCAGGAACTCGATCGTACCCGCATTGGTGTAGTTCACGTGCCGGCAGAGCTGGATCGCAGCGTCGCCCATCCGCTTCCGGAGATCCTCATTCATCACCGGCGAAGGCGACTCTTCGATCATCTTCTGGTGCCGCCTCTGGATCGAGCAATCGCGCTCTCCGAGATGGATCACGTTGCCATGGTGATCCCCGAACACCTGGAACTCGATGTGACGCGGCGCGAGCAGATACTTCTCGATATAGACGTCGGCCACGCCGAACGCCCTCTCAGCTTCGTTGCGCGCCGTCTCCCACGCCGACTGGAGCTGATCCGCGTTCATGCAGATCCGCATTCCACGCCCGCCGCCGCCCGCGGAAGCCTTCAGGATGATCGGAAATCCGATCGACTGCGCGACCTCGAGCGCCTCGGCGTGGCTATTGACCGGCCCGTCGCTCCCGGGAAGGACCGGCACCCCGGCTTCAACCGCCGTCGACCGCGCCTTCGCCTTGTCCCCCATCAGCCGGATCGCCTCGGGGGTGGGACCGATGAAACGGATGTTGCACTCCCCCAGGATCTCGGCGAACCCCGCGTTCTCGGCCAGGAACCCGTACCCGGGGTGAAGGGCATCCGCGCCCGTAATCTCGGCCGCCGCCACGATGCTGGAGATATTGAGGTAGCTCTGGCGCGAGGCGGCCGGGCCGATGCAGACCTCCTCGTCCGCATAACGGACGTGCAGCGACTCGCTGTCGATGTCCGAGTGGACGGCGACCGTGCGGATCCCCATCTCCTTACAGGCGAGAATGATGCGAAGGGCAATTTCGCCCCGGTTGGCTACGAGAACTTTCGAGATCATGATCGGATCGGGCCCCCGCGTTCGCTTGCGCGCGATCGGGGGAGGTGCTCCAGGTTCGCTCGTGTTCAGGAGAGGCGAACGGCGAACAGCTTCTCCCCATATTCGATGGGCTGGCCGTTCTGGGGGTAGATGCGCGTGATCGCGCCCTCCACCTCCGCTTCGATTTCATTCATCAACTTCATCGCCTCGACGATGCAGAGAACTGACTGCCGACCGAAACGAACGGCTCGGCTTCCGGGTTCGCTGTCCGGTAGAACGTGCCCACGATCGGCGAAGTGATCACATGCAGCCCTTCTTCCGACTCCGCCTCCTCGGCCATGGTGGCCGCCTGCGGGGGCGCAGCGGAACCCTGAACCGTGTGGGGCGGGACGGGAGAGGCGACGCCGGGCTGCTCGGCGAAGCGGGCCGGGGCGACCTCGCCCCTTTTTCCCTCAACGCGGACTCTCATCCCCGCGGACTCAACCTCGACGGAGGTAATCCCCCGCTCGGCCACGCGATCGATCAGCTCGAGAATTTCCTTAAACGTTAGGAATGCCACGTCAGCTCAGCTCGTCCTGTAATCTGGTTTTAGCCCGCAACAGCTCGAAGCGGGCGCGGCCGTAGTTGCCGTCCGCTGACAGTATCATGA
>JBHEPS010000066.1:0-13199 GCA_046260175.1 Thermoanaerobaculia bacterium
CTCGTCTCGAGTCGGTCGATCGTCGCGAAGACCTCGGCGAGTCCTCGCTCGTCGGTCGCCCGAAAATACTCTCCTCCCGTTGCCGTCGCCAGGCGGCGGAGCATGTCGTCGTCCAGGTCGGCGCGAATGTTCTGGTAGACCGTCTCGATCTCGCCGGTCCTCGGGTTCTGGACCCGGATCGGAACGGGGACCGGGCCGTAGCTCCCCACTCCGATCGTGTAGAGGCGGATCCCGAGCTGCGCCGCCAGTCCGGCCGCGGTCTCGGGCTCTATCGAGCCGGCGTTGTTCACTCCGTCCGTAAGCAGCACGATGACGCGGCTCGTCGCCGATGAATCCTTGAGTCGATTGACCGCAGCCGCGATCGCGGTGCCGATCGCCGTGCCGTCGCCGTGATCCCCGATCTCGGTCGTCGCGAGGACTTCGCGCGCGACCTCCCGGTCGAAGGTGATCGGAACGCGCGTCGCCGCGCGCTGACCGAAGGTGACGATCCCGATGCGATCGTTCTCGCGGCGGGCGATGAAGCTCGCGATCAGCTCGCGCGCCACGCCAAAGCGGTTCCGCGGCTGAAAATCCTCCGCTCCCATGCTGCCGGAAGCGTCGAGAGCGATGACGATGTCGATCCCCCGCCTCTCCTCGAGCATCTGCTGGACTTCCTGCGGCCGCGCGAGAGCGACGACCAGAAGAGCGAGACCCGCGATCTCGAGGAGGAACGGGACCGCCAGGGTCGATGAGGCGAGACTCCGCCCCTCGTCGATGAGGTCGACCGAGGAGAACTCGAACGATCCTTCGCTCCGGTAGCGGTCGCGAATCCAGAGGCCGACGCGAACCGCGATCGGAATGAGAAGGAGAAGCCAGAGAGGAGAACCGAGCTTCACGCTTCCTTCCCCTCCCGGTCGAGTGCCGCCAGCTTCCGGGCCGACTCGACCAGCTCGCGCGTCTCGATCTCCGGCGCCCCATGCGTCGAGAACTTCTCGAGGTCCGCCTCGATGAGAATCGTGTCGACCACGCCGCGGAGCTCCTCACGGACCAGGGCGCGACGGAGCGCGCGGCGCAGCTCTCGGCTCGTCAGCTCCCGCCCCCACGCCTCGTCCACGCGCGAGAGAAAGTTCCGGGTCGCATCCCCGATGGCAATGCGCGATTCGACGGGCGGCAGCGCCGCGGCTGCCTGGAGCGCGCGCAACAGCTCTCTCGACGGCGCCACGCGAACTCGCACCGGAACGGAGACGGGACGCGGGCGGCGCATGTAAACCAGCGCCCATAGCACGATCATCGCGGCGCCGGCCAGACCGAGCGCGATCCACGCGTCGCGGCTCGCCGGCAACGGCTCCGGCGGTCGCACCGGCGCCGGCTGGAGGGTGTCGCCCTCTTCGAGCGTCGAGACGATCTCGATCCCGAGGCTCGGGACGAGAATCTCCCTCTCCCCCGCGGAGAGCCGCGCCGCGACCTCGAGCGGCCCGGGTTGAAAGCTGCGGATCACCGCGCGATTCTCCTCGGTCCTGACGATCTCGTACGCCTCCGACTGCGCGATCTCGACGCGTCCGTTCGCCTCGGGGAACGTCAGCGTGATCGGATCTCCCACGGTCGGGCGGGGGGGCGTGACCCACACCTCCATCTGCGCCGGCGCGATCGCGAGAAGAAGAGCGAGAGGAAGTAGGTTCACCGGCGGCGCCCCCTTCTCCGGATGCGCGAATCGAAGAACCGGATAAGCGCCCTCTCGTAGGGCTCGCCCGTCGAGAGCGAGACGGCGTCGATTCCCCTCCGCCGCAGCGACTCGATCGCCTTCGAGCGGACGAGCTCTCCGCGCGCCAGCGCGAGCCGCAGGTCGACGACGCGCCCCTTCCCGCTCTCGCGGTCGACGAGCCGGACGATGCCGCGGCCCGGCAGCCGCCGCTCGCGCGGATCGTCGAGGGCCAGCGCCACCACGTCGTGCCGCGCTGCGAGCGGCTCGAGGAGCGCGGGCGCGTCGGCGTCGAGGAAATCGGAGATGCAGATGATGACGCCGCGCTTGATCATCACCCGCCGGATGAACGCGCTCGCCGCGCGGAAGTCGGCGGCGCTCCCTCCCTGCTCGGCGTCCGAGAGGATCCGGCCGACGATCAGCTCGATCTGCCGCCTCCCCCGCCGGGGAGGAATGTAGCTTCGGACCGCGCCGTCGAAGGTGAGAAGGCCGATGCGGTCGCCGTTCTGCAGGGCCGCGAACGAGAGGACCGAGGTCAGCTCGGCGGCGAGATCGGACTTGCGGCGGTCGATCGAACCGAAGCCCATCGATCCCGAAAGGTCGATGGCGACGAGGACGGAGAGATCGCGCTCCTCGACGAACTGCTTGACGTGCGGCACGCCGCTCCGCGCGGTGACGTTCCAGTCGATCGTCCGGATGTCGTCACCGGGAAGGTACTCGCGCACCTGGTGGAACTCGATACCGCGGCCGTGGAAGGCGGCGTGATATTGCCCCGCGAATCCTGCCCGGACCAGCCGGGCGGTGACGATCTCGAGCTCCCGCACGCGGCGTCTCGTCGCCACCTCCGCCCGATGCGGCGGCCTGCGCCGGAAGATCTTGATCATGGAACCTGAACCGCAGCCAGCACCCGCGCGAGAATATCGTCCGCGGTGACCCGGTCGGCCGCGGCCTCCCACGTCAGGATGAGCCGGTGGCGCAGCACGTCGGGCGCGACCTCCTTCACGTCTTCCGGAATGACGAAGTCGCGCCCTTCGAGGAAGGCGTGACCCTTCGCCACGTGCGCGAGCGCGAGCGTCGCGCGCGGCGAGACGCCGAACTCGATCATCGGAGCGATGGCCGCGAGTCCGTGCTCTCCGGGATGGCGCGTGGCATCGACGACTTCGACGATGTAGCGCGAGATCCGCTCATCGACGTGCACCGAGGCGACGAGTTTGGAGACGCGACGGACCCCTTCCTGCGAGATCACGGTCTCGATCTCCGGGGCCTTGCGGACCGGGTCGAGGTAGAGCTGGAGCATCTGCTGCTCCTGCTCCCGCCCCGGATAGGTAACGAGTAGCTTCATCACGAAGCGGTCGAGCTGGGCCTCGGGAAGCGTGAACGTCCCTTCCTGCTCGATCGGGTTCTGCGTGGCGACGACGACGAAGGGATCGGGAAGCGGGTACGACGCGTCGCCGATCGTCACCTGCCGTTCCTGCATTGCCTCGAGCAGAGCGCTCTGGACTTTCGCCGGAGCGCGGTTGATCTCGTCGGCGAGGAGGAAGTTCGCGAAGATCGGGCCGAGGCGCGGGGCGAATCCGCCCCCCGCAGGGTCGAAGATCTGCGTCCCCGTGATGTCCGCGGGAAGAAGATCGGGCGTGAACTGCACCCGTTTGAAACTGCCGTCGACCGCGCCGGCGAGCGTCTTCACGATCAGAGTCTTCGCGAGCCCGGGGAGCCCCTCGACCAGGACGTGACCGCGGATCAGGAGAGCGACCAGCAGCCGGTCGATCGTCTCTTCCTGCCCGACCACGGCCTTCGCGACCTCACGCCTCACCCGCGCGAGCGCCTCGTGACCCGCGCTGATCAGTTCCTTCGTTTCCGTGTCCGCGCTCACGCGTCACCCCTCGAGGAACGGCTCGAGCTTCTTGCGGAACTCCTTCTCGGATACCGCGCCGACGATCCGCTCCACCTGACGCCCCTGCTGGAACACCAGGAAGGTCGGAACGCTCATCACGCCATTGCGGGCAGCCAGGGCCGGATCGGAGTCGATGTCGACGGTATAGACACTCAGCTTTCCATCGAACTCGTTCGCCAGTTTCTCCACCAGCGGCATCATCGTCTTACACGGACCGCACCATTCCGCGCTGAAATCGATAAGCACGGCTCCGTTCGAAACGGCCCCGTCGAATTCCTGTTCTCCGATCTGCTTCATTAATTCGGTATCCTTTCGCCTGTTTCGGGTGATCGTGGAAGTGGTAATCCTTTTGCGTCCCCGGTTAATTTCTCATGGCTCATCGACCTCAAAAGAAGTGGGGACAGAACTTCCTTCGCAACCGCGGCGCCGTGGAGCAGATCGTTGCTGCCCTCGATGCGCCTCCCGGCTCGCTCGTTCTCGAGATCGGCCCCGGAAAGGGGGCCCTGACCGAGATCCTCGCCGGAATGCCGGTCGAGGTCCGGGCCTGGGAGATCGATCCCGCCCTCGCGGAATCGCTCACGGCCAGGTTCGCGGACACGAGCGTGGAGATCGTCGAGACGGATGCGACCGAGGCCGAGCTTCCCGATCGCCCCTTCCGCGCGGTCGGTAACCTCCCCTACAACGTCGCCACCCCGATCGTCCGCCGCGTCATCGCCTCGCCGAACTGGCGCCGCGCCGTCTTCATGTTCCAGAAGGAAGTCGGAGACAAGCTCACGGCGTCGCCGGGAGATCCCGATTACGGGTTCCTTACGCTCGTCGTCGGGCTGAGGGCCGAGGTGAAGAGGCTGATCCAGCTGAGCCCCGGGTCGTTCTTCCCGCGGCCGAAGGTGCACAGCACCGTGGTCCGGCTCGATCCGATTCAGCGGGAGCTGCGCTCCTCGATCGCGGAGGTCGAGAACCTCGTCTCCGCCTCGTTCCGCATGAGGCGCAAGACGCTGCTCAACAACCTGATCGGCTACCGGGAGATGACTCGGGATGAAGCTGCCGTGGCAATCGAGGAGGCTGGCCTCGATCCCCGTCAACGCGCTGAGACGATCCATCTCGACGAGTTCGACGGCCTGGCCGCCGTCATCGCCCGACGAGCCGGCCCCGGGACGAGCCCGCCGGCTTGACGACGCGGATGGCGCCGGTGAGCGCGGCCTGAACGCCACCGTTCCTGACCACGATCACCACCGAGCCGGGCTCCGCATTCTTGTCGACCCGGAACGTCGCCCAGAGATAGTTCGGGCCGAACCGGAAGTTGCCTGTCCGCGTGAACCCGGGGTTGAGCACTTCGAACTCGGTGAGCCCACCGACGATGCCGTCGCCGCCGACGGCGACCGCGATCTCGCGCCCCGCCGTGATCGTCGCCACCGTGGAGCTGAGGCGGATTTCGGTCGATCCCGGAGAAAAGACGCCGATCCATCGCGGATTCAGATCGTCGGGGATATCGGTCACGCGGATCTCGACCCCGCTGACTTCTCCCCCGCCGCTGACCCGGACGGGTCCCGTGAACTCCGTGCGGAACTTCGTGAAAGGCGTCGCCCGCCAGATTCCGGCGAGATTCTTCTGTTCGACGGGCCCGTCGAGAGGCTCGGCGTAGAGCCTGTACTCGCCCGCAGGAAGCCCATCCAGCAGGAAAACGCCGTTCGCGTCGCTGAGGGTGCTCGCAACCGCCGCCCCGTGGATGTCGACCGCGACGACCTGCGCTCCGAACACCCCGCCGCCCGGCAGGCGCACCTCGCCGCGAATCGTTCCGGCGCCCTGCTTGCCGGGGTTGCCGGGGTAGAGCGCGGTCAAGGCGATCTTGTCATCACTGTCGAGCCCCGCCTGGTCCTCGGGGGCAACCCACGGGTACATCACCGAGGAGACCACGCCCGAGTGATCGAATCCGAGGAGATGTCCGATCTCATGCTGCACGATCGTCTGGAGCCCGACGGCTTCCCGCGCGGCTGCGGGGTCGATTTGAATGTCGACCTCCAGGAGCTGTCCGGTCTTCTCATCGAACCAGGTCGTCGTGAACGCCAGCAAGCCGCTCGAGTCGAACAGCTTGTCCGAAACGGTGACCAGGTTCACCCCGTCCCGCCCGGCGGCGGCATCGGTCACGCCGGCGTTCGAGAACGAGACGCCACCGGCCTCGACGTTCTGCCAGACATCGAAGGCGCTTCGAATCAGCGCTTCGCCGAGTTGCCCCTGCGCTGCCCGGCTTCCGACCGCGATCGGAATCGGGAACGCGCCGGGCGACCAGGCGAGCGCGGTCGGCCCGTTCTGGAGCTCATACGTCAGTCGCGCTGCCGTAAAACCGGTCGCCGGGATGAGAAGGATAAGCACCGTGGGGATGAGTTTGCGCATGGGGACGTTGGCTCGAGAAGTTATTAGCAAACGAGGAGCCAGAAAACCAGGGGCTAGGGGCTAGGGGCTAGGGACTAGGGGCTAGGGGCTAGGAAGAGCAAAAGCAAGCCCATCGCGAAACGGGGGCGGTGAGTGAGGAGCCGGAGGCGACGAGCGGGGGAAGCCCCCGCAGGGGGCGCTGGCGGATAGCCGGAGGTAAGGGCCGGAGGCCCGCTGCCTCCGGTTGCCGGAGGCCCGCAGCCTCAGGTTGCCGAGGCCCGCAGCCTCCGGTCGCCGAAGGCATCCCGCGGAAAAAAACGCGTCGCCTATGGCGACCGGACCGGCGCAGCCGGTCCCTACGCGGGGTTGAAGTTGCCCCTCCTAGCCCCTAGTCCCTAGCCCCTCTCCCCTAGCCCCTAGCCCCTAGCCCCTAGCCTCTAGCCCCTTGCTTCTAAACTACCGCGATCAGATCGATTTCCACCGGGACGCCTTTCGGCAGGTCGGCCACGGCGACGGTGCTGCGGGCGGGCTTGTGGTCGGCGAAGTACTCGGCGTAAACGCCGTTGAGGGCCTGGAAGTCCGACATGGACTTGAGAAAGACGGTCGCCTTGACGACGTTGGAGAAGCTCGCCCCGCCACTCTCGAGCACGGCTTTGAGGTTCTCGAAGACGCGGCGCGTGAGGGTCTCGAAGTCCCCTTCGACGAGCTCGTTCGTCGCCGGGTCGAGCGGAATCTGGCCGGACGTGTAGATGGTGTTGCCGCTGCGGACGGCCTGGGAGTAGGGACCGATGGCGCGAGGCGCCTTGTCGGTGGCAAGAAACTGCATTTCAACCTCCGGATACAGGGGGATTCCCGCCTCAGTGCGCGGTCGTGGTTTCCGTTATAATTCACCGCAGTCCGCAATTCCATCAGAGACTGATCGCGATGGGCTTTCCCGGCTTTCTCTCGGAGGAGGCCGGCGAGGAGGATCGGCAGGACGTCCGATCTCCCTCCGGTGCCAGGGCGCTGATGGTCAAGGAGCCGCAGATTGAGTGACTACCCCGGCAACGCCGCACTTCCCGACGAAGTGAAACAGCGGGCACTTTCCACGTTCCGGCAGACCCTGGACCTTTACGACCAGGGATTGCTGGATGACGTCGTCGTCGGATGTGAATTCATCCTGAAGATGGATCCGCTCTTCGATCCGGCGAAAAAACTTCTCGAGAAGGCGCGAAATCCGGCGGCGAAAGTCGATCTGGCGGCGCTCGCGGCGCTTACGGGTTCGGGTCGAGCTGCGGACGTGCCGGACGAGCCCGATCCGGCGTCGGTGATCGCGCAGGCGCGGGAAGCCATGGCCGAGCGCGACTGGTCGCGCGCGGCGGACCTGGCCTCAGGTGTCCTCCGCCGGGACATGATGAACGTGGAGGCACAACAGATCGCCGAAGATGCTCGGGATCGAATGGAGGCCGACCCGTTCATCCAGCAGTTCGCTTCGAAGGCCCGCCAGCAGTTGGAAAGAGGCGATCCCGCCGGAGCCCGCGCGACCATCACCAAGGCGCGATCGCTCGACGCCGATCATCCTCTCGTCGCGGAGGTCGAAGCCGAGGTCGCCGCGTCCGGACCGGCCTTCGACCCCGTCTCGGCGTTCGGCGCCGGGGAGGGGTCCGCTGAAAAGAAGGACGAGCCGGCCTCATTCGACTTCTCGACGTCTGATTCCTTCGTCGTCGACGGCGCATCGGGCAAGGACTCCTCTTCGGGCGCCCCTGCCAGCGATTTCGGCTTCACGTTCGAAGAGGACCAGAGCGAGGGACCCGAGATCACCATCGGGAAGACTTCTCCCGGCATTCCCGCCTCCGTGCAGGAAGCAGCGGAGGCCTCGAGTGGCGACACGTTCGATTTCTCGACCGCGTCGGTCGACATCTCGACCGACGACCAGAAGAAGATCGAAGGTTTCCTCGAGCAAGGTGACGACGCCTACGCCGCCGAGGACTATCAGAAGGCGATCGATCTCTGGTCGCGGATCTTCCTGATCGACGTCACCAACGATCAGGCGTCCGACAGAATCGAGAAGGCGCGGAGCAAGAAGATCGAGATCGACCGGAAGGTCGACGAGCTCGCCGGCCAGGCCGCGATCGCGGTGGAGAAAAAGGACTCGGCGAAGGCGCGGGGCCTCTACGAGCAGATCCTGGTCCTCGATCCGGGCAACACCAGCGCGAGTGAGCAGCTCCAAGCCCTGGGCACCGACGACGCCCCCCCGGAAGTTGCTTCCATTCCGTTCGCGGCGGGAGCCCCGGCATCCGCGCCCGCCCGCCCCCAGCCTCATCCATTCGACAACGATTTCTTCCTCGACGAGCCGGCCGGAGAGCCACGCGAGGAGACCCTCGAGCCGCCCGACGACGATTCGCTCCTCGACGATGACGACGAGATCGGAACCCCGCGCAAGACGACTCGGCCACGCCCTGCAGCGGCAGCGCCGCCGCGTTCGCGCGCGATGCTGTTCGCCGTGGTCGGCCTCGTGGTCCTCCTCGGCGCCGGCTTCGCCGTCTGGAAAGTCTTCCTCTCCGGCGACGAGCCGACTGTGAACGCGAGCTCCAACGCGCTCACCACGGCGCAGCGGCTGGCCGACGCCGGCCAGCTCGACCAGGCGATCGCCACACTTCTTGCGGTCCCCGCCGGCCATCCCGATCACGAGGAGGCCCTCGCGACGGTGGCCGAGCTTCGCGCGCTCAAGGCGCAGAGCAGCGGAATGATCGACGGACGCCCGGCTACCGAGGTGTTTCAGGAGCAGCTCGAGCGCGCCAACGCGGCGTTCGCGGCGAACGATTACGTCGCGGCCAAGGCGGCTCTCGAGCAGGCGTCCGCGATCCAGGCGCTCCCGCCGGAGGCCAGGCAGCTCTACGACCAGGTCAACGTGCACGCCGCCCAGTTCGAGAACGCGCGCAATCTCTTCCGCAGCGGTGACTACCCGGCGGCGGTCGCAGCGTCCGAAACGATTCTCCGCCAGAACCCGCAGAACGCCAACGCCCTCGACCTGATCTCGCGCGCCCGTTTCAACATGGGCGTGCAGGCGCTCCAGGAAGAGCAGCTCGGGGACGCGATCGCCCAGTTCGACGCCTTGCTCGCGGAGAATCCCGACGACGAGCTCGCGAAGCGCGCCCGCGAGCTCGCGGTACGCTACGACGGGACGAACAAAGACCTTCTCTACCGGATCTTCGTGAAATATCTCCCGCTGCGCTGATGACCCGCTTCGACGAGATCGACCTGCTGCAGGAGCCGACGCCCGGGGAAAAACCTCCGATCAGGCGCACCCCCGCGCGGAAGAGGGGCGCCTCCGATGCCCCGGCGGACACGGACGAGACGGGCCTCGCCAGACCCGCGTCGATCCTCAAGCGGATGCTCGCCTTTCTGACCGATCTCTCCCTCTTCGCCGCCCTCGCGCTCGCGCTCTCCCCTCTCATCGCGCAACGCGCCACCCCCGCCGAAACCTTCGCCAAAGATTGGCCCGCGATCCTCGGGCTCGCCGGATTCCTCCTGCTTCTCTCACTCCACTACTTCGCCGGATGCTGGACCATCTGGGGAAAAACGGTGGGCGGGACGATCTTCGAGACCGCCGTCATCGACGCCGACGGCGGCCCGATCGAGCTCGGCGCCGCCTCCAAACGATGGGCCTCCACACTCCTCTCCCTCGCCCTCGGAGGACTCGGCTTCCTCCCCGCGCTGTTCCCCGGGCACCTGTCGCTGCCGGATCGGATTTCGTCGAGTCGGGTGGTCAGGGACGCGTGAAGCAAAGCCAGAAGCCAGAAGCCAGAATAGAGACAAGCCAGAAGCCAGAAGCCAGAAGTCAGAAGAAAAGGCGAAGCTAGAAGATGAAAGCCAGAAGCTAGAAGAAAGGTCAAAGACAACATCCAGAGCCCGCCCGAACGCCCCCCGGGCGGGGTTTTGTTTTTGATCTTTCTTCTGGCTTCTGGCTTCTGGCTTCTGGCTTGTCTTTTCTTCTGGCTTCTGGCTTCTGGCTTAGTTTCAAATCCAGTGATACAGCATTAGGTACACCGCCACGCCGGTCACTGAGACGTAGATCCAGACAGGGAGCGTCCAGCGGGCGATGCGGCGGTGCTTTTCGACGTTCATCTTCAGTCCTCGCCAGACCGTCACGAGGACGAGCGGCAGAACCGCGGTGGCGAGGATCGTGTGGGAGATGAGGATCGAGAAGTAGACGGGTCGCGTCCAGCCGGTACCGGGGAAGCGCGTCGAGCCGGCGAAGTAGTGGTAGACGAGGTAGGTCACGAGAAACAGCGCCGAGACGGCGCATGCGGAGAGCATCAGCCGCTTGTGCCGTTCGACCCGCTTCTTTCGGATCGCGAGAAAGGCGAGGACGACGAGGACGCCCGCCGTCGCGTTGAGCGACGCGTTCACCGTCGGAAGGACGCGGAACCACTCCATCGCCTCGCCGTTCATTCGCGCAGCAGCCTCTTCGCGTCGCGCTCGAGGGTTTCGAGCTCGTCGGGGTCGCCTCCGTCGTAGTAGGCCCGGATCTGCCCCTCCCGGTCGACGAGGATGAACTTCGTGCTGTGGAGGATCGGCTCGAGCCCCTCGCCGGGCTCACCCGCGGCGAGCTTGAACCCGTCGATCGAAAGACCGATCACGTCCTCCCGCTCCCCCGTCAGGAACACCCACCGACCGTCCTCCCGGTGGTTCGCCGCATACGCGCGCAGCACCTCGGGGGTGTCATGGGCCGGGTCGACGGAGACGGAGACGAAACGGATCGCCGCCTCGTCGTCGAAACGCGTCGTCAGTTTCTTCATCGCGCGGGTCATCATCGGGCAGGTCGCGCCGCACCGGGTGAAGATGAACGAGTAGACCACGACGTTCCCGCGGAGATCCCCTGTTGCCAGGGGACTGCCGTCGTCGGCGACCAGCGACACGTCGGGGACGGCATAGAGGATCGGCAGCGGCTCCGCGGTCTCGGCGCAGCCCGCCAAGGCGAGGGCGATCGCGAGCGATAGGAAGAGAATGGATCGGGAGAGCTTCACGGCCGGGGAGTGTCCTTTCCCTCCTCGTCAACCGGCGACGAGCAGGGCCATCACGACGACGAGATAGAGGTTCGATCCCATGAAGAGCTGCCGGGCGGACTTCATCGAAAGAGTTCGGGCGAAGACGACCGAAGCGGCGATGATCCCGAGTCCGGAGATGACGGCGGCGGCGAGATAAACCACGCCCGAGATCCCGAGCCAGTACGGGACGAGGCTGACCGCGAAGAGCGCAACGCTCCAGGCGAACGCGTGCCGCGCGACGCGGGAGCCCGCGTGGTCGTGGACCGAGAGCATCTCGAAGCCGCCGCGGGCGTAGTCGTCGCGGTAGATCCAGCTGAGCGCGAGAAAGTGCGGCAGCTGCCAGGCGAACATCAGGCCGAACATCGCCCAGGAGGCGGCGTCGACGACTCCCGTCGCGGCTGCATAGCCGATCATCGGAGGGACGGCCCCCGGCGCGGCTCCGATGATCGTGCAGAGCGTCGTGCGCGTCTTGAGCGGCGTGTAGAGAAAGAGATAGCTGGCCAGCGTGGCGAAGGCGAGCAGCGCCGCGAGCGGGTTCACGGCCAGCGCCAGCCATACCGTGCCGATGACCGAGATCGCGCTCGAGAAGACGAGGGCGGCGCGCTGGGTCATCCTTCCCGACGGGATCGGGCGGTTGCGCGTCCGCGCCATGCGCGCGTCGAGCTCCCTCTCCCACCACTGGTTCAGCGCGTTCGTTCCGCCCGCCACGAGAGCCGTGCCGAGCATCAGGTGAACCATGAGGATCGCGTCGAACGAGGTCGCGCCGACGGCGTAGCCGGCTGCGGTCGTGATCAGGACCATCATCACGATCCGCGCCTTCGACAGCTCGAGGTAGTCGCGGATCACCGCTCCCATCGTGCGCGAAACGATCGCTTCGGCGACGCTCAAGCCGTCACCTCCCGCGCGCGCAGATGGCTGCGGCTCGATTCGTTCGAGCCGAGAACCGATGCGGTGAGGGCGAGCAGAAGAGTCGTCGCCAGGGTCGCCGCTCCGGTCATCACGTGGAAGCTCGTGATGATGTCGTTCTTGCCCGACCAGACGGTGAAGGCGCCGAGGGTGATCTGGATGGCGACGAGTCCGACGAGAACGCGGAAGAGCCGCATCATCGACGGATTCGCGTCGCGGGCGATCCGGAGGCCGGCCATGACGACGAGAATCAGAACGCCGACCGCGCCGAGGCGGTGCATGAAGTTCGAGGTGATCTCGAGCGTGTCGAGCGGCGGGATGATCCGTCCGAACGAGAGCGGATAGTCGGGAATCGCCAGCCCCGCTCCGAGGTGTCGCATGAAGGCGCCGAGAAGGACCTGGACGAAGACGGCGGCGACGAGAACGCGGGTGATCACGCGGTGATTCGCCGCCTCGCCGCGGCGGGACTGAAAGGTCTCATAGGAGCGGGAGGCGAAGAAAGCGATCGCCACGTTGATGCAGAGGAAGATCTCGGCGAGCGCCGCGTGGGAGATCGAGATGGTCTTCGGAAGGAGGAGGATGACCGTGAGTCCGCCGAGGCCTCCCTGGATTAGAACGGCGCCGAGCGAGACCCATCCGAGAACGCGGAGGAAGCGCTTCGGCTCGCGCATCTGGAGCCAGATCGCCTGGATGACCACCAGCAGGCCGACCGTGGCCGCGATCATCCGATGCCCGTGTTCGTAGAAGATCCCCCCCACCATCGGAGGCATCAGCATGCCGTACGAGAGGGGCCAGTCGGGAACGGCGAGGCCGGATCCGGTGGAGGTCACCATCGCCCCGGCGTAGATCAGAAAAAGGGTGCTCGCCGCGACGAATTTCGTGTAACGCCGCAGCCAGCGGCCGGTCGGTTCAGTCGACTCGTTCATGGTCTATTCGGTTCCGCGCGTCCTGGCCTCCGCCCGCGTCCCGCGCATTGTGCGCAGGGGCCGCAGACGGGCTCGCATCGGGTGCAGCCGCAGTCTCCCAGACCCGGGCCGCCCGTGCAAGCACTTCTCAACCTCGATTGTCGCCAGCCTCAACCTCAAGGAAACACGAGGGAATTCCGGGGAGCACGAAGTGCGACGGAGCGTTTCAGAAAGGCAAGCCAGAAGCCAGAAGCCAGAAGCCAGAAGAAAAGGCGAAGCCAGAAGGCGAAAGCCAGAAGCCAGAAGAAAAGTCAGAAGCGGCGGCGGGTCACGTTATTCCGAGGGAGCGCCTCAGCATGGGCGCGACCGAAGGAACTCAAAATGGCAGAATATGGTTTCGTGGCTTCCCCCCCCGC
>JBHEPS010000067.1:0-13085 GCA_046260175.1 Thermoanaerobaculia bacterium
CGTCAGCGGCCTTCCGCTCGCGGGCGGACTCGGTATCGCACCCATGACGAATCAGGTACTTTCGCAGCGAGCCGGCGATCTGCTCATCGTCATCGATGAGCAGTACGCTGCGCGCATGTCCCGGGGCTCGAACTTCCATAGCCCGACAGGATATGGTCGCGGCCGAGCTCGTGCGTGAGCCTCTCGACCCAAGATCTGTACGCAAGGCAACCAGATTCCTGTAGGTGATTCACCTACGAAGCACCAGGTTCCCTGGCCTATTGGAGCAGGCCGTGCTCGATCGCGTACTGGACGATCTCCGCGTTGTTCCGCAGTCCCATCCTTGCTGATGTAGCCAGCCGCGCCGGCGTGGAGAGCACGCGAAGCATAGGAAGCCTCGCGATGCATGCTGAGCACGAGAACGGGGAGCCGCGGGTAGAGCGCGCGGATCTGGCCCAGTACGTCCAGACCGGGGCGGTCGGGCAGGTTCAGGTCGAGGATGACCAGATCCCACCCACCCTCGCGCAGTTTATCGAGAGCTTCGGCGCCCGTCCGCGCCTCGCCGCCGACCGAGATGTCGTCGGTCTCCGAAACGATCTGCCGAAGCCCTTCGCGGACGATGTCGTGATCGTCCACGATGAGAATTCGAATCATGCTGAAGTCTCCTGTTCGCCGGAAAGGGGAATGCGGACCGACACGATTGTTCCCCGACCCGGAAATCCTTCAATGTGAACCGAGCCGCCGAGGATTCCGGATCGCTCCCGGATTCCGATCAGGCCGAGGGAGTCGCGGGACTGAACCTGCTCTTCCGAGATACCCCTCCCGTCGTCCCGCACTTCGAGGACGAGCGATCCTTCGCGGATCCGCATCCGAATCTCGATCCGGGTCGCATCCGCGTGGCGAGCGACGTTGGTCATCGCTTCCTGGAGAATGCGGTAGATCGCCGCCTCGGTGGCCTTGGGCAGGTGAGGGTCGGAGACTTCATCGGAGACCTCGAGTGAGAGTTCGCATTCGATGCCCGTCCGCTCTTCGAACACCGTGGCCTCGAACTCGAGCGCAGCGAGCAGACCCAGATCGTCGAGGGCGCCGGGGCGGAGCTCCGCGGCGATGCGCTGCACAGAATCGACGGTGCGGTCGAGGGTCGATTCGACCCGGGACCGCAGTGGATCCGCGATCCGGTTTCCCGCATCGGCTGCGGCAATCAGCCCGCCGACGTCCATTTTGAGCGCGGTCAGCAACTGACCGAGGTCGTCGTGAATCTCGCGCGCGATCCGGCTGCGCTCCTCCTCCTGGATGCTCAGCAGCCGGTCCGATAACGCCCGCAATCTCTGTTCGCTTTCGATCAGCCGCGCTTCGGCGGCAGCGCGGATCTCGACCATTTCGTTGAATCGCTCCCCAAGATCGTGAATCTCGCGCGGTCCGCCGACAGGGATCGTCGACGTGAACCCTTCCTTCGAGATCCTGTCGGCGGCCTGGGAGAGGTTCTCCACAGGGTCCCCGATGATCCGCGACAGCCGCCACGCGAAGAATCCGACCACCAGGACGATCAACGACCCGAACAGAGCTCCTCGTCTCATGCTCCTCCAGACGGGCTGCATCAGTTCAGTGGTCGGAATGCCGACGTAGACGTGCCAGTCGATCGGGTCGATCGTCGTGAAGCCGTATTGCCTGAGCACGCCGTCGACCCCGCGCGCCTCGGTCCGTCCTTCCGGCTGGGTGAGCACGATCTGGGTGACTTCCGCGTCGCGAACGTTTCTCCCCATCCATTCATCCGAGTCGCGAGTCCGCGCGACGACCGTTGCCTCGGAGTCGACGATGGTCACGACCGACCCGGGTGGCAGGGATCCCTCGTTCGCGATCGCGGGCAGCTGCACCAGAGCCAGTGTTCCCGCAGGGGAGGCGTCGGAGCCGACGCTGCGGGTCAACACCGAGACCCACCGCCCCTCGATCGGCAGCATGAGAGGCCGCCCTACCCTGAGGGTTCTCGCCCCTGCGGCTTCCTCCAGCCAGCGAAGTGCGGCGACTGAAATCGCCCGGTCCTGAAGCGGGGGTGGGGCCGAGCAGAGGACCCGCCCCTCCCGGTCGAGGAGGAAAACGTTGGCGTACTGCGGGAAGAAATCGACGATTGCAAACAGCGGATCGCAGGCGCCCGGCCGGGGGTCCCGGATCGCCGGACGTTCCGCCAGGCGCGCGAGCAGCAAACTCGACTCGCGGTGAAGTATTCGGATCTGCTCGGCATTCGCTCTCGCAATCCGGAGAGCCGTGTCGCGCGCTTCGGTGCGATCGTGCCTCATCTGAGAGACGAAGATCCAGGAGAGAAGGGCAAGGAGCGGAAAGGCGACGGCCAGAACGAGAGCGATCAGCCAGGTGCGGAGAGGCCATCGGGAGCTCTGGAACACGCCCGGAGTGTAGCAGCCAATCCCCGCTGGGAATCCCCTGGCGTGACAAGGATCAGGTCGTGAGCAGGGACGCGAGCTGGTCGATCTGGTCGACGCCGATCGCCTCGATGTCCGCGTGCACCTCGCGAACGTTCGCCCGCGGCATTGCGATGCGCCGGAATCCCAGCGCCGCTGCCTCGCGGGCCCGGAGGTCGGCCTGGCCCACGTTGCGAATCTCGCCGAGCAGGCCCACCTCGCCGAAAATCGACAGGTCCCACGGGAGGGCGCGGTTTCTCTGGCTCGAGAGAAGAGCGGCGACCACGCCGAGGTCGATCGCAGGCTCGTCGAACTCGAGGCCGCCGGCAATGTTCGTGTAGACGTCGTTGGAGAGAAAGCTCGCGCCTCCTTTCCTCTCGAGGACGGCCAGCAGGAGCGAGAGGCGGTTCGCGTCGATCCCCATCGCCATCCGCTTGGGGCTCGGGTACTGAGAGGGGGAGACCAGGGCCTGGACCTCGATCATGAACGGACGCGTTCCCTCGACAGCAGCCACGATGGCCGAGCCGGGGGCCGCGCTCCGTTGGGAGATCAGAGCCGCTGAAGGGTTCGGGACCTCTTCCAGCCCGTCATCGTGCATCCGGTAGATTGCGAGCTCGTTGACCGGCCCGAAGCGGTTCTTGTAGGCGCGGATCAGCCGCGAATCCTGGAACTTGTCTCCCTCGAAGTAAAGGACCGTGTCGACGATGTGCTCGAGAGTCTTCGGTCCGGCGATCGTTCCTTCCTTCGTGATGTGACCGATCAGGAAAACGGGGATCGCGAGCCGCTTGGCCGCCGCCATCAGAAGCCCGGCGCAATCGCGGACCTGCCCCACCGAGCCGGGGGACGAGGTGTTCCGCCCCGAGTGCATCGTCTGGATCGAGTCGACGATCGCGGTGGCCGGCCGCATCTTGTCCATCGCATCGACGATCCGCTCCACCGAGGTCTCGGAGTAGAGACTGATGCGGCCGTCGAGCGTTCCGAGACGCCGGGCCCGGAGCGCGATCTGCGCGGGGCTCTCCTCGCCGGAGACGTAGAGCACCTGGCCATGACCCGTCAGCCGCTGCGCGATCTGGAGGAGCAGGGTCGATTTTCCGATCCCCGGCTCGCCTCCAACCAGGACCACGGCGCCGGGGACGATGCCCCCGCCGAGAACCCGGTCGAAGTTCGGCAGTCCGGTGGAGATCCGAGGGGCGTCGTCCGTCTCGATCCGATCGATCGGGGTCGGCCCCGTCGTCGAAGAGAGCCGGAGCAGCGGCTCGGACTGACCGACCGCGGGAGTCTCCTCGGCGAACGTGTTCCAGGCGCTGCACTCCGGGCAACGCCCCAGCCACTTCGGAGATTGCGCGCCGCAGTCGGTGCAGGAGAAGAGGGTTGCAGGTCGTTTGGCCATGGTCGTTGCGGGAGATTGTAGCGGGAGAGAGGCGAGGGGCTAGGGACGAGAAGCGAGGGGCTAGGGACGAGAAGCGAGGGGCTAGGGACGAGAAGCGAGGGGCTAGGGACTAGGGGCTAGGGACTAGGAAAACAACGGCAACATCAGAGCCTGGCAATCTTCAGCCTGAACTTGCCGTTGCCTTCCCTAGCCCCTAGCCCCTAGCCCCTAGCCCCTCGCCTTTATCCACCCCTCGTAGAGGGTGGCGCCGCGCCTTATCCTCCCGCGTTGACCGTCGCACGCGCGTACGAGATCTCGCCCGTGACGCGGTCCTGGACGCCGACGGAGACGATGTTGGATCCCTGCCTGACGAGGAGCTCGAGGTCGTAGGTCCAGTGGGCCCGGCGTGGAGCCGCTGCGGGATCGGCGACCGAAACAGGCTGGCACTGTGTGCTCAGCTCCGACTGGTCGAAGCGGTCGTTTGCGACCACGATCCAGACGCAAAACTCTCCCGACAGCCCGTGGTCGTCGGGCAGGAGTGTCACCGCGGCCAGGGGAATGCGTACCTGAACGGGGATCGAGTACTGGCCGCGCCGCTGCCGCTTCGGCGTGCCGGTGATCAGGCTCGCGGCCGATCGCATCCCTTCCGGAGTGTGAAAGAGATTCGCGATTACGCGTTCGCGCGTCTGCTCCTCGAAACTCTTCTCGCGGTGCGTGCTGCGGAAGCGGACCTGAAGATCGAGGTTCTTCATCCGGACCTCGACCGGGCTCTCGGCTCCCGGCTCGCCGAGTGGCTTCCATGCGATGGAGTAGTAAGACGAGAGATCGCGCCGGACCATGGCGAAGGCTCGGTCGTAATTGTTTGTCGCGTGGAGGGCGGCACCTCCGGTCATGTCGGCGAGCATCTGCATGGAGGAGGCGCTGTTGGTGAAGTCGGCGAACTCGATCTGCTGCGAGCTTCGCTGCTGGTTGTCCGCGGAGCTGGAGTCCACATCGCCGACGAAGATCGGGTAGAAAGCGACATCGGACGCGTTGGCATAGCGGGCGAGATCCTGGTGAAGGGGAGACTGAGAGACGCGAGTCCCTTCAATCTGCCCTCTGACCGTGGCGATGTGCGGGCGAAATACCTCGTCGGCGTAGAGGAACGTCTCCAGGGCCGGATACTGGGGGAGGCTGCGGCCCAGAAATACGACGGCTTTGCGCCCGCTCGTCCCGGAGAGGGTCGCGATCATGGATCGTAGCCCTTCCAGCTTGTTCTTCTGGAGGTTGCTGACTTCCTCGGCGCTGGTCCTGGCGTGGCTGATCGCCTTGTCGTAGGCGTCGGCGATCGAGCTCCGGAGCAGAAGCGCGGTGCTGAGCTCCGATTGAATGCGCGAGTTGGTGACCCTGCGGCTCATCTCGTCGATCGCGGCGCCTGATGACTGCTTCGCGAGTGCGTCGATCGCGTCTGCGAGCACCGCCTGATCGTTCGTGAAGGGAACCGCCAGCTTCATGCCGCGGTTCCAGGTGGCGATCATTACGAGGTCGCTCTTCCCGAACGATGCGACGAGCTTTCTCGCCGAGTCGAGCACCTGGTTGCGCTCGATCGTCGGGATCGAGTCGTTGTCGATGAAGATGACGATGCGCCGCTCGGGAGCGGCGGAAGAATCAGCGCCGCGGACCGCCGTTCCGGTCGGAGTGATGATCCGGTCGTCCCGGACTTCGGAGAAGTTGGTGATCTCGACCGGCTGGCCCGCTTCGAACAGCAGGAAGTCCGACGGCTGGAGGCCCGCGACGGGGTTGCCTCTGGCGTCCGTGACGACCACTTCCGCCTGGGCGCGCCGGACCTCGATCATCTCGCCGAAGCGGGGAACGTCCTGCGCCTCGAGACGCAAGACACTCAGGGCCAGCACTGCCATTAGAAGTGGCACTCTCATGGAGATATCGATTCTGGTGGAGATCGAAGGCCTCCCCGGTTACGGTTCTGAAAATCGGTGCTGTTCCGCATCAACAGGGGCAGCCGCGCGTGAATGCCCGGCTCAGAGGGCTTCGACGGTTGCCGCGATCTCGCGGCGCTCAGACTCCACGCGGTCCAGCTTCCCTGAGAATCGTTCGATTTTCTCGGCCTCGATCTCGTGAAATCTCTCGTAGGGCTCGAAGGCTGCTGAGATCCGGCCGAGCATCCGCTGGATTTCGGCCTCGGATTCCCTGGTCAGGGCTTCAGCGAGCTGGACGCGGAGCTCGCCGATCCGACGGGCGAACTCAACCTTGGCCTTGCTCCGCTTGTAGGGAAGGATCAGGAAACTGGTAACCAGGAGCATGGTCGCCGCCGTCAGACCCGTGACATCGAGCGCCACGCTGGAAAATGCAGTCGTGAAGAGGTAGCCGAGCCCGAGAGCGCCCGCGCCCAGCCCGAAGGACTGGAGCACGCCCTGAAGCGCCGAGTCGATCGTCTTGCGGGCCTCGGTGTCGACGTTGTACGTGTGGATGCGCCGTTCCGCCTCGCCTCGAATGCGCCCGTAGACTTCGTCGCGGTTGTAGACGAACTCCCGCCCGGCGGTTCCGATGAGGTTCTGCTGCGCGACCGAGTCGGCCTGCGACTGGAAGCTCTCGACCGTGTCCCGCCAGAGTTTCATGTTCTCCCGCACGAGCCAGTCGACCGACTCCTGGAGAGTGCGGTCGACCGACCCCTCCCAGTCCTGAAAGACCTGGCGCTCGAATTCATCGCGAAAACGGCCGGCGTCCCGGAGCATCATGACGTGCTGGATGCGGACGTAGCGATCGATAAAGTCGACCCCCCGCCGCTCGAGCTCCATCATCATCGTACCGATCCGGAGGATGAACTTCTCGAAGTTGTCGCGCAGGTCGCGCTCGGCGAGGGCGAGCTGCTCGCGAATCGCCCGGATTTTCTCCATGTCCGAGGCGAGAATCACCCGCCGGGCATCCAGCCTCGTGCGCTGACGCTTCGAGATCGCCGAAACCGCGTCGAGTGGCGCTTCGAGCTTGATCCTCAGCCGCTCGCCCTCGGTCAGCTTCTCGAAAATGTAGTTCTCGAACGGCTCGAACCGGCTCGCGGTCCACGCGCGCGGGTTCGATTCGCCGATCTTCGCCTCAATAGCCGGCTTTGCCGCGACGGGGAACACCACCGGGT
Organism: Thermoanaerobaculia bacterium; assembly: GCA_046260175.1. Classification (GTDB taxonomy): domain Bacteria; phylum Acidobacteriota; class Thermoanaerobaculia; order Gp7-AA8; family Gp7-AA8; genus JBHEPS01. The sequence goes on from JBHEPS010000067.1 coordinate 6,893, forward strand.
CGAAACCGAAGATCGAACGGACGTTCGCCCGAAGGTAGTCGATCACCTCTTCGACCTCGGCCTCGCTCTTCGTGTCGATCTTGGTGAGCACGAAGATCACCTTCTTTCCCCACTCCCGGATGTAGTCGAGAAACAACCTCTCCGACTCGGAAAGCGGCCGGTCGATGGAGGTTGCGAACAAGACCAGGTCGGCGCGTGGGATGAAGTCCTGCGTGATCTCCTGGTGCCGCGTCACGATGGAGTTCGTCCCGGGCGTATCGATCAGCGTGAGGTTGCGGAGGAACTCGACGGGGTAGGTCTGCTCGATCACGAAATCGCTCAGCGCCCGGGAGGTGGCCTCCTCACCGTAGCGCAGGATCGAGATGCGGTCGTCGACGGGGACCGGCCCTTCCTTCCGCAGCCGCTCGCCGAACAATGCGTTGATCAGGGACGACTTGCCGGCGTTGAACTCCCCGACGATCACGATCCGGAAAAGATCGTCCAGCCCTTCGAGCAACTCCCCGATCCTTCGGCGCTCGTCGGATTGTTCCTCCTCGAGGATCTCCCGCAGCGCGACGAGCATCTCGCGCTCGCGGCGCAGAAGCTTCTGAACGGCCGGGTTGACGATCGTATCGAAGAGACTCGGCATGAAGGCGACGAAATCGTAGCAGAAGAAGGGGGGAGGGGGGAGATAGGACGAATAGGACGAATAGGACCTATAAGACGAATAGGTAGAACGGGCGGGTGGAGGGGGCCTTGCTCTAGAGCCGCAACCCTCCCCGAGATAGGTCCTATTCGTCCTATTCGTCCTATCGGGCTCTCTTTTCCCTTAGCTCCCGGCTGGAACCACGAACCAGAGAATCGCGAAGTAGTGCAGCACGCTTCCGCCGAGGACGAACAGGTGCCAGACGGCGTGGTTCCACGGCACTCGTTTCAGGCCGTAGAAAGCCACCCCCGCGGTGTAGATGAGGCCGCCCGCGATGACGAGTGCGGTCCCTCCCGGCCCCAGGGTCCTGAACAAGGGGCCGAGAGCGACGACCACGACCCACCCCATGATCACACTGAGGACTGCGGTCACCACTCCCTTCCACTTCCGGACCGCGAACCCGAGGGTGATGCCGAGTGCTGCGCAGGCCCAGATGATTCCGAAAATCCACCAGCCGAGCTCTCCCCGCAGCGAAACGAGCGTGAACGGGGTGTAGGTTCCAGCGATGAGAAGGAAGATCGCCGAGTGGTCGAGCACTCTCAGCAGGTTCTTCGCTTTCGGATGGGGAATGCTGTGATAGAGCGTGGAGGCGAGATAGCAGACGACCAGCGTCCCCCCGAAGATCGCAGCGCTCGTGATGTGCCAGACGTCGCCGTGGAGGCTCGCGCGGACGACGAGGACGACCATGCCGATGACGGCGAGGAGAGCTCCGAGCCCGTGCGTGACGGCATTGGCAATTTCTTCGGCCAGCGTGTACGCGGAGATCGTGGGGGAGTGGCTCATCGCGGCGGATTTTATCGGAGTCCCCGGGGGAGTGGTGTGACGAAAAAACCCCCACCTCGTGGTGGGGGTTGGTTGGTCTGACGCGATCCTTCGATCAGTCCGGCGTAGAGGGAGCGCTGCTGCCGCCCCCGACGATTCCCGCGACGGGGACGTGATCGTCGCCTGCGGCGATCGTGACTTCCTCGGGGCCTTCCTGAGGGAGGGTCTCCTTCATCTGGAGGAAATCGACGCCGGTTTCCTCGAGCAGGATCGCATTGACTTCGGCGCCGTCCAGCGTTTCCTTCTCGAGGAGTCGCTCTGCGATCTTTTCGAGCGACCTGCGGTGCTCGTGAATGACGTCCCAGGCGTGTTTGTAGCCGCCTTCGACGAACCGCTTGACCGCGTCGTCGATCTCGCGAGCGGTCTGCTCGGAGTAATCGGAGTGCTGCGCGAACTCGCGCCCGAGGAAGATGGCCTCTTCCTTCTTGCCGTAGGAGAGGGGGCCGAGGTTCGACATTCCCCACTCGCAAACCATCTTACGGGCGAGCCCGGTCGCCTTCTCGATGTCGTTGCCAGCACCGGTCGTGACCTCACCGATGAAGACCTCCTCGGCGATGCGGCCGCCCATGAGCACCGCGAGCATCGCCTCGAGATAGCGCTTCGAGTACGAGTGCTTGTCCTCGATCGGGAGCTGCTGGGTGAGCCCGAGGGCCCTGCCGCGTGGGATGATCGTGACCTTGTGCAGCGGGTCGGCCGCCGGAAGGACGGCCGCGATGACCGTGTGGCCGGCTTCGTGGTAGGCCGTGTTCCTCTTCTCGCGGTTCGACATCACCATCGACTTCCGCTCGACGCCCATGATGACCTTGTCCTTGGCGAACTCGAAGTCCACCATCTGGACCTTTTTCTTGTCGTAGCGCGCCGCATTCAGCGCGGCCTCGTTGACGAGGTTCGCCAGGTCGGCCCCCGAGAAGCCAGGGGTACCGCGCGCGACCACGCTCAGGTCGACGTCCTCGGCGAGGGGAGTGACCCGCGAGTGAACGCGGAGGATTCCTTCGCGTCCCTTCAGGTCCGGAAGATCGACGACCACGCGCCGGTCGAAACGGCCGGGGCGGAGGAGCGCAGGGTCGAGCACGTCCGGGCGGTTCGTCCCGGCGATCAGGATGACACCCTCGTTCGACTCGAACCCGTCCATCTCGACGAGGAGCTGATTGAGCGTCTGCTCCCGCTCGTCGTGACCGCCGCCCAGACCGGCGCCGCGATGACGGCCGACCGCGTCGATCTCGTCAATGAAGATGATGCAGGGGGCGTTCTTCTTCCCCTGCTCGAACAGATCCCTCACACGCGAGGCGCCGACGCCGACGAACATCTCGACGAAGTCGGAGCCGGAGATCGAGAAGAACGGTACGTTCGCCTCACCCGCGATCGCGCGTGCGAGCAGCGTCTTGCCCGTTCCCGGAGGGCCCATAAGCAGCACGCCCTTCGGGATCTTGCCGCCGAGCTTCGTGAACTTCTGCGGATCGCGCAGGAACTCGATGATCTCCTGCAGCTCGACCTTCGCTTCGTCCACGCCAGCGACGTCCTTGAAGGTGACCTTCTTGGCGCTGCCCGAGAGGAGCTTGGCCTTCGACTTGCCGAACGAGAGGGCCTTGTTGCCGCCCGCCTGCATCTGACGCATGAAGAAGATCCAGAGACCGAACAGGAACAGCACTGGAGCCCAGGTGATGAGCGCGGTGAACAGGGAGTTGTCGCGGGCCTCTTCGACCTCGAACTCGATGCCCTTCGGCTGCAGCAGCTCGACGATTCCGTCGTAGTTCGGGGGCATCCGGGTGAGGAACTCGTTCCGGCTGCCGCCGTCGCTGATCTGGCCCCGGATCTCGGCGCCTCGGATCACGACCTGAGAGACGTTCCCGGTCTCGACCTGGGTGAGAAATTGGCTGAACTGGATCTCTTCGGTCGTGGACTTCGCCGTCTGGAAAAGGCTCCAGAGCACGAAGACCAGCACGATGATGACGACCCAGAGGAGCGCAGTTTTGAATGTCGAATTCAACAGTGACCTCCGTGGAGCGGGAGCTGCCTTCGGCGACTCCCGCGAGCGACCATTCGTCGCGGGTGGAAACTCCCTCTGCAGGAATCATTCACACCGTGCGGACGACAACCCCGCACGCGGATCGGAAATTCTGAAAAGCAAGGGGCAAGGGCCAAGGGCCAAGGGCCAGGGACTAGGGGCTAGGGGCTAGGGGCTAGGGAAGAGCAACGTCAAAGGCGGGCGTGTCGGCCTGCCAGCGCCTGAATCTATTTTGCCTTTCCCTAGTCCCTAGTCCCTAGTCCCTAGCCCCTAGTCCCTAGCCCCTGACTATTGCCAGATACGGAAGGTTTCCCCATTGCCCCCCGGCTTCGAGGCCGTATCCGACGAAGGTCCCTTCGTCCGCCTGAAACGCCCTGTAGCGGACTTCCATATCGACGGTTCGCTGGGTCGGGCGATCGATCAGCGCCACGAGCTCGAGATGGGCCGGGTTCCGCTGCCGGAACTGTCCCAGCAGGTAGTTCTCGATCACGCCCGTGGTGACGACGTCCTTGAGCAGATAGACGCGCTTGCCGCGCATGTCGAAGTGCGTGAGGAAATCGATCTCCATCGCCTCGGCGACCGAGGTGTCGGCCACGTCGCGGATGACGTCGATGAACTCGTAGCTGACCTCTCCCGGGATCATCCGAATCAGATCCGCCAGAAAGCAGCCGGCTCCTTTCAGGACCCCGATCAGCAGGATCGGATCGTCTCCGGCGTCCTTGCGGATCTCTTCGCCGAGCTCACTCATTCTGCGGCGGATCTGCTCTTCCGACCACTTCTCTTTCGGCTTGGTTTCACTCATCGTCACCCTCTATCGAGGCTTCGAAGGTCTCCCTCCAGGGCTCGTCGACCTTGAAGCGCTCGGACACCTCGACGCCCGGGACCCAGACGATCTCCCCATTCCAGAGGAGCAGTGGGATGCGGTCACGTCGATCTTTCGGAATTTTACGATCAATCAGGAGCTCGTTCAGTCTTTTTTCCCACGAAGAGCCGAGCGGATGGAAACGGTCCCCCCGCCGGCGGTTCCGGATGACGAAGGCGCGCCCCTTTGCCTCGGCAGGAAGCTGGAATCGCTGCCGCCGCGGCCCGGTGTCGCGGAAGTCGGAGCCGGCCACGCCGAGCCGCTCGAGACGCATCCTCGCGCCGGTTGGAAGCGTGATCGTTCGCCCCGGATGGAGCGGCCGCTCGAATGGCTCGACCGGCGGCGGAATCCGGCGGAGGACGACATCTTCTCCGTCGCGCACGATCTCCAGAGTCCTGGTCACCGTCGTCCGCCGCAGGCGTTTCATGGATTTCGCCAGGCGTTCGAGATCGGCAGCGGAGACTTCGCGGGAGCGGGGATCGAGCCTGACGATCTCACGGTGGAGGAGCGCGCGCCGGATCCACTCGTTCTCCGGAAGTTGCGAGATGTGGAACCGTGAGGCGTCCCGCTGCGGGGCGACCCACGCCTTCGAAGCATCGTCGAGAAGCCACCGAAGCGCGGTCTGCTGCTCGCGGGTCTGTCGAGCCGTTTCGGCGAGCGAAGATACGATCTTCGGATTGAACGTCTCGAGGATCGGCATCAACTCGGCGCGCATCCGGCTCCGGACGAATCTCCGGTCCTCGTTCATCCGGTCGCGACGCGGCTCGATGTTCCTCTCGCGCAGAAATCGCTCGATCTCGCTCCGGGGAACGCCCAGCAGCGGACGGACGATGCCGTCGCCGGCCGGCGCCATGCCGGTCAGCCGTCCCGGGCCCGTCCCCGTGACGAGCCGGATCAGGAGCGTTTCCGCCTGGTCGTTCTGCTGGTGGCCGGTCGCGATCCATTCGAGGCCGAGCTCATCGCGGATGGCGCGAAGTACCGCGTACCGCGCCTCACGCGCAGCCGCCTCGATGCCGGCGTCTCGAAGGACCGCCGGATCGACGGGGCCTTCCCGAATCACGACCGGAACCGACGCCCGGAGGCCGAGCTGGCGTACGTACTCGGCGTCGCTTTCGGATTCGCTGCCGCGAAGGCGGTGGTTCACATGGGCGATGGAGATGGGGAAGGGGCGATCCTTCCACTCCGCGAGGGCCAGGATCAGCGCGGTGGAGTCGGGGCCGCCCGAGGCGGCAATCAGCAGGGAGCGAGGGGTGATCCTCTGCTCGATGAAGAACTCTCTGACGGCCTCGCGGAGCGGCACGAGCCAAGTGTATCCGACCCCCGGGCCGGCGCGACTTCAGCTCTGGGCCTGGTCGCTCGGGTCGAGTTTGAGCAGTTCGGCGAAGAGCCTGTCCGGATCCTCGATCGGAGCATCGCCGCGCTCCCACTGCTCGAGCAGGCCGGGCGAGAGATTCAACCGGCGGGCGAGCTCCTCGGCGCTGAGCCCCATCGCAAGCCTGCGGGTTCGGATCTCTTTCGGCGTGAGGGGGTTCATGAGTTCAGTTATTGTGACGAAATAAAGCTTACAATAAGTTAGCGATCGCGGCAAGAAAATTCGGAGGGGGAGGGCGAAGCGGAGGGAGGATGAAGGTGGCCGCGGTTTAGTTTCACCAACCGCTGCTGGGCGACCGGACGGATGCTTCTTCAAGGGCACGATCCGGCCACGGCTGATGAAGCCAAGCCGTGGCCACAAGGGCCCGGATGACAGCGGACGCTCTCCAGGATGAGCGGGCGGAAGAAGGGGATGGTGCGGGAGGTTAATGGTGGCGGTGCCCGGAAT
>JBHEPS010000068.1:0-1133 GCA_046260175.1 Thermoanaerobaculia bacterium
CCGTAGACGGTGAAGAACCGCAGCCCCGTACACGGCAGGCCGAAAAGATGCGCGTAGGAGTGCGCCATCGATTCGTTCGCCTTCTTGGTCGCTGCGTAGAGAGCCATCGGGTGATCGACACTCTGATGCTCGGAGAAGGGCTGCCTGGTGTTGGCTCCGTAGACGGAGCTGGTCGAGGCGTAGACGACGTGCTCGACGCCATTGTGCCGCGCTCCCTCCAGAACGTTGAGGAATCCGGTGACGTTGCTGTCGATGTAGACGTGAGGATTTTCGATCGAGTAGCGGACGCCCGCCTGCGCGGCGAGGTGGATCACCCGCTGGATCCGCTCTTCGCGGAACAGCCGGGCCATCCCCTCGCGGTCGGCGAGGTCGAGACGATGAAAGGCGAACCCCGCCTCCCCCTCGAGCCGCGCGAGCCGCGACTGCTTGAGGCGCGGGTCGTAGTAATCGTTGAGGTTGTCGAGCCCGACGACCTCGTCCCCCCGCGCGAGGAGTTTCGTGGCCGTGTGGTAACCGATGAATCCGGCAGCGCCGGTGACGAGAGTCCTCATTGGGGGAGGATATATCGAGATTTAACAAAGCCAGAAGCCAGAAGCCAGAAGCCAGAAGAAAAGGCGAAGCCAGAAGTTGAAAGCCAGAAGCTGGAAGAAAGATCAGAAGCAGAGTCAGAGGCGTTTGCCGTGTGCACTCCGGAGGAGTGCCAGAAGGTAGCCGGGGTGTCGAGCGAAGCGAGACCCCCGGTTAAGCGCCGCTCGCCCTACCACCGGCGCGCGCACAGCGCGCCCCGCACCTTGGAGGGGTGCCGGAAACCGCATCGGATGGACCGCGCACCAATTCGGGCCCGGTTTCGAACGTCTGAGTTTGTTTTTGACCTTTCTTCTGGCTTCTGGCTTCTGGCTTCTGGCTTGGTTCCCCGCACCCCTGCCGGGGTGCGCCGCGCGCGTCGCGCGCGGGATGTTTCTTTTTCGCGCGCGCCAACCGGGGGTCTTCGCTTCGCTCGACGCCCCGGCTACCTTCTGGCACCGCTCCGCGGTGCACATCCTGCCGGCGCGCGCGCATGCGTGCAGAACGCCGCCTTCTGACGTTGTTTTTGAATTTACTTCTGGCTTCTAGCTTTCGTTTTCTGGCTTCGC
>JBHEPS010000068.1:1143-4760 GCA_046260175.1 Thermoanaerobaculia bacterium
CCCCTCTACTCCAGTCCGACCTCAATCCCCTCGACAACCTCCTGCATCTGCTCCCGCGTGAGCTCGGGGAAGATCGGGATGGCGAGGGTCTGCTTCGCTGCGGCGCGCGAGACGGGGAACTCCCCTGCGGCGGTCGGAACGCTGCGGAAGCAGGTCTGGTCGGGGAGCGTGAGCGGGTAGTAGACCTCGCAGCCGATCGACCGCGCGCGCAGCGTCTCCATGACGCGGTTGCGAACTTCCTCCCCTTCCGGGAAGCGGAGGACGAACTGGTTCATCACGTGGCGCCTCTCGGGGAGAATCCGGGGAAGCTCGACCCGCTCCAGCAACCCCGCGCGCTCGAAGAGCTCGTGATAGGCCTCGGCGTTGCGTTGCCGCCCGGCGGTCCAGTCATCGAGGTGACCTAGCTTGATGTGGAGGATCGCCGCCTGGAGGGCGTCGATCCGGAAGTTCCCGCCGACATACTCGTGGTAGTACTTCGGCCGCATCCCGTGCACCCGGAAGTCGACGAGCTTGCGGTAGAGATCTTCGTCGTCGACCGTGACGGCGCCGGCGTCGCCGAAGGCACCGAGGTTCTTGGAGGGAAAGAAGGAGAAGCAGCCGATGCGGCCGAGGGTTCCTGCGCGGCGGCCGTGGTAATCGGCGCCGACGGCCTGGGCGGCGTCCTCGATGACCGGAATGCCGCGGGGCCCGCAGATCGCGTCGATCGCATCCATCTCCGCGCACTGGCCGTAGAGATGGACCGGCATGACGGCGCGGGTCTTCGGCGTGATGGCGCGCTCGATCAGCGCGGGGTCGATGTTGAAGCCGACGGGCTCGATGTCGACGAACACCGGGACGGCGCCGAGACGGGAGACGACGCCGGCGGTCGCGAAGAAGGAGTAGGCCGGGACGATCACCTCGTCGCCGGGGCCGATGTCGAGCGCCATGAGGGCGATCAGCAGCGCGTCGGTCCCGGAGGAGACGCCGACGGCGTGCCTGGCGTGGCAATAAGCGGCGAAGTCCTTCTCGAAGTCTTCGACGCGCTTTCCGAGAATGAAGGCCTGGGCCTCGTAAACCTCTTCGGTGACGCGAAGGACGTCTTCGCGAATGGAGGCGTATTGCTGTTTGAGGTCGAGCAGGGGAACTGCCATCGGGAGGATTTCCTTTAAGGAGTGAATGGCCGCCTCGGCGGCGCGCGCGGAGTCTATCAGAGGAGAGTGGCGGAGGATCCTTTCCTCCGCCCGCACCCCGGCAGGGGTGCCAGATGGTAGCCAGGGCGTCGCGCGATAGCGCGACCCCTGGATCGGCGGAGCGCGACCAACCCGCCCCGCGCCGCGCACGCGGCGCGCACCCCGGAGGGGTGCTGGAACGGTCTTCCCGCGATGGCGGCTCGCGACATCAACCTCTCCGTGCAGGTCCCAGCGGAGGAAAAGATCCTCCGCCACTTCGTCCCACTTCTGGACATTCGTCCGGCTGGCGGACTCGTTGACGGAAAAATCACAGGATGGCGAAATTGCAACTCGATTTTTTTCAATTAGTTACGTCGCCAGCCCGTTCCCGCATCACACGGCAACGTGGTTGCTCTTCTCTCCCTCATACGGCTTAACCCGCAGCGATCATTACAAACGATTCGGCGAGTCCTTCGGAGCAGTTCCGGAGGTGCCAACTGGAGAGATTCGATGCAGTGCTACGACGATTCCCGCGATTACCGTCTCGCCCTCGGCTCCTGGGGGACGCGCCCCGGCGCGGTCGCTCCTGAAGGGCGTGTCGGGACCTTCATCCCCCTGATCCTCTCCGCGGCTCTGCTCAACACGATGCCGCGGCACACGATGTTCGAATCGAACTATGCCCCCAAGGAGGCACGCCCATGAAAACCAGATCGAGAATGTCTCTCGGCAACAAGGTCGGCAAGCCCGGCAAGGCTCTCGGCGAGATGCTCGCCCTGCTGGCGCAGCTCACGATGCCCGAACCGCCGAAAACGCCCGTGCGCGTGGTCTCGCCCCGATGGGAGGCGCCGCGTACGAGGGCCCAACGCCAGTAAGGGCTGTGGACGTTTCGGGCGGTCTGACGTATCGTTTCAAAAAGGCCGGCTCAGCCCGGCATGCCGAGAACAGTCCGAACAACCCAGACAGACCATTGGAGTGGTGGGAGGTCAGCATGAAGAGGCTCGCGATTTTTGCCCTCGTCGCGATGATGTCGGTGCCGGTGTGCGCATCGATCACGACCAAGAATATGGAGACGGTCACCCCGCAGCAACTCGGCGAGCTTCTCGCCGGCCCGGGAATCCAGATCACGAACGTGACGATCAACGGCTCGCCTGCGGCGGCCGGAACGTTCACGGGGGGGCTCGCCGCAGGACTCGGGATCGAGGACGGCGTGATCCTCAGCTCCGGAGCGATCGAGAACATCATCGGGCCGAACGACTCGCCTGGTAAGACCTCGAGCCTCTCGACGCCCGGCGACCCGGACCTGAACGCGCTGGTCGCTCCTCTGACTACGAACGATGCGATGGTGCTCGAGTTCGACTTCGTAGCCGAGTCGTCGAATTTCGCGATCCGGTACGTCTTCGGCTCCGAGGAATACAAGGAGTATGTCGGCAGCGCGTTCAACGACGTTTTCGGCTTCTTCCTGGATGGTGCGAACATCGCCTACGTCGCGGGCTCGGCGAGTGAGCTGGTCTCGATCAACTCGATCAACCACGAGAAGAACAGCAGTTACTACATCGACAACCCGCCGGGCCCGGGAGCGTTCAACACGCAGCTGGACGGTTTCACGACGATTCTGTTTGCGGTCGCCACGGTCACTCCGGGCACTTCGCACCACATCAAGCTGGCGATCGCCGACACGAGTGACTCGGTTCTCGATTCAGTCGTCGTCCTCCAGGCCGGCGGCATCACTGGATCGCCGATGAGAAGCCTCATCGCGACCCCGCGCCAATCGTTCGTCTGGGACGGCAATGAAGTCGAGTTCGACGTCGATGCCTACGGGCTTCCGGCGGACGTTCCCTTTCATGTCGCGGCGGAGAACCTTCCGAACGGGGCGAGCATCTCGTTCGACCCCGCCGTCATCGAGCGCGCGATCGGCGGGACGACTCGCACCCGCGCAACGCTGATCTTCGCGCCGGGAACGTTTCCGCGCGATTACGCGATCGACCTCCGCGCGGACGCGGAGGGGTATCCGACGGTGCGCGGCTCGGCGCTGATCACCCTTGGCTGCACGCCGCCGATCATCCTGGCGATCGATCAGCCGGCCTCGCGGACCATGCTTCCCGGCACGACCGCGACGATCGAGGTGAATCCGAGCGGCAGCGGGCCGTTCAATTATCAGTGGTACGAAGGGCCGCGCGGGAGCATCTTCTTCCCGGTCGCGGGTGGGACGACGAACCGGCTGACCACGCCCCCGATCGAGCACCTCCGCTCGTTCTGGGTGCGGGTCGAGAACGCGTGTGGCAGCACCGACAGCGCCGCGGCGCGGCTGTCGACGAAGAGCTCGCGGACCGGCCGGCCGGTCGGCCCCTGAGGGCGCGTTCACCCGATTTGTTTTCAGGGCGGGCCTCCGGGTCCGCCTTTTTTGAGGCAAGGCAGAGGGCAGGGCTGCGCAAGGCAGAAGGCAGAAGGCAGAAGTAAGAGCAACACCGC
>JBHEPS010000068.1:4770-13054 GCA_046260175.1 Thermoanaerobaculia bacterium
CCTCTGCCTTCTGCCTTCCCTCGCCCCCTCCTCTCATCGCCTTCGGCGACCGGACCGGCGCAGCCGGTCCCTACGCGGCGTTATACTGATAACCGTGACGTCAGAAACGATCCGGGTCCTGCTGGTCAGCGCAGATTCCTCCGACCAGTCGATCTTCGAGAGCAAGCTGCGCAGCTCGGCCCACCGCGAGGTGGAGCTGACGAGGCTCGACACGGTCGCCTCGGCGTGCGAGCGCCTCACCGAGGAGAGGTGGGACGTGGTGCTTCTCGACCTGGCGCTGACGCTCGAGCAGGGGCTCGACGGATTCATTCGCCTCAACGCGCAGGTCCCCGAGACGCCCGTCGTGGTGATCGCTTCCCCTGCAACGCAGTCGCTCGCGGCGCTGGCCCTCGATGCCGGCGCGGCCGACTCGCTCATCCGCCCCTCGCTCCGATCGGAACCGGTCGGCGACATCCTCGTGGCGATCATCCAGCGGACGCGGTTCAACGAGGCGATCCGCAAGCGCGAACTGATGGACCGGCAGACAGGGCTCTATTCCCTGGAAGGGTTCCGGAAGATGATCGGCAAGCAGCTCTCGCTAGCCATCCACGGCGGGAAGGCGCTTCTGATGACGCGCCTCACCACGGTCGGGGAGCCTTCGATGAAGCAGATCGAAGCCGTTGCGCACATCCTCAAGCTCAGCTTCCGGGAGTCGGACCGCGTCGCGCACCTCGGCGGCGGATCGTTCGCCGCGATCGGCATCATCCAGCCCGTCCCCGAGAGCCGCGAGATCGTCCTCACCCGCCTCCGCGAACAGCTCTACGCCCACAACGCCACCAGCGACGCGTCGCCGCTCGAGCTGAAGTTCGGAATGGAAGTCATAGCCGCGACCCCAGCCCTCGACGCCGACGGGATGATCGAGGCGCTTCCTCCCGCGAACCAGGCGCTGTAGGTGTGTGGGAGCGGCGTCCCGCTGCGCGGGACCGGACCGGCGCAGCCGGTCCCTACGCATCCTCTGTCATGAAGTCCGCTATGATTGGGGCGACCTTCATGCGCCCTTTCATCGTGGTTTCCTCGCTCGTCCTCATCCTTCTCGGCTGTTCGTCCGCGCCGCAGCGGGTTCACGCACCGACGGTCATTCCGTGGGCTACGGCCGAGAGCATGATCCTGGAAGGAAACGTCCGGCGCATCGAGCGCGTGGGAGAGCGCGAGATCCGCCTCCAGCTCCGCGACGGGCGGGACGTCCTCGCGGAAGAGCCGACGCCCGGCGAGGCGACCCGAGTCCACGGACGCTGCGGCGAAGCCTGCGCGGAGACCGAGCTGGCGCGGTAACGCGAGGGGCGAGGGGCGAGGGACGAGGGACGAGGGACAAGCCAGAAGCCAGAAGCCAGAAGAAAAGGCGAAGCCAAAAAACGAAAGCCAGAAGCCAGAAGAAAAGTAAGATTCAGCACCCGGGCGGGCCACCCAGGGAACTCAAATCACCGCGGAGCCCTAAAGATGGCCCCCGCCGCCGGTTTTGACTTTCTTCTGCCTTCTGGCTTGTCTTTTCTTCTGCCTTCTGGCTTCTGGCTTCTGGCTTCGCCTTTTCTTCTGGCTTCTGGCTTCTGGCTTCTGGCTTTCACCACCTCCTCCCCCCGGTGATACCATCCCCCTACCGGGATCCCACATCCAATGAACGCCCAGAATGCGACGGTCATCCGGCTCCTGCGGGAGACCGGTTCGCCACACTCCGCGGTCGGCGATCTGCCGCGCGAGGCGATCCGCGCGCAGGCGAAGGCGGCGCTGAGCATCCTGGAGCGCGATCTGGTGCGGGTGGCCGTCGGAATCGACCCTCTGGAGCTGGCTGCGCTCGCGATCCAGAACTCTCCCGACGGTGTCGTGATCATGAGCTCCCCCGGCGACGACGGCGTCCCGAAGATCCTCTACGTCAACCGCGCCTACTGCCGGATGACGGGGATGAGCACCGAGGACGTGCTGGGGCAGCCGATCGAGATCTTCCGGGTGGCGGAGTCGGACCAGGCGATGCGCGACGCGCTGCTTCATCCGCTCTGTCAGCGCTCGCCTTTCGAAGGCGAGGCGATCGCCTACCGGAAAAACGGGCACGAGTACTTTCTCGAGCTCCTCCTCGTCCCGATCCACGAGCCGAACGGCGAGGTGACGCACTGGGTCGCCTACATGCGGGACATCAGCGACCGAAAGGCGCAGCTCGCGGCGCTCGAGCAGCAGGCGATGCACGACATGCTGACGCGGCTGCCGAACCGCACGCTTCTGATGGACCGGATCACTCAGGCGATTCGCGGAGCGAAGCGGAGAGGCGACGAGATCGCCCTGATGCTGCTCGACCTCGACGGGTTCAAGGAAGTGAACGATACGCTCGGCCATCACTCGGGCGACCTGGTACTGCAGCAGGTGGCCCTCCGCCTCCGCGAGCAGATCCGGGAGTCAGACACGGTGGCGCGGCTGGGGGGAGACGAGTTCGCCTTCGTCCTGCCGGCGACGCGCGACGGCGCGGCAGCCGTCCGCCTCGCGCGGAAGATCCTCGCCTCGCTCGAGGAGCCGTTCACGGTCGAGGGAGTGAAATGCGAGATCGGCGCGAGCGTCGGCATCGCGATGTTCCCCCAGCACGGCGAGAGCACCGAGATGCTCATGCGCCGCGCCGACACGGCGATGTATCACGCGAAGCGAAAGGGGCTCGACTGCGCCCTCTACACTTCGGACCTCGACGAGACCGGCATCCGCCGCATCACCCTCGGCGTCGAGCTGCGCCAGGCGCTCGAGCGCGGCGAGCTGGAGCTCTACTACCAGCCGAAGATCCATCTCCGCTCGGGGCTGATGACGCGTGTCGAAGCCCTCATCCGCTGGAACCATCCCAAGCGCGGCCTCCTCGTCCCCGACATGTTTCTCGGCGCGGCGGAGAAGTCGGGCTTCATCAAGCCGCTGACCGAATGGGTCATCCACACCGCGCTCGCGCAGTGCCGGGTGTGGCAGGACCAGATGCTCCCGATCCACGTCGCGGTGAACCTCTCGAACAAGGTGCTCCAGGAGCACATGCTCCCGCAGATGATCGCGGCGGCGCTCGAGAAGCACGGAGTGTCGCCTCAGACGCTCAAGCTCGAGATCACCGAGAGCAGCATCATGGAGGATCCTCCGCATGCGTTCGCGATCCTCTCGCTCCTCCAGTCGATCGGCGTGCGCCTGTCGCTCGACGATTTCGGTACCGGCTACTCCTCGCTGATGCACCTGAGGCAACTGCCCGTCGACGAGATCAAGATCGACAAGTCGTTCGTGATGGGGATGGCGACGAGCGCGGGAGACTCCGCGATCGTCCGCGCGACGATCGACCTCGGTCACAACCTCGGCATGCAGGTGGTGGCCGAGGGGGTCGACAATGAGTGGACGTGCAAGGTGCTGACGGAGCTGGGATGCGATCTCGCACAGGGATTCTTCCTCAGCCCGCCCCTTCCCGGCCCCAAACTGATCCAGTGGCTGGCGGAGACGGGCTGGGGGTTGTCGCGGTGGCAGGAGATGATTGGGATCACGATCGATTCACCGAGCTCGGGGCCGATTGACAAGCCAGAAGCCAGAAGAGAAGACAAGCCAGAAGCCAGAAGCCAGAAGCCAGAAAAAAAGTCAGAAGCAAAAGCGACTCCTCCGTCATCCTGAAGAGCGCTTAGAAGACCGATGCCCCTACGATTTTGCCTTTGATTTTCTTCTGGCTTCTGGCTTCTGGCTTCTGGCTTCTGGCTTCTGGCTTCTGGCTTGTCTTTTATCTGGCTTCTGGCTTCTGGTTTCTGGCTTTCTATCGACTTCTGCCTTCTGCCTTTGAAAAAGTAAGGGCGCGCCCCTGCGGGCGCGCCCTTGTTTATGAAGCCGGTGTCCCTGCGATCAGGCGGGGCGCTGCAGCATGATCGTGCGCGCCACCAGGTCGTCCTCCCCGTCACGCTCCGCTTTCACGTGGACCTGGTCGCCTTCCTTCAGATCTGCCGGCGTCAACTTCTTGTTGCCGTGACTGATCACCGTATCTTCGTCGATGATCGCCGTCGTCGGCCCCTTCCCCGCTGCGTCGACGGTGATCTCGGTGGACGAGACCGAAACGACCTTCCCCTCGAGCTCGACTTTCATCGCGCCGGGGCCATCGCCATTGCCGTCGTCGCCATCGTCGCCGTCGTCGCCGTCGTCCGAGCTCGTGTTCTGCACCATGATCTCGATCGCCCGAAGCGACTCGCCGTCGCCGGCCGCCTTGACGTGAACCCGCCAGCCGACCTCGAGCTCGGCGGGAGCGTAGCTCCGGTTGCCCTTCCGGATGACCGTGTACTCGTCGATGGTCACGACGAGAGGTCCGCGTCCCGCGGCATCGACTTCAACCTCGGTCTCGCTCACGGCGAGAAGCTTTCCTTCGAGCTCGAGCCGGCCGGTGACGCCATTCTCCCCGCCGCTTCCAACGCCCTCGCCGCTCTGGAGCATCACGAACTTCGCGACCACGTCGCCTTCTTCTTTCTCAGCCTTGACGTGGATGCGGTCGCCGACCTCGAGATCTTCGAGAGTCAGCAGCTGGTTCGCGCGCCGGATCTCGGTCTCCTCGTTCACCAGGATCACGACCTCGCCCTTCCCGGCTGCGTCCATCGTGATCGAATCGGCCGCGAGCTCGGTCACGAGCCCCTCGTACTGGTCGAGCTGCGCGCGGACCGCGCGGCGCGCCCGGCTGGCGCTCGAGCGTCCCAGCTCGACCACCATCTGGCCACCCTCTCCGCTGACCGCAATCGAGGCGTCAATGCCGTCGGATACGCGGACGAAGCGAAGCGTCGCGTCGCTCGGCACGCCGGCGAAGAGAAAGTGCCCTTCAGCGCCCAGGACGAGCGACATCCCCGTGCCGTCAACGCTGGCTTCGATCCCCTGAGGTGTTCCGCTCAGCTCGGAAGAGAGAATCACCTGCCCGCTCACCACCCCCTGCCCGGATGTGGCCGTGATCTTCCCCTCGTCGATACAACCGAAGAGCGCCATCGAAGCGAGAATCAATGCGTACAGCGCGATGCGTCTTTTCATGGTTTCCTCCGCGGGACGAAAAAAGGGGCCTACGCCCCCCGTGTCGATGCCCGGATCTGTGTCGGAAGTATGTATAGCGGTTTCGGGCGGTAGCGCCTGTGAGGGGGCTCACGTTTTGAAAATCAGGGGCTAGGGGCAGAGAAAGGCAAGTCAGAAGTCAGAAGCCAGAAGCCAGAAGAAAAGGCGAAGGCAGAAGCCAGAAGCCAGAAAAAAAGTCAGAAGCTAAGTCACTGGTGTGCCTCGTCATCCTGAGGGAGGGACGGCCGGAACTCCGAATGGCAGGGTCCGGCCACCTGCGCCATCGAATGACCGCATCCTGCCGTGACTCGCCCCGGAGTTTTGCCTTTGACCTTTCTTCTGGCTTCTGGCTTCCGTTTTCTGGCTTCGCCTTTTCTTCTGACTTCTGGCTTCTGGCTTCTGGCTTAAAGAGGCGCGTTCCCAACCCTACGTGACCAAAGTTTGGGGGTGTCCCTTCCACGCCTCCTCCGCCAGAATCTCGTCGATCGCTTCGAACGCTCCGTCGATCTCCTGGTCGGTCGTGTAGAAGTGGGGGGAGAGGCGGATGCCGGACTCGGGGCGGTAGTCGCAGAGGATGTCGCGGCGGTTGAGCTCGGCCGCGACTTCGCGGGCGTGTGGCACGCGGATCGAGACCGACCCTCCCCGCGCCTCCGGATCGCGGGGCGTCCGGATCGCGAACCCGCGCGCATCGGCCGCGTCGATCAGCCGCGTCGTCTGACGGACGGATTTTGCCCGGATCCCCTCCATCCCTCCTGCTGCCGCCTCGCCCAGGACCCGAAGCCCTTCCCTCGCCGCGTAGAGCGCGGGGATCGCGGGAGTGCCGAGTCCGAAGCGGAGAGGGTCGTCGCGCAGCCGAGTCGGCGGCGGTTCGAAGGCGAACGGGGCTTCGTGCGCCATCCATCCGGTGAGCGCCGGCGTGAGCCTGGAGCGGAGCTCGGGTTGAACGTAGAGGAATCCGCCTCCAGGTCCGCCGCAGAGCCACTTGAGAACGCCGCCGACGGCAACCGGAACGTCCCAGCCGGTGACGTCGACCGGAGCGATCCCCGCGGACTGGAAGACGTCGAGGACGAGGACCGCGCCGACCTGGCGGCAGCGGCGCGACACGGCCGCGACGTCGATCATGGCCGAGGACTGAAAGAGAACGTGGGAGAGCGGGACGAGGACGGTGCGCTCGTCGATGGCCTCGAGGAGGCGGCCCATGTCGAAGGCCATCCGCGATTCGTCCGCGGGAACGACGACGATCTCGGCGCCGAGCCGGCGCGCAAGCCCCTCGTAGACGTAGCGGACCGAGGGGAACTCCCCCTCGACCATGACGACGCGGTTGCGCTCGGGCGTGTAGTCGAAGGCCGAGAGAATCACGGCGGAGCCGGTGGTGACGTTGGGGAGCATCAGCACGCTCTCGGCGGGCGCGCCGAGAAACGGCGCGACCAGGTTCCCGACTTCGGCGGACATCATCCACCAGGAGTCCCCCCACGCCCGCACCCCCCGCCGCGCCCAGGTGTCGGCGTACTCGGCCATCGCTTCGCGCGTGGCCTCGGGCATCGCCCCGAGGGAGTGCGACACGAGGTAGTTGGTCGCCGAAAGGATCGGGAAACGGGGGCGGAAGGAAAGGAGGGGGGCGTCCATGGGCGGGATTATGGAGAAAGGATAAGCCAGAAGCCAGACGAGAAGACAAGCCAGAAGCCAGAAGCCAGAAGCCAGAAGCCAGAAGAAAGGGCGAAGCTAGAAGTTGAAAGCTAGAAGCCAGAAGAAAAATCAAAGGCCAACCCCGGCCGGAGCGGGCGGTGCTTACAAAGCTCCGGCGGTGCCCACACCCCGCGGCACGGCTTACTGACTTTGCCTCTGATCTTTCTTCTGGCTTCTGGCTTCTGGCTTCTGGCTTGCCTTTATTCTGGCTTCTGGCTTTCGACTTCTGGCTTCGCCTTTTCTTCTGACTTCTGGCTTCTGGCTTCTGGCTTATTTGCCCCCCCCGTCACCTCCGGCCTGCGCTGGACGTATCATTGCTAGTACGGAGGCACCCTATGAGAACCGTTCTCGCACTTCTCCTCCTCTGTCCCATGCTGGCGAACGCTGCGCAGATCCGGCTGCCGGAGCCGAGTCCGCAGGCGACCGTCTCCCAGGAGATCGGTATTTCCACGGTGACGATTTCCTTCCACCGCCCCGGCGTGAAAGGGCGAACGATCTGGGGAGGGCTTGTGCCGTGGAACGAGACCTGGCGACTCGGCGCGAACGAGGCGACCACGATCGAGCTCTCCCACGCGGCGACGATCGAGGGACACGCGGTCGACGCGGGGAAGTATGCGTTTTTCGCGATCCCCGGGCGCGAGAAGTGGACCTTGATCCTCAACAGCCGGTCGGAGCAGTGGGGGGCGTACTTTCACGACCCTTCGCGCGACGTCCTCCGCTTCGAGGTGAAACCCGTCGCGGCTCCCTTCGAGGAGTGGATGAAGTTCGCGATCGATCCGGTGGCGGACGACACGCTCGAGGCCGCCATGCAGTGGGAGCGCCTCCGCGTACCGTTCCGGATCCGCTTCCCGGTCAGGAAAATGGTCTGGGGCGAGATTGACCGGGTCCTCCGCGATCCCGCCCGCGCGAGTTGGGACGACTTCCATACGGCGGCGCGCTACGCGCTGACGACCGGGGAGCGGCTCGACGAGGCGATGAAGTGGATCGAGCGCTCGATGGAGAAGGAAGAGAGCTTCTGGAACTACGAGCTGAAGGCGCGCCTGTTGCGCGCGCGCGGGGAGAGGGCCGAGGCCCTCGCGCAGATGGGGCGGGCCATCGCGACGGCGGAGGGGAAGGCCCCGAAGGAGTACATCGAGGGACTGAAAAAGACGCTCGCGGAGTGGAAGATAGAGTAGGTCCGCAGGGTGGCCACGGCTTTCCAGCCGTGGGCTTCGCCCGGGTCGCAACCAACCACGGCTGGAAAGCCGTGGCCACCCCCCCCCGGCGACCCTCGCGTGGCACGAACCGCGGCTGGAAAGCCGCGGCCACACGGAAAACGACCACGGCTGGCACAATCGGTGAACCGGCAGGAAATCAACCCGTTGACCCGGCCAGCTGCTGCCACAAGGAGCCTCATGCGTCCAAATGCCCGAATTCTCGTCCCCCTCCTCCTCGTCGCGCTCGCGCTGATCCTTCCCCAGCCGCTCGAGGCCCAGTACTTCGGTCGCAACAAGGTCCAATGGCAGACCTTCGACTTCAAGGTCCTGAAGACCGAGCACTTCGACATCTACTATTACGA
>JBHEPS010000069.1:0-12409 GCA_046260175.1 Thermoanaerobaculia bacterium
GATCTTCACCGTGGCGCGTGCGGGAATGACGGTCTTGATCCCAGGCCCCGTGTAGCCACCGACCAGACCGTGGATCTCCATCGTCGGCATCGTCCAGATGCGTTTCATGACGTCGAGAGCGTCTTCCGAGCGGATCGACTTGAGATGATGCGCCTTCTTGAATCCCTTGACGTCGAACCCCGAGGCCGAGTAGTCGCGCAGCTCGCTCCGGGTCGGAGGCACGACGTCGTCATAGAACCCTTTGATCTTTACGCGGCCGGTGGTCGCGTCGTACATCTCGGTGACGAGCTTCATCAGCTCGCCGATCGGATTGCGCGCCGCTCCCCCGGTCGTTCCGGAGTGAACGTCGTGCGCCGCGGTCTCCAGAGTCAACTCGAAACCGATGTTTCCGCGCAGACCGGCCGAGGATGCCGGAACCTTTCTGGAGACCCAGATCGTATCGGAGACCACGATCGAATCGGGCTGGATCGTGGATTTCTCTTTGCGAATCCCCTCCTCGAAGCTCGGAGATCCGATCTCTTCTTCCATTTCCCACAGCAGGTGCATGTTGACCGGAACCTTTTTTTCGCGCGCTGCGCGGATCCCGAACAGCGCAGTCAGCGCCGGCCCCTTGTCGTCCGTCGTACCGCGCCCGAAGTACGTATCGCCTTTCCGGGTGAACTCGAACGGCTCGGTGTTCCACGGCTCGGTCTCTTTCGACGCCGGCTGGACGTCGAGGTGGTTGTACACGGTCACCGTCGGAGCGCCTGCGCCATGATCGAAGGCGCCATGAACGATCGGGTTCCCTTTGGTCTCGATGACCTCGACCTTGCCGCCAAAGCTCTCGATCATTTCGCGAGCCGCCTCGGCCCCTCGCCGGATATCCGGCTTCCTGGAAGGATCGGCTGAAATCGTCGGGATTTCGACGATCCTCTTCAGCATTGATTCGAACTCGCCGCGATGCGATTCCGCCCAGCTCGCGAGCTCTTTGCGGGTCCACTGATTTCTCATCGATTTTCTCCTTGCGGCCGGCAGCGCGAAAGAGAGCTCCCCGGCCGCGGCCATTCTATGGCGCGGAGGGTGCGAAATCGAACTTTGGGCGAACCACACGGCTGTGAAGAAGCGCACACTGGTTGGAGGGCTTCCGCTTGCACAGCTTCTCAGTGAGGGAGAAGGGTGTCCGGTTCGTCCGCGAGATAGCGGATCAGCTCGGATTCGGCTTTCCCTGCCAGCGGATGTCCGGCGGCGGTGAGAAGCGAAACGCCGATCAGGCGCGACGCCGGGCGACGTTCGAGCGTACGTCGCCGGGCTTCACGCCGTCCGGCGAGGGGCGGCTCAGGTGCCCGTCGATGTCCACCATCTCGAGGTGCTCGATCCTGCGGTCGAGGAAATCCTCGGCGACTTTCCGGAACCGCTCGGCTGCATCGGTGACGAGAAACTGGTGGTGGGCGAGCCCCTCGGCCCCGTCGAGAAGACCGTTACGGTCGAGGATTTCGGCCAGCGCATCGGCCGTCGTCTCGGCGGAATCGACCAGAGCGACCGCATCGCCGGCGACCTTTCTGATCGTGGTCTTGAGCAGCGGGTAGTGAGTGCAACCAAGGACGAGTGTGTCGATCCCGCCATCCAGCAGCGGCCGCAGGTAAATCTCCGCGACCTCCTGCGCCACGCGCGTATTCGCCCATCCCTCTTCGGCCAGCGGAACGAACAGCGGGCAGGCCTGCTCGATGACCTCGGCGTCAGACTGGAGATCGCGAATCGCTCTTCCATAGGCCCCGGAACGGACCGTTCCCTCCGTCGCGATGACCCCGATCCTCCCTCGGGTCATCGCGACCGCCGCCCGGGCACCGGGCTCGATCACGCCGATGACGGGAATCGGGAGCCGCTCGCGCAGCAGAGGGAGGGCGGCCGCAGTCGCGGTGTTGCAGGCCACGACGAGAGCCTTGATGCCCCGTCCCATCAGAAAACTCGCAGCCTCGAGAGCGTACCTGGAGACGGTCTCCGCCGACTTCGTGCCATAAGGAACCCGGGCGCTGTCACCGAGATAAATCAGAGACTCTCCGGGAAGCGCTGCTGCGACCTCGTTGAACACCGTGAGCCCGCCAACACCGCTGTCGAAGATTGCGATCGGCCGGCTCATTCTTCCGGCTGCCCCCCGCCGGTTCCTCCCGCTTCTCTCTTGATGTTGTACTGCTCAATTTTCTTGTAGAGATTCGAGCGCGGCGTGTCGATCGCTTCCGCCGTGCGGGAGACGTTCCACCCGTTCTCGCGAAGCTTGGAGAGGATGAAAGCTTTCTCAGCCTGGTCCTTGAAATCCTGCAGTGTCGCAGCCTGAATCGACGAGCTGATGATCTCGTCCGCGCCGCGAAACAGGTCACTCGGAAGGTCCGCGACGTCGATCGCCTCGCCGGGTGTCATCACCACGAGACGTTCGACCAAATTTCTCAACTCTCTGACGTTTCCCCGCCATGGGGCGTCGGTCAGCGCCTTCATCGCCTGGGGGGTGAAGGTCTTCGTCCTGTAGTTGTGCTCCTGGGAGAACAACACCGCGAAATGATTCGCCAGCAGCGAAATGTCTTCGCGGCGCTCACGCAGCGGAGGGGTCGTGACGGGGATGACGTTCAACCGGTAGAACAGGTCTTCCCGGAAGCGCCCCCCCTTGATCTCCTCGCGAAGATCCTTGTTCGTCGCCGCGATGACGCGGACGTCGACTTCGACGATGATCGCCGCCCCGACGGGCTCGACCTCTCCTTCCTGGAGAACCCGCAGCACCTTTGCCTGCGTGCGGAGGGACATGTCCGCGATCTCGTCGAGGAAAATCGTTCCTCCGTCGGCCGCTACGAATTTCCCGATCTGTTTCCTGACCGCTCCCGTGAAGGATCCTTTCTCGTGGCCGAACAGCTCGGACTCAATGAGCTCTTCGGGGATCGCCGCGCAGTTGACCTGCACGAACGGCAATGACGACCGGGACGATTGTCCATGGATCTGCCGGGCGACCAGTTCCTTCCCCGAACCCGATTCCCCGTGAATCAGGACGGTAGCTTTCGTCGGAGCGGCACGCTCGATCTGTGCTCGGAGGCTCAGGATCGGGGAAGACTCGCCGACGATCTGATACTCCTTCTCCGCCTTTTCCCGATACTCCTGATTCTCGTCCTCGAGTCGCCCCTGCCGGATCGCGTTGCGTACCGCCAGCAGCAGCCGGTCGCGGTTGAGCGGCTTTTCCAGGAAGTCGAATGCCCCTCGCTTGGTACATTCCACCGCCGTCTGAACGTCACCGTGCCCCGAAACCATGATGACGGGACTCGATACGTGGCGGGAACGCAGGTTCTCGAGAACCTCGATGCCGTCGAGTACCGGCATCTTGATGTCCAGAAGGATGGTGTCGTAAGGGGCTTTGGACGCGCGGTCGAGGCCTTCCTGCCCGGACCGGGCCTCGTCCACCCGGTATCCCTCGAATTCCAGCGTCATCCGGATGGCTTCCCGGATCGCCGACTCGTCGTCCACGACGAGCACCCGTGCCGGCATGCTGTCCCTCCCCTTCTCAGCCCCATTCTATCCGTCTGGCGGCCAGAACGATTCGAGCAAGGACCCCGCCAGCTCGGGAACTTCTGGACAAGTCGGCGCCTCGAGCCGAGGTCCCCTGGGGCCGCGGAACCTCCCCCGAGGCGCCGCGCTGCTACAATGCGCCCGTTTCAACGGAGGCCAGACGTGAATATCTCCCTTTCTCGTGACCCCAAATTCTCCCGAATCGACAATCTCTTCATTCTGCTCGCCGAGGGCGAAACGACCCCTGCTTTTCCGTTCGAATCGAGCCTGAACAAAAAGATCGCTGCCGCCATCTCGCGCAGCGGGTTTGCCGGCCGCCAGGACGAGGGACTCACCATCCTTCTCGACGGGGAGCCGAAGAAGCTGACTCTCATTGGAGTCGGCAAGCCCGACGCGTTCAATCGCCGAACGGCGCGCGCGGCGATCCAGGGCATCGCGCGCATCGCCCAGCGAAACGCTGACGCGTCCATCGCGGTCTACTCCCCTCGCCTCCTTCCCGGAGGCGAAGCGGAAGAAACCGCCCTCTTCATGCTGGACCGGCTCGCTCACTCCGATTACCGGTACCTGACCTTCAAGACGAATGAGGACGCGAAAAGGGTGGATGTTCATTGCACCCTGATTCCCGCCGGTGAGCTCGATCCCAAAGCGGGGAAGAGAATCCTGGAAAAGGCAAACATCATCGCGGATTCCGTGCGCGTTGCACGAGACCTCGGCAATGCGCCCGGCAACGAGGTAACACCGGCCCGGCTGGCCGATCGAGCCCGCGAAGTCGCCAAAGAGGCCGGCCTCCAGTGCACGATTCACGACCGCAAGCAGATCGAAAAGCTCGGAATGGGAGGTCTGCTGGCCGTCAACCGCGGCTCGGCTGAAGAGCCGAGGTTCATCGTTCTCGAATGGGCGCCGCGGAAAGCAAAAAAGACCGTTTGTTTCGTCGGCAAGGGAGTCACGTTCGACTCCGGCGGTATCTCGCTCAAGCCGGGGGAAAAAATGGAAGAGATGAAATTCGACATGTCGGGCGCCGGCACCGTCATCGCCATCATGCGCGCCGTGGCGATGCTCGAGTTACCCGTTCGCGTGATCGGGCTCATCCCCTCGACAGACAACCTCCCCGGAGGAAAAGCCTACAAGCCGGGCGACATCATCCGGACGATGTCGGGGAAAACCGTAGAGATCGTCAATACGGATGCCGAAGGGCGAATGATCCTCTGTGATGCACTCCATTACTCGATCCGTTACGCCCCCGATCACCTGATCGACTTCGCGACCCTCACGGGAGCCTGCGTCGTCGCCCTGGGTTACGAGGCCTCGGGTCTCTTCTCGAATGACGATGAGCTGGCTCAATTGTTGATTCATGCTTCCGAGAGCGCCGGTGAACCGGTCTGGCGCCTTCCGGAATGGGACGATTACAAGGAGTACATCCGAAGCGAATGGGCCGACATGAAAAACGTCGGCGGCCGCTGGGGCGGGGCCGTCACCGCGGCACTGTTTCTCAAGCAGTTCGTCGAGTGCCCATCCTGGGCGCATTTGGATATCGCCGGCACGGCGTACACGGAGAGTGAAAATGCTCGTGATCCGAGGGGAGCGACTGGAACCGGCGTCCGGATGGCGCTCCGCTTCCTCGAGACGCTGGCGTAACTCTTTCGCCGCCGTTGTGGCGCTGGTGTGCGCCGCCGCCCTCGCCGCCTGCGGGCAGCCGCCCGGGGGCTCGGCGCAGCAGGCTGCCTCTATGGCGCAGCCCTCTCCCGCGTCGCCCGACCAGGAGCGGGGTGGCTCGTTCGAAGTCATCGACTCGCCGTCCATGGAATACCTGCCGAGGGTGGAGGAGGTGCCGGGCTGGCGCCTGAGCGGCGATCCGCTCGTCTATCCGGGTGCGGAACTCGGCAGCTACATCGGTCGCCAGGCGGAACAGTACCTCGAGTACGAGATTCAGGACGCCACCATCGGCCAGTATGAGCAGACTGAGGGAGAAGGGCTGGCCACCGTCGAAATTTACCGTTTCCCCGACTTCGTCAAGGCATTCGGCGCCTTCTCGAGCCGCAAGAGCCTGGCGCGGAAGCCTCTGGAGCTGGCAAACGAGGCGTTCCTCGGCTCCTATTCTGCCCACGTCTGGCGCGGACCCTTCTATTTAAGGGTGGTTGGCAGCGAAATTCCCGAGGAGGACTTGATTGGGATCACGCGGGCGGTGGTCGATCGGATGCCACCCGCGCCGGGGATCCCGGCCGTGTTTCAGTTTCTGCCGAGCGAGAACCGCCTGGTGCGCTCCGAGCGCTACTCGGCGGGTCCGGTCTTCGGCCAGCCATACCTCGCAGGAGGGTTTACCGCCGACTACACGGTCAACGATCAACCTATCGAAGGAGCCATCATCCCAGCACCCAGCAAGGAGGTGGCGAGTGAAATCCTCGATCGCTATCGGGCTTTTTTCGTCAACAACGGGAGACTTCTCGATCGAATCCCCAATCTCGGCGAAGACAACCTCACGGCCGAGGACAGGTACATGGGCCGGACGATCGCGTTCCGCCTCGACCGGTTCGTCGTGGTCTTTCGCAGCTTCGGCCCGATTCAGGACCTGATGCCCCTGGCGATCGGCACCGACCAGCGAATTCTGAACTCGATCCGAGTTCAGCTACAGGCGGCCGACCGCGCCGCGAGGGCGCAGGGGCTGACCACTGGATCTTCGCAGCCGCGGCGTCAGTCGGAGCCCGCTTCGGCCGCGTCGCCCCCGGCTCCGGCACCCCAAACCCCGGCGCCCGCTCCCGAAACGACGCCTGAGAATGATGAGCCGGTGACTTCGCCCGACACACCGCCGCCGGCACCGCAGGAACCGCCCACCTGAAACCCTCGAGCGTGGAGCTAGGCGTCCGTCGATCGAAGCCAGGTTCCGCTTTTTCCGCCCGACTTCCTCTCGAGCCGGACTTCGCGGATGACGATTCCCTTCTCGACACTCTTGCACATGTCGTAGATCGTCACCGCGGCGATGGCGCATGCGGTCATCGCCTCGATTTCGACCCCTGTCGGTCCCTCGCAACGCGCGCTGGCGGTGATCACGATCGCCCTCCGGCCCCGGTCGATTTCGAAATCGACTCCCACGTGAGTGAGCGGCAGAGGATGCGTCATCGGGATCAGGTCCGCAGTTTTCTTGGCCGCGAGGATGCCGGCGATCCGAGCCGTACCGAGGACATCTCCCTTCGGCAGACCGGCCCCTGCGACGAGGTCGAGGGTTTCCAGGCTCATCTCTACTGTCCCTGAAGCAACCGCCTCTCGGAGGGTCGCCGGCTTGCCGCCGACATCCACCATCGAGGCCTTTCCATCGTCATCGAGATGCGTGAGTTTCTTCACCATGGATCTTCCTCGCCAGCTCGAGAGTGAGCGGGTCATTCACATTGAGTAGCGGTTCGCCCGAGTAGGAGTTTCTCCACTCTTCTTCAGGAAGGATGCGGGCTTGATCCTCGAGAAGGGAGCGCATTCGGAGGTTGCCCGTCGCAATACGCGCATTCACCGACTCGAGAAGCTCAGAGGCGTAACCGGCACAGAGCATCTGCGGCATTCCTCCCGACATGGGAACGAAAATGGGCTGGCGGCTCCGCTCGAACTGGGCGCGCAGATCCCGGAGAAATCCCGAGGTCATCAGCGGATAGTCGATGCCGAGAAGCCATAGCCGGGCGCCAGCATCCTCGAGGGCTCGCTGGAGGCCGAAAATCGCACCGCTCGACTCATGATCGGATTCGAAAATGGTCCGCATTCCAGGAATCGAATCACCCCCGGGCCGCTGAACGGCGGTGATCGAATCGAAGGCCGCACCGGCCGCATCCCTTGCGCGATCCAGAAAGCGGCGACCGCCCAGCTCGAGATCCCCTTTCGGAGATCCCATACGGCGCGAGAATCCCCCAACCAGTAGATAACAGTTCATCAGGCCGCCCGCCGGAGAGTCACGAAGGTAGAGTACCATCGGCCCCCGTGGCGACTCGCCTCTCCGTGATCATCCCCACGCTCAACAACGGACCAGAGATCCGGGGCGCAATCCGCTCCGCCATCGACGCGGGGGCGGTCGAGGTCATCGTGGCGGATGGAGGAAGCGCCGACGACACGATCGCGGCTGCGCGTCAGGGTGGCGCCGTCGTCGTGGAGGGGGAGCGAGTCCGCGGCCGCCAGATGAACGCAGGCGCAAGGGGCGCGACCGGCGATGTTCTGCTGTTCCTTCACGCGGATACCCGGCTTCCTGCCGAGACGGGGCCGGCCATCGAAAGAGCAGTCCTGTCGGGGATCCGCTTCGGCGGCTTTCGTCTCCGATTCCGGGAAAAGTCGCTCGCGCTCCGGCTCGCCGAACGACTGATCAATTTCCGCTCGCGCGTCACCCGGTGTCCCTGGGGCGACCAGGCGCAATGGATCGAAGCTTCCCTCTTCATCAGCTCGGGCGGATTCCGACCGTATCCACTGATGGAGGATTACGAGATGGCGATCCGGATGAAACGAAAAACGCAGACCGCCGTTCTCGCGCCGATGGTCGAGACGAGCGGCGCGAGGTTTCTCGACAAAGGGGTGCTGCGGACGGTCGCTACAAACTGGTGGATCGTCGCCCGCTGGAGATTCGGCGCATCCCCCGAAACGCTCGCGGAAGTCTATCGCAGGAAGCGATCCTGATCCGCGCCCTCAGGAAGGCACATTCGGGGTTCCACCACCCGGCTTTCTCGCTTCCACCGCCTTCTTCCTCTGCGCGTCCCTGGCGGCCACTTCGCGAGCGTGCCGGCTCCTCCCCAGCGCGACGTTGAGCGGGTTCGAGCGCGAGAGGAACGGGATCGGTGGCGGTCGCCGGACGCCGAGCTCCCGGCGCAGCTGGATCAGATTCTCGTCCTCGGGGACGACCTTAAGGCCCTTGTGGACGGTCGAAATTGCCTTCTTCCTGTGCTCAGCAGCCAGATACACACGAGCGAGGTTGGCGTAATGCTCGCCATGATAGAACTGCAGCTCGATCGCCTTCTTGCAAAGGTCGACAGCCGGCTTGAATTTCCTCTGGACCAACGCGATGCACAACCCGTAATAGGACAGCCCGTCGGGCGCGGGGAGTTCACCCCGGCCGCCGTAGGCCTGCCCGAGCAGAGTCAACCCAAGGAGATACTCATCCTTGCGGACGGCGTCGATGCCGCTTCGCATTACCTCCGTCAGATCCACTTCCGTCACGCGGTGCCCCCCGGGATTTGGCGCACGAACGTATCGATCCTCGAGCGCTGTTCATTCGGCAGATCCATGAATCGAACTCCGTATCGCGGTGTTCCACCCGTGAACTCCGCCCGAACCACCTCCGACCGAACCCGGATCGGAAGCACTGGATCCTCCAGAAAGAATTGCAGCATGAGACGCGCCGCGGGTGGAAGCTTCTCATCGACCTGCAACAGCATTCCGGTTGCCGAGAGATTCACGCTGTGGCCGAGAATCGTCGAGGACGATTCTGTCTCAACGATCTCAATGCGCGTCAACGTCTTGACGACCCTTCTCGGCGGTATCGCCAGCAGCCGCTGGATTTTCATCTCGAGCTCAGCCCTGTGGAGCGGCCTGTAAACCAGTTCGTTACACCCCGCAGCCATGCAGATGTCCACCTGCTCGGGTTCGGCTCGCTCCCCCAGAAACATCAGGGATACCCTGCGGGTGCGGTGGTTCTCCCGGATCAGCCTGCACAACTCTGGTGCAACGAGGTCATCGAGGTCGAACCCGAACACCACGACGCGCGGCGCGAGCTCGCGCGTTAGACGCCAGGCGTCCGTCCCGCGCGTGGTCGCACGCACCGACCAATGCGGACTCTGGAGAATCGCCCGATCGAAGAGGAGGGTCCCCCGCGACGGATTCACCAGGATCACGATCGGCTGTTCGCTCATCCCATCCCCCTCACGGAGCCGAGATCTCCCGAATCCGATGGAGTGTAGCCTTCAGATCCGACACCAGCAGATTCATCTCGTCCGCCGAACTCGACTTCCCCATCCCGATCCGGATCGAGCCGAGCGCGCTTGCCTCGTCCTGACCGGTCGCAACCAGCACGGAAGACGGTTCCCGGTCGCCGGAACTGCAAGCTGACCCCGTTGAGAGGGAAAACCGTCGCAAAGCGAACAAGACAGCTTCCGCATCGACGCCGCGAAAGCTGACGTTCAGATTGCCTGGCAATCTTAACTCCCTCGGCCCGTTGACGGAAACATCGGGCATCTCCGCCATCAACTGGTCCCAGAGCCGGTTTCGGAGCGTGGTAAGCCGCGCCGCCTCCCCCTCCATCTCGGCTCTACGGAGTTCCAGCGCCGCCGCCAGCCCGACGGCGCCGGCCACGTTGACCGTCCCTGAGCGGAGCCCTTTCTCCTGTCCTCCCCCCATCAAAAGGGGAGTCGGTCTGGCCCCTTTTCGGACCACCAGAGCTCCCACCCCCTTCGGGCCATAAATCTTGTGTGCCGAGATCGAGAGCAGGTCACAGCCCATCCTGGAGGTGTCGAAAGGGATTTTCCCTACGGCCTGAGTCGCGTCCGAATGGAAGGACACCGAGCGCTCGCGGCAGATCTCCGCGATTTGGGCCACCGGCTGGATCGTGCCGATCTCGCCGTTTGCCGCCATGATCGAGACGAGCACCGTCGAGGGACGGATCGCCTCCCTCAAGGCATCGGGGTCGACGAAGCCTTCACGATCGACGGGCAGAAGGGTCAGTGCGACTCCCTTTTTCTCCAGAGCCCGGAGAGGGGCGAGGACGGAGGGATGTTCGATCGAAGACGCGATCGCGTGACCGCCGGGCTCCAGGAGTCCCCGGATCGCCGTGTTGTTGGATTCCGTCGCCCCGGACGTGAAGAAGACTTCTGCGGGCCGGACGCGGAGAAAGTCGGCCACCGAGGCGCGTGCGTCTTCGAGTGCCGTAGCGGCGCGCCGGCCGTGTTGGTGGGTCACCGAAGCGGGATTGCCGAATGCCTCGCTGAAGAAGGGGAGCATTCGTTCCAGCACCCTCGGGTCGCAAGGGGTCGTGGAGTGATGATCGAGGTAGATCGGGAGGTCCGCCATCCGGCTACCTCCTCCTTCGCCTCTTTCGGGGCGGCCGAGGGGGCTCGACATCCTCGGATCGGCGCACTTTCTGGGCGAAGCTCTGCCACTGCTGGCAGACTCCGAGGTACCTGTTGGAGGAACGGGCATAAAGCTCCAGGAGCGCCAGGCCGTCGCTGAAATGCTCGCGGAAGACGAAACGCCACATGCTGCGCTTGTCCGAGGGCGGCTCGAGCAGCCGCCACAGAGTTTCGAGCGCCTGTTCGGTCTGGTGGCGCATTCCCGCCGAGAAGGCGAAGCGATCGACGATCGGCTGGATGAGCTCCCGGATATGCAGGAGCATGTCGCCTACGCGGAGCTTTCCCTCCCGGAGCGTCGATTCGCGCTCGATCTCCTCGATCACGTGAGGAAGGACCAGAACCGAAAACAGGACAGCGTCCGAAATACGCCTTCCGCTTCCCACGGTGCGGTCCAGGACCTGGAGCATCGTCCAGAAGTAGTCGACGCCTCCCCGGTCGAGGCGGCTCTGCAGTTCAGGCAGCAGTGGCTCGAGCAGTCGCGTCTCCGCCAGCAATTCGACCGCGCTCGAAGACCACCCTCGTCTGAGCAGTTCGAGAATCTCCTCCGTAACGCGTGGCGGGGACGCTTTGAGGATCTCGTTTCGGTGCTCCGTGATCGCATCGTAAGTGGACGCCTCGATCTCGAAGTCGAGGCGGGCCGCGAACTCGACCGCCCTCAGCATCCTTACCGGATCTTCCTGGAACCTCACGTCCGGAACCCCGATGACCCGAATCAGGCGGTCCTCGAGATCCCGCAGGCCCCCGACGTAATCGATGACCGTGAAGTCGGCGATGCTGTAGAAGAGACCGTTGATCGTGAAGTCACGCCGTCGCGCATCCTCGACGGGGCTGCCGAAGACGTTGTCGTCCGTGACGAGAAGAACGTCCCCTTCCACCTTCTCCGGCTCGCGCCGGAACGTCGCCACCTCGACGACACCGTCCTGAAAGATGACGTGAACCAGGCGAAACCGGCGGCCGATGATCCGGCTGTTGCGAAACAGTCTCCGAACGTCGCCCGGATGAGCGTCCGTCACGATGTCGAAGTCCTTCGGCTCACGGGCCATGAGAAGGTCGCGGACACTCCCCCCGCACAGGTACGCCCGGTAACCGCTCCGATGAAGGCGATATAGAACCTTCAGCACGTTCTCGGGGATCGATTTGCGTGAGATCGAATGATCCGCGCGGTCGACGACCTTGTGCGCGGCTTCGTTCGCCTGAAGCTCCCGTTCGGCCACTGTTGAAACCTCTGTTTCGGAACTCATTCGGTCAACGCTTCTCCGCCGCGAGCCTTCTCATGGTCATCGCTCCCCACGACATGGAAGGTTCGCTCCCAACGCGTGTTTGAAAAGAACCCGGTGGCAACTTCCGCCAGTTCGCGCAGCCGCCGAGCCGGGCTGCCTTCTGCCGACACCGGCGCCCCGCGGTACGACCAGTAGATCAGCAGGGCCCGCCCCTTGATCAACTCCCGTGGGACGGTCCCCCAGAAGCGGGAGTCGTTCGAGCGGTCACGATTGTCCCCCATCACGAAGTATTCGCCGCGCGGCACCACGAATGGCCCGAACTGATCGCGCGATCGGTACGGCTCCGGCAGTCCGGTCGTTCGCGGATAAGTCTCCGAATCCTGGTAGAGCGCATACGGCTCCGCCAGGGGCTCGCCATCGATGAATACCTGCTTGTCTTCGATGTAAACCGCCTCGTCCGGGAGCGCGACGACGCGCTTGACGAAATCCGTGTCCGGTTGCTGCGGAAAACGGAACACGACGATGTCGCCGCGGCGAACCTCACGGATCGGTACCACCGCGTCGAAGGGGCCTGGGGCGCCATAAATG
>JBHEPS010000069.1:12419-12997 GCA_046260175.1 Thermoanaerobaculia bacterium
CGGAGCGTCGATTTGGTCGGCTCCTCGATTCCACTCATTCGTTCGTATTCACTTCCTGAAGTCGCCGGGTGAGCCAACGAGCTGCCTCGAGCTCCGGCTCCTCGCTCCTCAACTCGACCAGTTCCCCTGCCCAACCAGGCTTGTCACCCCCCGGGCGCATGAGGATCACTACGTTCTCCGCGCCTCCGGGCGCGATCGGCGAGCTCGCCCCAGCCACGACGAAGACCCGGGCAGGATCCGCCCAGCGGAGCTCGCTGAGGAGCGTTGCCAGCCACCCTGGCTGATCCGTCCCCCGCGCGAGAACAGCCGTCCCGACGCGAAGATTCTGCTGGAGGTCCGCCCGCGGCCCGTTCCAGCCCCACAGCGCCCCCTCCTCCAGCCAGACCAGCAGCGGCACTCTTTCGCCGTAACGCAGGTTCCGCGGCGCCCACGTCCACGCGTGTGGCAGGGTGGCAGAAGCCTCCGGTTCCGCGGCGATCTCGGACGCCCGCTCGGCGAACAGAGGCCTCCATCCTTCTCCAGCATAGTCGGCGGTTCGGGCGTGAGGAGGCATCGAGGGCGATTCCGCCAGAACGACG
>JBHEPS010000007.1:0-229 GCA_046260175.1 Thermoanaerobaculia bacterium
CGCTCGAGCTCGTCCGGCGGAAACTCGGGGAAGCGAACCAGGTCTCGAGCGATCGATACAGCCGCGTCGAGATGCCGGCCCAGCGCGTCGATCGAGACAAGGGAGGCGTCCCAGTCCGCTCCGCAATAGAGCGCGGCGCCGAGCTCGGCCACCTCGCCGGCAATCTCCATGGATCCCCGTCCCGCAGCTCCCTCTTCCAGCATTTCGGAGGTGAACACGGCTATGCCGG
>JBHEPS010000007.1:421-43315 GCA_046260175.1 Thermoanaerobaculia bacterium
CGTGCGCGTAGCCCGTCTCGGCCTGGTTGCGCGCGCGCTCGAGCTCGGAGGGCTCGATCCCGTGAATGGCCAGGCGCGAGATCTCCTCGTCGATCGCGTCCGCGAGCACCGCCGGATCGACTCCCTCGCGGGCGGTCGAAACCAGAATCATCATCCCCGAGGCTTCCGTCTGAAGCAGGAACGAGCCGACGTCCTGCGCGATCTGTTTCTCGTAGACGAGCGCCCGGTCGAGGCGGCTCGCGCGCCCCACCGAGAGAACGTAGGCCAGAAGGTCCGCGGCCACCCACTCGGGATCGCCGAATCGCGGCAGGTGATAGAGGCGGTAGACCCGCGGCAGCTGCACGGAGGAGGTGATCGACCCGCGCTTCTCGGTATGCCAGGGTCTGCGCTCGGGTGAGGAGCGCGGCACGTCCGCGCCGCGCGGAATCGAGCCGAAATAGCGCTCGATCAGTTCCTTGGCTTCGGCGGGAACGAAATCGCCGACGAGGGTGAGCACCGCGTTGTTCGGCACGTACCAGGTCCGGAAGAAATCCTTCACGTCCTCGAGAGTCGCGGCGCCGAGATCCTCCATCGAGCCGATCGTCGGCCAGAAGTAGGGGTAATCGGGCTCGTAGGAGATCTTGAGCAGCTCTTCGAGAGCGGTGCCGTAAGGAGCGTTGTCGTAACGCAGGCGTCGCTCTTCCTTGACTACCTCGCGCTGCACGTCCAGCTTCTCCTGCGTGATGGCGGGGAGGAACCACCCCATCCGGTCCGACTCGAGCCACAAGCCGAGAGCGAGATGATTCGAGGGAAGGGTCTCGTAGTAGTTCGTCCGGTCGAACGTGGTCGAGCCGTTCAGGATCCCTCCGACGGACTGGACGTAGCGGAAGTGCTCGTTGTTGCCGACGTTCTCCGAGCCGGAGAAGAGAAGATGCTCGAAGAGGTGGGCAAACCCGGTCCTTCCCGGCTTCTCGTCCTTCGAGCCGACGTGGTACCAGACGTTGATCGCGACGAGGGGCGCGGCGTGATCCTCGTTGAGGACGACCCGCAGGCCGTTGTCGAGCGTGTACTGATCGAGTTTCAAACGTCTCCTCCGAGGTGGGATTCTAACCTCCTACGCCCTTCCGGCCCGGCTGCATTCTTCGTGCTATCCTGACGGCGGATCCGGCTTCGCGGACTTCGGCCCACCGGGAACCGCCCTGACGCAGCGGCCTCCGCGGCGCCGGCGCCTCCCAGAGGAGCCCCCGTCCGCCGCAGCATCGGAGTCCTGCTTCCAGCCAGATGCCGCTTCCGTTTCGCTATATCGCTATCGAGGGGCCGATCGGCGTCGGAAAGACGTCCCTGGTCGACCTGCTCACGCGCCGGTTCCGCGGAACCCGCATCCTCGAGGATGTGGACAACCCCTTTCTGGGCGATTTCTACAACGACAAACGGGGCGCCGCTTTCCGGCTCGAGCTTTTTTTCCTCCTTTCCCGCTACGAGCAGCTGAAAAAGCTCTCCCAGCGCGACCTGTTCACCGAACTGGTCCTCGCCGATTACACCTTCGCGAAAAGCAAGATCTTCGCGTACCTCACCCTCGACGACTCCGAGCTGACCATCTACAACAAGCTCTACGAGCTTCTCTCCGAGTCGCTTCCCAAGCCCGAGCTGGTCATCTACCTCGAGGCGGATCTCGACACGCTCCTCAAGCGGATCAAGCGGCGCGGGCGAGGCTACGAGAAAGCGATCAGCCCGGGTTATTTGAAGGAAGTGAGCGAGGCCTATGCCCACTACTTCTACCGCTACGATGAAACCCCGCTTCTGGTCGTGAATACGACCGAGATCGACTTTGTTCACACACCGGAGCACTTCGAGTCTCTGGTCCAGCAGATCCAGAGCGCGCAGAAGGGGACCCAGTATTACGTTCCGCTTGGATCCTGACAGGACCGGGACGGAAACGAGACAAGGTGAGACCGGCTCCGCCGGAATCCCCCCAGGCTCGCCACCGCGCGAACGGTGACCGCCATCCGGGCGGCATCGATCCTGCCGGCGACTCTCGTCCGCCCTCTCCACGTCTGGAATTGCGAGCAGCGGAGGATTGATGAGCGAGCAGCCGAAGCGAATCACAGTCCCGGCAGTCCGAGCCGCCAAAGGCCAGCGGAAGCTGGGGATGATCACCGCCTACGATCACCCTTCCGCGCGGATCGCCGACGCGGCGGGGGCCGACATCATCCTCGTCGGTGACTCCCTTGCCATGGTCGTCCTCGGCCACCCCGACACTCTTTCCGTGACGATGGAGGAGATGCTCCATCACACCCGGGCCGCCGCGCGCGGGACTGCTCATGCTCTCGTGGTCGGCGACATGCCGTGGCTGTCATACCACCTGAGCACCCCGGAGACCGTCCGCAACGCGGGTGAGTTCATCCGCGCCGGCGCGCAGGCCGTGAAGATCGAAGGCGGCCGCCCGTCCCGGATCGCGATGGTTCGGGCGATCCTCGACGCCGAGATTCCGGTGATGGGGCACGTGGGCCTGACTCCCCAGTCGGTTCACGCTTTCGGTGGCTTCAAGGTACAGGGGCAGGGCGAGGAAGCTGCCCGCCGACTTCTCGAGGAAGCAATCGCTCTGGACGAGGCGGGCTGCTTCGCAATCGTTCTCGAGTGCGTTCCGTCGGAGCTTGCCGCGTGGATCACCGAGAACGTGTCGGTTCCGACGATCGGGATCGGCGCGGGACCGGGTTGTGACGGCCAGGTTCTCGTCTTCCACGACGTTCTCGGGCTCTACGATGGACACCAGCCCAAGTTCGTCCGGCGATACGCCGAGACGGGCGCGGTGATCAAGGACGCCATCGAGCGGTATCTTTCCGACGTGCGGGAGTGCCGGTTCCCGAGCGACGACGGCGAGTCGTTCCACGTCGCGAGCCCCGATGATCTGCGACGGCTGTACGCATCGATCGGAGCGGCCTCTTGAACATCGCGAGATCCATTGGTGAGGTCCGCTCGGCCATCGATGCCGCCCGAGCCGAGGGGCTTCGGATCGCACTGGTGCCGACGATGGGGTTCCTCCATGAGGGGCACCTGTCTCTCGTCGATCTCGCCCGCAACCACGGCGCCGGCTTCATCGTGACCTCGATCTTCGTGAACCCCCTTCAATTCGGGTCGGGCGAGGACTTCAACCGCTATCCGCGCGACGAAGCGCGCGACAGCGCACTCCTCGAGGATCGCGGGGTCGATCTCCTGTTTCTGCCTGGTTCGCAGGCCCTCCTTCCGAGAGGAGCGGCGACCACCGTTCACATGGAAGGCGTGGCCCTGCCGCTCGAAGGGGAGCGCCGCCCGGGCCATTTCGACGGCGTCGCGACCATCGTGCTCAAGCTTTTCCACATCGTCCGCCCCGACTTCGCAGTCTTCGGCCAGAAGGACGCGCAGCAATGCGCGGTCATCCAGCAGATGGTCCGGGACCTCGACGTTTCCGTCCAGATCGAGATCGGCGAGACGCGCCGGGAGCCGGACGGCCTCGCCCTCTCCTCCCGCAACGCGTACCTCTCGGCGGACGAGCGGCGGGTGGCCGTCGCGCTTTCCCGCGCACTCGCGGCCGGACGCTCGGCACTCGAGCAGAGTGTCCGCGAGGCGGCCGTCATCGAGCGCGCCATGCGTGATGTCGCCATCTCGTACGGCGAGATCGAGATCGACTATCTGCGACTCGTCGACCCTCTCACGTTCGAGGAGCCGGCCGATTTCGACCGCGAGCTGCTTCTGGTCGGCGCGCTGCGCGTCGGCTCGACCCGGCTCATCGACAACATCCCGATTCCCATTCCCTCCAGCGAGGACCTTCAGCCGGCTGCGCCCGCAACCGAAAGGACAGATCCATGATCCGAATTTTTCTTCGCTCCAAGATCCACGGGGCGACCGTGACCGAGGCGAACCTCCATTACGAGGGATCGATCACCATCGACTCGCATCTGATGAATGCGGCGGGACTGCTTCCCTTCGAGAAGGTCGAGATCTACAACGTCACCAACGGCAATCGCTTCGAGACCTACGTAATCGAAGGCGAGGCCGGGAGCGGCAAGATCGGCATCAACGGCGCCGCTGCTCACCTGGCCCGGGAGGGCGACAAGGTGATCATCGCCTGCTACGCGATGCTCCAGCAGGGGCAGATCGAGAACCATCGCCCCCGGCTCGTGTTCGTCGACGGTGAGAACCGAGCCAAACTCCTGAAGGAAGCGGAAACTGCGTCGACTTTCGCCGTGAGCTGAGGAGTCGAGGGGCGAGGGGCGAGGGGCGAGGGAGAACAACGGCAGAGGCAAAAAAACAACATCGCGAGTCGCTCGTCGCTCTCCTGATCTTGCAGTTGTTCTTCCTAGCCCCTAGTCCCTAGCCCCTAGCCCCTGTTTTTCCAGTCTCGCCCGGATCGCTTCGACGCGCGCCACGGCATCCGGCATGTCGCCGTGAACGCAGAGGGTCGCGAAACGGATCGGGATCTCCTCCCCCTCGGCCGTCACCACCCGACCCAGGTTGGCGAGCCTCTCAGCCTGCGACGCAGCCTCGTCGAGATCCAGCAGCAGGGCGCCCTCCTCGCTTCGCGGCACGAGCGAGCCGTCCTTCCGATATCGGCGGTCGCCGAAGGCTTCGGCAATCACCTCGAGCCCGAGACGCTCGCCGACCGCCAGGAGGGCGGACCCGGGAGCGGCAACGAGGGCCAGCCGGCCAATCCGATCCACCGCTTCGGCAATGAAGCTCGCGAGGTTCTCATCATCATGAGCCAAATTGTAGAGCGCGCCGTGAGGCTTCACACGGCGGAGCTCGACGCCCTCTTCTTCCGCGATCTCCCGAAGGGCACCGATCTGTTCGCGAAGCGAGCGCGCGAGCGCATCGGGGGCGATCTCCATCGCGCGACGGCCGAACCCTTCCCGGTCCGGAAACGAAGGATGTGCTCCGAGAACCACGCGGTGCCGCGATGCGGCGCGCACGGCCTCGCGCATCGAGTTTTGGTCGCCAACGTGGCCGCCGCAGGCCACGTTCGCGGCGTCGACGAGCGTCCAGAGCCGCGCCTCGACCGCGCGCTCGGCATCCGTCTGCGCCTCGCCCAGGTCACATGAGATCTCGATTCGCATAGAAGATGGCTGCACGTTACACTCGTGGTTGATCTCAAAAAAGCGTCGCGGCGAACTGGCGCCCGGGCTGCGCCTGCACACCGATTCTATCCTTGCCCGGGCGACAAAAGACGCCGATAGCGACCAAAAGAGTAAGCTCATCGGCAACAATCCTGCAGGTCAGTGCGCAGAAATCCCGGAGGTTTTTAAAATCGAATGACGCAGTCAGATGGGCGAAGGAGAGTGATCATCGAAGGGGTGCGCCCGGAAGTCGATGCCGGCCGCTTTCCGATCAAGCGAGTCACTGGGGAATCGGTCGTCGTGGAAGCCGATATCTTCACCGACGGTCACGACGCGATCTCGGCCGTCCTTTTATGGCGGCGGAAGGGCGAGTCGGCCTGGAACGAGACTCCGATGGTCGCGCTCGTCAACGACCGATGGAGAGGCTCGTTCCCGGTCGAAGAGCTCGGCGAAATGGAGTACACCCTCGAGGCGTGGGTCGATCACTATCTGACGTGGCGCCGCGACCTCCGCAAGAGGATCGACGCGGAACAGGATCTGACCGTTCCGCTTCAGATCGGCGCCGGCTACGTCCGCGACGCCGCAAAACGGGCGAAGGGGCGGCCTTCCGATCACCTCGCTCAACTGGCGGACGAGCTCGAGAAGGAGACCGAGCTCGAAGCGATCGAGCGGCTGGTCGAGCACGAGATCAGCCCCCTCATGGACCTGTGGCGCGATCGAAAGTTCGCCACCCGTTATGGCCGCGAGCTGGGAGTCGTCGTCGACCGCCCTCGTGCGCGCTTCTCGACCTGGTATGAGCTCTTCCCCCGTTCCACGTCTGCGCAGCCGGGTCGTCATGGCACGTTCCGCGACACCGAGCGGAGGCTTCCCTACATCGCGTCCATGGGATTCGACGTCCTCTATCTCCCGCCAATCCACCCGATCGGCGAGACCAAGCGGAAGGGGAAAAACAACGCGGTGACCGCGGAGGCGGGCGATTTCGGCAGCCCATGGGCGATCGGCGGTAGCGAGGGAGGCCACACCTCGATTCACCCCGAGCTCGGAACTCCCGAGGATTTCAGGCATCTGGTCGAGGCTGCGAAGCAGCAGGGAATCGAGATCGCGCTCGACATCGCGTTCCAGGCGTCCCCCGATCACCCATGGGTGAAGGAGCATCCCGACTGGTTTCTCCACCGGCCCGACGGAAGCGTGCAGTTCGCCGAGAACCCGCCGAAGAAATACGAAGACATCTACCCCTTCTATTTCGAGGACGAGGGATGGAAGAAGATGTGGGAAGGGCTGAGGGACGTCTTCCTGCACTGGACCGATGAAGGCGTCCGCATCTTCCGCGTGGACAACCCCCACACCAAACCGCTGCCGTTCTGGGAGTGGTGTATCGCCGAGGTGAAGGGGCGCCATCCGGACGTGATCTTCCTCGCGGAAGCCTTCACGCGCCCGCGGATCATGTACTACCTGGCAAAAGCCGGCTTCTCCCAGTCGTACACCTATTTCGCCTGGCGCAGCGCGAGTTGGGAGCTACGGGAGTATTTCACGGAGCTCACGCGGACGGCGGTGGCGGAGTACTTCCGGCCGAACGTCTGGCCGAACACTCCCGACATTCTCACGGAGGAGCTTCAGCACGGCGGCCGGCCGGTGTTCATGTCGCGCCTGATCCTCGCGGCCACTCTTGCGGCGAGCTACGGGATCTACGGGCCGGCCTTCGAGCTCGGCGATCACCTTCCGCGCAACCCGGGAAGCGAGGAGTATCTCGACTCGGAGAAGTATCAGCTCAGGAACTGGAATCTCGAAGATCCGCGATCGATCTCGGAATTGATCGCGCGGGTGAACCGGATCCGACGCGAGCACGAAGCGCTCCAGACGAACGCGACGCTTCAGTTCCACGCGAGCGACAACGACGCGATTCTCGCCTACAGCAAGACGGACGAAGCGCGATCGGAAACGCTGCTGATGACGGTCAACGTCGACCCGCACAACGTGCAGTCCGGCTTCGTCCATCTGGACCTCGAAGCGCTCGGACTCGAGCCGGGGAGAGGATTCCAGGCCCACGACCTGTTGACGGACGCGCGCTACAGCTGGAGCGGACCCGACAATTTCGTACAGCTCGACCCGCAGAGCGTGCCGGCTCACATCTTCCGGATTCGGCACCACATTCGCTCCGAGCGGGATTTCGAATACTACCTGTAAGCGAAGAAGCCGGATTCGAGGTGCACACGCCCGCGCCCGCCGGCTGAAAGGATTCTCAATGCCCCGCGAGAAGAGGAAGTCGACCCTCGATGACGATCCGCTCTGGTACAAGGACGCGATCATCTACCAGCTCCACATCCGCGCGTTTCACGACAGCAACGCGGATGGCATCGGCGACTTCGCCGGACTGACCGACAAACTCGACTATCTGGAAGATCTCGGCGTCACCGCGATCTGGATGCTCCCCTTCTATCCCTCGCCGCTGCGCGACGACGGCTACGACATCGCCGACTACTCGAGCATCAACTCGAGCTACGGCGAGATGGCCGACTTCCGGAAGTTTCTCAAGGAGGCGCATCGACGCGGCATCCGCGTGATCACCGAGCTCGTCATCAATCACACGTCCGACCAGCACCCCTGGTTCCAGAAATCACGCCGCGCGAAGCCCGGGGCCGCGATGCGCGACTTCTACGTCTGGAGCGACACGGCCGAAAAGTACAAGGACGCCAGGATCATCTTCAAGGATTTCGAGAGCTCGAACTGGACCTGGGACCCGGTCGCGAAAGCTTACTTCTGGCACCGCTTCTATCACCATCAGCCTGACCTGAACTTCGAGAATCCGGCGGTGCACAAGGCGCTTTCGAAGATCCTCGATTTCTGGTTCGAGATGGGTGTCGACGGGCTGCGCCTCGACGCGATCCCTTACCTCTACGAGCGGGAAGGAACCACGTCGGAGAATCTGCCGGAGACCCACGAATACCTCAAGAGTCTCCGGCGGCACGTGGACGAGAACTTCAGCAACCGGATGCTGCTGGCCGAGGCGAACCAATGGCCGGAGGACTCCCGCCCGTACTTCGGCGACGGCGACGAGTGCCACATGGCCTTCCACTTTCCGCTCATGCCGCGGCTGTTCATGTCGGTCGCGATGGAGGACCGGTTTCCGATCATCGAGATCATGCAGCAAACCCCGGATATCCCGCCTGAATCGCAGTGGGCCGTTTTTCTGCGCAATCACGACGAGCTGACTCTCGAGATGGTCACCGACGAAGATCGCGATTACATGTGGCGGACGTACGCGCAGGATGCTCAGGCGCGGATCAATATGGGAATCCGCCGGCGGCTGGCCCCGCTTCTCGGTAACCACCGGCGCCGCATCGAGTTGCTGAACGGACTGCTGTTCGCGTTTCCGGGTACGCCCATCATTTATTACGGTGATGAAATCGGGATGGGTGACAACATCTATCTCGGTGACCGGAACGGGGTACGGACCCCCATGCAGTGGAGCTCGGACCGGAACGCCGGATTCTCCCGCGCGAACCCCCAGAAGCTCTTTCTGCCCGTGATCATCGATCCCGAATATCACTACGAGGCGATCAACGTCGAAGCGCAGCAGAACAACCCGCACTCGCTTCTCTGGTGGACGAAGCGCCTCATCGCGCTTCGGAAGCGGTACAAAGCCTTCGGTCGCGGTTCGCTCGAGTTCCTTCATCCGGACAACCGGCGCGTCCTCGCCTTTCTCCGGTGCTACGAAGGCGAGACGATTCTCGTAGTCGCCAACCTCTCGCGCTTCGTCCAGTCCCTCGAGCTCGACCTCGCGCAGTTCAACGGGATGGTGCCGGTCGAGATGTTCGGATACACGCCGTTCCCGGCGATCACCGACAAGCCGTACTTCCTCTCGATGTCGCCGCATGCGTTTTACTGGTTCCAGCTGGAGCAGCCGGCCGACACGGGTCAGGCCGCGATCACGACCTCGCACGACCTGCCGGAAATCTCGGGCGGCGCGCTGACGGACCTGCTCGAGTCGAAGCCGAAGGCTGCCCTCGAGCGCATCCTCAAGCAGTGGCTTCCGGCGCGGAGATGGTTCGCCGGAAAGTCGCGCACCATCAAGTCGGTGACCTTGTTCGACCTCGTGCCCGTCTCGGAAACCTCGGCGATCGGAATGATCGCCGTCTCGTATCGCGAGGGAGATGCCGAACAGTACGTTCTCCCGCTCGGCATCGCCATCGGCGGCGATTACGACCTCTCGCGGGAGGAAAACAGGCTGGCTGCCATCGCGCGGCTCCGGAGCGGAGCGGGGCCCGAGAGCGTTCTTTTCGACGCGATCTACGACCGCCCGTTCGCCCGGACTCTTCTCGACACCATCGGCCGCCGCAAACAGCTGACTGGGGAGGAGGGTGGTCAGGTGCGAGGCATCGCTACCCGGTCGTTCCGCGAGCTTCGTGGAGAAGGCCCGCTCGAGCCTCACGTCTCACGCGCCGAGCAGAGCAATTCCTCGATCCTGTTCGGCGAGAAGATGTTCCTCAAGCTCTATCGAAAGGTCGAATCCGGAATCAACACGGATTTCGAAGTTACACGCTTTCTGACCGAGAAGACGAAGTTCCCAAACGTTCCGACACTCGCGGGCGCTATGGAGTACACGCGCGGCAAGCAGATCACCACGATCGCACTGCTGCAGGGCTTCGTGCCGAGCGGCGGCGACGCCTGGAACTTCACACTCGGCACGCTCGACCGCTACTTCCAGCGCCTCCTCAGCGAGCAGGAGCTGCTCGCCCGCGTCGACGACGCGGTGCCGGCCGGCAATCTGATCGAGCTCGCCGAGTCCGAGCCGACCGAGCTCGCGACCGAGCTGCTCGACGGATTCCTCTCCTCGGCAGCTATGCTCGGCGAACGGACCGCCCAGATGCACCTTGCGCTGGCTTCCCGGCCCGACGACCCGGTCTTCGCACCCGAGCCGGTGACCCCGCACTACCAGCGCTCGATCTACCAGCACATGCGGACGCAGGCCACGCGCACGTTCCAGATGCTGCGCAAGCGACAGCGGGAGCTCCCGGACGCGGTTCGTGACGACGCCGCCCTCCTTCTGGAGCGCGAAACCGAGGTGCTCGACCGCTTCAAGGACATCATCGAGATGAAGATCTCCGTGCTCCGCATCCGGACTCACGGCGATTTCCATCTCGGCCAGGTGCTTCACACCGGCAAGGACTTCGTCATCATCGACTTCGAGGGGGAGCCCGGGCGGGCGCTCAGCGAGCGCCGGATCAAGCGGAGCGGGCTGCGCGACGTCGCCGGGATGCTCCGTTCCTTCCACTACGCTCCGTTCGCCGTTCTGCTCGGCCAGGCATCGGGTGTGGTCCGCGATGTGGACGCGTCGATCCTAGCGAAGGCCGCGCGATTCTTCGACCGATGGGCGAGCGCGACCTTCCTCAAACGCTACCTGGAAGTTGCCGGGACCTCGCGGATCGTTCCAGCGACCGAGCAGGAGCTCGATACGCTGCTCCGGGCTTATCTGATCGAAAAGGCGCTTTACGAGGTCGCATACGAGGCGAACAACCGGCCCGAGTGGATCGGAATCCCTCTGCGCGGAATCCTTCAGTACCTCAACGGGGATCGCTGATGGAGCAGGTCTCTCGGGAAGTCCGGGAGCTTGCGCTCCTTCATTCGATTCAGCCCGCTTACAGGGGAATGAACGGCCAGCGGGCGCGGGCGTCCGAGTCTGCGCTGCTCGCGACTCTCAAAGCGCTCGGCGTCCCGGTCGAGAGCAGCGAGGACGTTTCCGAGGCTCTCCGCAGGCGCCGGCTGGAGCTCTGCCGGCGCGTGCTCGAGCCGGTCACCGCACACTGGAACGGGGGACCGCTGAATCTGCATCTCACGATGCCCGCCGATCTGGGGGACGCAGCGATCTCCTTCAGCCTGAAGCTGGAGGACGGGACCGAGCGGCCTCTCAAACCCGAATCGATCCGGGACGTCTCGGTCTATCGAGTCGAAGGCGTCCCCTATCGCCGCCGCATCGCCGAGTTCCCGGACGGAAATCTGCCTGCCGGTTACCACGAGCTGACTCTGACCTGGAACGGCGAACTTCACAGGACGCTTCTGCTGGCGGCGCCGGAACGGGTGTGGGAGCAGATGGGCCGGCGAATGTGGGGGCTCTTCGCCCCCGTTTACGGGCTGCGCTCGGAAAGAGACTGGGGAGTCGGCGACCTGACCGATCTTTCCCAGCTGATCCGCAATGTCGGCGATCTCGGAGGAGCAGGAATCGCGACTCTTCCTCTTCAGGCGGTCTTTTTATCCGAACCCTTTGAGCCGAGTCCGTACTCACCCGTGAGCCGGCTTTTCTTCAACGAGCTCTATCTCGACCCGGAGCGAATCCCCGAATTCCGCGACTGCGAAGAAGCCCGAGAGGTGGTTGATTCCGAGGCCTTCCAAGCGGAGAAGGCCGCGCTTCGTGACACCGAGCTCGTCGACTACCGAAGGGTCGCAGCGCTCAAGCGTCGAGTCGTGGAACTTCTCGCGGAGTGTTTCTTCCGAAACGCCTCGGAGACACACAGGCGCGAGTTCGAGGACTTTCTGAAAGAAAATCCGAAGGCGGAATCCTATGCCCGCTTCCGGGCCGCCGTGGAGACAGGAAACTGGCCCGAGCGCCCACGGGAAGGCGCCCTTCTCACACTCTGCGAAAAGGGCGAGCCCGCGCGTCGCTATCACCTCTATGCGCAGTGGCAGATCCACCGCCAGCTGGAGTCGGTCGCGGGCCTCGCGCACTCGAACGGTTTCGGCCTTTACCTCGACTTCCCTCTCGGCGTTCATGGAGGTGGATTCGACGCATGGGAAGATCGCGCTCTATTCGCGATGGATGCCTCGGCCGGCGCTCCCCCCG
Source organism: Thermoanaerobaculia bacterium (assembly GCA_046260175.1). GTDB lineage: Bacteria > Acidobacteriota > Thermoanaerobaculia > Gp7-AA8 > Gp7-AA8 > JBHEPS01. The sequence continues at coordinate 12,326 of JBHEPS010000007.1, forward strand.
ACTCCCTCTTCACGGGTGGGCAGAACTGGGGCTTTCCGCCACTCCACCCGGAACGGATTCGCGAGACCGGCTACCGCTATCTGATCGATTCGCTTCGCGCTTCGATGCGGTTCGCCGGGGTGCTGAGATTCGATCACGTGATGGCTCTGCACCGGCTGTTCTGGATCCCCGCCGGAATTCCGGCGACTGAAGGGGTCTACGTCCGCTACAACATCGAAGAGCATCTCGCCATCCTGGCGATCGAGTCGCACCGGTTCCGCACGACCGTCGTCGGCGAGGACCTCGGCACGGTCCCCGCGATCATCCAGCATCGGATGAAGCGCCACGGACTTCACCGGATGTACGTCCTCCAGTACGAGATCTGGCCGGGAAACGAGGTGCGGGAAGCGCCAGCGGGCTCGGTCGCAAGCCTGAACACGCACGACATGCCCCCTTTTGCGGGTTATTGGAAGGGAATCGACCTCGAAGAGCGCCACCGGCTGGGCCAGATGCCGGAACTGGAACGAGAACGGCAGCAAAGGGACGAGGCGCGGGAAGCTTTCACCGCGTTCGTGCAGCTGAGAAGTGAGCAGGAGACTACGGGGGGAGAGCCGGCCGCGGTTTATTCGGCGGCGATGGAGTACCTGGCGCGAGGGCCTGCCGAGATCATTTTGGCGAACGCCGAGGATCTGTGGCTTGCAGTCGAGGCTCAGAACCTGCCGGGAACCCATCGGGAGCATCCCAACTGGCGCCGGAAGCTCGCGCACAAAGTCGAGGAGCTGACCGGCAACCCTGAGCTGGCCGCCAGACTCCGTCAGTTCGACACATGGAGACGACAAGGGAGACGCAATGACTGACCAGAAAGATCCGAAGAAGACCGCGAAGCCGGGAGGAAAGAAAAGCACCGGCGAGCCGGCGGCGAAAGCCCCGCGGGCCTCTCGCGGGCCGAAGAAAGCAGAAGCGGTCGTCCCGGAAGGGGCGATGCCCGGCGAGCCGCTCGCCGAGCGCGTTCAAGCGGCGAAACGAGCTTCTTCGAAGGAACGGCCGGCGGAAAAGGATGTTGCATCGGGCAGCTCGAAAACGGATTCCTGGTCCCTTCTCGGACCGCAGGACGTCTATCTGTTCAACGAAGGGACGAACCACCGCCTGCACGAGAAGCTCGGCGCGCGGCTGACCACCATCGACGGAAAAGAGGGGACGTACTTCGCCGTCTGGGCCCCGAACGCAGAGGAAGTCTCGGTCGTGGGCGAGTTCAACGGCTGGAATCGCGAGCAGAACCGATTGCATGCTCACGGCAACTCGGGAATCTGGGAGGGCTTCATTCCCGGCGTCGCGAAGGGAACGATCTACAAGTACTTCATCAAGTCGCGCTTCAATCACTACTCGGTCGAGAAGGCGGATCCGTTCGGAGTCCATCACGAGACTCCCCCGAAGACGGCTTCGATCGTCTGGGATCTCGACTACGAATGGAACGATTCAGGTTGGATGTCGGCTCGTGGCGGACGTCAGTCGCTGAACGCGCCGATGTCCATCTACGAGTTGCACCTGGGGTCGTGGAGGCGGGTTTCCGAAGACGGCAACCGATCGATGAATTACCGCGAGATCGCGGAGCCGCTCGCTGAGTACATGAACTGGATGGGCTTCACCCACGTGGAGTTTCTCCCCCTGATGGAACATCCGTTCTATGGTTCGTGGGGCTACCAGACCACGGGCTTTTTCGCTCCCACCAGCCGGTACGGTACGCCCCAGGATCTGATGTACCTGATCGACCATCTGCACCAGAATGGGATCGGGGTGATCCTCGACTGGGTCCCGTCGCACTTTCCCGGAGACCAGCACGGACTGGCCTACTTCGACGGAACCTACCTGTTCGAGCACGAGGATCCGAGACAGGGCTTCCATCCCGACTGGAGCAGCTACATCTTCAACTACGGCCGGAACGAGGTCCGTTCCTTCCTCCTCTCCAGCGCTCTCTACTGGCTCGAGACGTACCACGTCGACGGTCTGCGCGTCGACGCGGTCGCGTCGATGCTCTACCTCGATTACTCGAGGAAGGAAGGGGAGTGGATTCCGAACGAGTACGGAGGCCGGGAGAATCTCGAGGCGATCCAGTTCCTGAGGCAGCTCAACAGCGACGTCTACGGAGCGCTACCGGACATCCAGACGATGGCGGAGGAATCGACGGCCTGGCCGATGGTGTCCCGCCCGACCTACGTCGGCGGACTCGGGTTCGGAATGAAGTGGGACATGGGGTGGATGCACGACACGCTGCAGTATCTCCACCGCGAACCGATCTATCGCAAATTTCATCATGGCGAGCTGACCTTTCGGATGATCTACGCCTTCAATGAGCATTTCGTCCTTCCCCTCTCGCACGACGAGGTCGTTCACGGGAAGGGGTCGCTGCTGGGCAAGATGCCATCCGACAACTGGCAGAAATTCGCGAATCTGCGCCTCCTCTACTCCTACATGTGGTCACAGCCCGGCAAGAAACTTCTCTTCATGGGAGGAGAGTTCGGCCAGTGGGCGGAGTGGAACCACGACGACTCCCTGCAGTGGCATCTGACCGGACATGAGGAACATGCCGGCATCCAGAAGGTGCTGAAGGACCTGAACCGCATCTACCGAGATTACCCGGCGATGCACCAGCTCGATTCTCACCCGGACGGGTTCGAGTGGATCGACGGCAGCGACGCCGAGCAGAGCGTCGTCAGCTACATGCGCAAGGGCATGAAGGACGTGAAGCCGGTCGTGATCGTCATCAACTTCACACCGATCCCGCGGATGAACTACCGCGTGGGGGTTCCACAGGGGGGTCACTGGGCTGAGATCTTCAACTCCGATGCGGCCGATTTCGGCGGAAGCGGAAACGGCAACATGGGCGGCGTCGATGCGGCGCCGGTCGGGATGCATGGCCGGCCCCATTCGATCACCGTCACGGTTCCACCCCTCGGCGCCGTCTTCTTCAGTCCGGAGGATTGATTGAATCCTTACCGTGACCGGCCACAGGGCGCGTTCCCGCGCCCTGACGGACTGACTCTCTTCCGCCTGTGGGCCCCGCGCCCGGCCCAGACGCGCCTTCTGCTCGAAGGGCGAGAAGCGATCGAGATGGGCGACGTCGGTGAGGGCTTTCACGAGCTCGCCCTGGAGGTCCAGCCCGGAACCCGCTATCGCTACCTCGTCGATGGCGAACCGATCCCCGATCCCGCCTCGCGATCGCAGCCGGAGGACGTTCACGGCTGGTCGGAGGTCGTTTCTCTCGAGTTCTCCTGGTCCGACGGCTCGTGGAAGGGCGTCCGCACCGAGGACGTGGTCCTCTACGAACTACACGTCGGAACATTCACTGCAGAAGGGACGTTCGACGCCATCATTCCGCGGCTGGCCGAGCTCCGTGAGCTCGGAATCACGATGATCGAGCTGATGCCGGTCGCTGAGTTCCCGGGGCACCGGAACTGGGGATACGACGGAGTGCTGCCGTACGCTGTGGAGAGCAGCTACGGCGGCCCCGAGGGGCTCCGCCGGCTGGTCGACGCGGCGCACGGGCAGGGCTTCGGCGTCTGTCTCGACGTGGTCTACAACCATCTCGGTCCCGAGGGGAACTACCTCGAGAAGCTCGGTCCCTACTTCACCGATAGTTACCGAACACCCTGGGGGTCGGCGGTCAATTTCGATGGCCCCGACAGCGACCCGGTTCGCGAGTTCTTCATCGCCAATGCCCTGATGTGGGTCGAGCAGTACCACATCGACGCGCTGCGGCTCGATGCCGTTCACGCGATCCACGACGAGTCCGCATACCCTTTTCTGCGCGAGCTGGCCGAGCGGGTCGGCGAGGCCGCGGGGACCGCGGGACGCCGCGTGCAGCTCTTTCCGGAGAGCGATCTGAATGAGCCGCGGCTCGTGCGCCCTCCTCGCGCCGGAGGTTACGGTCACGACGCTCACTGGAACGACGATTTCCACCACGCTCTCCACGCTCTGCTCACGGGCGAAAAGAGTGGCTATTACGAGGACTTCGGATCGATCGCCGACCTCGCGCGCGTTCTGGACGAAGGCTACGCGTATGCCGGGCGTTACTCGCCGCACCGGAAGCGGCGCCATGGCGATTCCGGCTCGGATCTCGATGGATCCAGGCTCATCGTCGCGGCCCAGAACCACGATCAGGTCGGAAATCGCCTCATGGGCGAAAGGCTGACATCCCTGGTCGGCTTCGAGGCGCTCAAGCTGGCCGCTGGTGCCGTCATCCTCTCCCCCTTCATACCGCTCTTGTTCATGGGTGAAGAGTGGGGTGAGCCAGCCCCCTTTCTCTACTTCGTCAGCCACAGGGACCCAGGACTCATCGAGGCGGTGCGGGAAGGGCGCCGGAGGGAGTTTGCCGCTTTCCAATGGGGCGAAGAGCCGCCCGATCCGCAAAGCGAAACGACGTTCGAGCGAAGCCGGCCGGATTCTTCACTTGCCGCGACCGGCAATCACCGCGTCCTGCGGGAGCTCTACAGATCTCTGTTTTCACTGCGTCGTGAGGTTCCCGCGCTCGGAACCGGCGGCGCCGGCACGCGGCGGTCGGTCGTTTTCGAGAAGCAGCGAAGCCTCATCAGTTTCAGGAGGAGCGGATCCTCCGAGGCCCTCATCGCGATGAACTTTTCGTCGAGTCCGGCGAGCTTGAAGCTCGACGGCGACGCGAGAGGGTGGCAACTGAGGATCGACACGGCCGAAAGCCGATGGCTCGGTCCCGGTTCGCCCGACGCCACTCTAAAAGCCGGCACCTCCGGCCTCGCGGTATCCTTGGCCCCCTCCACCTTCGCCACCTGGGTCAGGGAGTTGAACGACTGATGCGAGCGATCTGTATACACGGTCATTTCTACCAGCCGCCGCGCGAGAACCCGTGGCTCGAGTCGATCGAGCTGCAGGAAAGCGCTCATCCCTACCACGACTGGAACGAGCGGGTGACGGCCGAGTGCTACGCCCCGAACGGGGCCGCGCGAATCCTCGACTCGCGAGGGCGCATCGAAGAGATCGTCAACAATTACGCGCGGATCAGTTTCAACTTCGGACCGACCCTGCTCACCTGGATGCAGGAGAGCGCGCCGGAGACGTATCAGGTGATTCTCGATGGCGACCGGGAAAGCATCGCCCGGTTCAACGGGCACGGCTCCGCGATCGCCCAGGCGTATAACCACATGATCATGCCGCTGGCGAACCGGCGGGATAAGCAGACGCAGGTCCGGTGGGGCGTTCGGGATTTCGAGAAACGGTTCGGCCGGCGGCCGGAGGGAATGTGGCTGCCGGAGACGGCGGTCGATCTCGAGACGCTCGATCTTCTCGTGGACGAGGGAATCCGGTTCACGATCCTCGCTCCCTACCAGGCAAAGCGAATCCGGAGCAGGCACGGTGAGTGGCAGAACGTCGGCGAACGAATCGACACGACGCGCCCCTACTTCTGCCGACTCCCTTCCGGTCGCACGATCGCGCTTTTCTTCTACGACTCTCAGACTTCGAGAGGGGTCGCGTTCGAGGGCCTGCTGGACAACGGCGAGCGATTCGCCCAGCGCCTGTTGAGAAACGCCGAGGGGGCGGTCCCCCGCCTGGTCAATATCGCGACGGACGGTGAAAGCTACGGGCACCACCACCGGTACGGCGACATGGCTCTGGCTTCGGCGCTCGATGTTCTCGAAGCGCATCCGGAAGTGCGGCTGACGAACTACGCCCAGTTTCTGTCGCTGTACCCGCCTCTCGACGAGGTGGAAATCGTTGAATACAGCTCCTGGAGCTGCGCTCACGGAATCGAGCGATGGAGAAGCGACTGCGGGTGCCGGACCGGAGGGGAGGCGGGCTGGAACCAGATCTGGCGGGGGCCTCTGAGAGACGCACTCGACTGGCTGCGGGATCATCTCGCGCCGCTGTTCGAGCGCGAGGGCCTCCGGCTGCTTCGCGATCCCTGGGCCGCGAGGGATGCATACATCAACGTCGTCCTCGATCGCTCTGACGACAGCGTTCAGCGGTTCGTGGCCGAATACGCGCTCAACGAGCACACCGGGACGGACCTCGTTCAGATGCTGCAACTCCTCGAAATGCAGCGGCAGGCCATGTTGATGTACACGAGCTGCGGATGGTTCTTCAACGAGGTATCGGGGATCGAGACGGTTCAGGTTCTCCAGTACGCCGCGCGGGCGATCCAGCTGGCAAAAGAAACTTCGGGCGCGGACCTCGAGGAGAGTTTTCTCGCGCGGCTCTCGCTGGCGAAGAGCAACCACGTGAAGGTCGACAACGCCGGCGCTCTCTATGAGACCGAGGTGAAGTCATCCATGCTCGACCTGACGCGCGTCGCGGCTCACTATGCCGTCTCCTCGCTCTTTCATGAGTATCCTTCATCCACGCGCATCTATTGCTACGAGGTCGATCGGGACGATCAGGTCGTATTCGAGGCGGGAAAGCCCCACGTCATCGTGGGAAGAGTCCACGTCCAATCGATGATCACCCGGGCTACCCGGCTATTCTCCTGGGGCACGCTCCACCTCGGTGATCTGAACCTTTCCGGCGGAGTGCGCGAGTTCATCGACGAGGCTGCATATCAGGCGCTGATCGATGCTCTCGCCGAGCCTTTCCACAACGGCGATTTCTCCGGGGTCATCCGGATCCTGGACCGCGAGTTCGGCACATTGACGTTCTCGGTCAAGTCCCTCTTCAGCGACGAGCAGCGCCGGATTCTCGAGGCGTCCTGGAGCTCGAGCCTCGCCGATGCCGATTCTCTCTCCCGGGAGTTGTACGAACGCTATGTTCCGCTCATGCGCTTTCACGCCGAGCTCGGCATTCCGCTGCCGAGGATCCTTCGGGTCGCCGTGGAGTTCGCGTTCAATATGCATCTGCGGAGGCTGCTCGACAAGGAGAACCCTCCCATCGCCCAGCTGCGAAGCATCCTGCAGGAGGTCCGGACCGAGAAGATCGAGCTCGATCAGGCTACCCTCAGCTTCTCGCTGCAGCGCGAGCTAGCGGCCGCCGTCGAGGAGCTGGAAGAAGACCCCGGGTCGATCGCCTCGGTCCGCCGTCTCGATCACCTGCTCGAGATCGCTTCCCTGCTTCCTTTCGGCATCGATCTCTGGAAGGCGCAGAACGTATTCTTCCACCTGCTACAGGTGGTCAAGCCGGAGTTCACCGACCGGACGGGGAACGGAGACGAACAGGCGCGGATCTGGCTACGTCACTTCCGTTCGATCGGAAATCGGCTTTCCGTCCGGGACTCATGATGATCCATCCCCGCATACCGGCATCGACCTATCGGCTCCAGCTCAACGGCGAGATGACCTTCCGTCAGACTCGCGCGATCCTCGACTATCTCGACGAGCTCGGGATTTCCGATCTCTACGTCTCTCCGATCTCGATGGCGAGAAAGGGGAGTATGCACGGATACGACGTCATCGATCCGCAGCAACTGAATCCCGAGATCGGGTCGGCCGACGACCTCGAGCTCCTCGCCTCGGAGCTCCGCGAGCGTGACATGGGGCTGATCGTCGATATCGTGCCGAACCACATGGCGGCGAGCCTCGAGAACGCCTGGTGGCTCGACGTTCTTGCGAGAGGTCCAGGCTCGCCGGTAGCGCGCTACTTCGACGTCGACTGGGCACGAGGGGGAACGCGCGGCGTCTCGCGCGACAAGCTCCTTTTTCCGGTGCTCGGCCGTCCTTACGGCGATGTGCTCGCAAAACGCGAGATCCGGCTGGTCGTCGACGAGCAGCACGGGTTCTCAATTTGCTACTACGAGCACCGGTTTCCCGTCAGCGCGGCTTCCCTTCGACTCATTGCGCTCTGGCTGCGCGACGCGATCGAGGACCCGCAGGCGTCCCGGGAGCTGGCCCAGCTTGCGGGAGAAGACGACCCGCGGGAGATTGCCGAGCGGATTCTCGGGATCGCGCCGTCGAAGACGCGTACGCGAAAAACTCTGGAGAAGCTGATCGCACGGATCAACGACGGGAGTCACACGACGCCCCGGTTCTTCGAGCTCGACCGCCTGCTCGAGCTGCAGCATTACCGACTCGCGTTCTGGCGCATGGCGTCCGAGGAGCTGAACTATCGGCGCTTCTTCGACATCAGCGAGCTGGCCGGCGTCACGATGGAATCCCGCGAGACGTTCGAGGCAGTCCACAAGCTGCCGTTCGAGCTCGCGCGCCGCGGAATCATCACGGGACTGAGAATCGATCACATCGACGGCCTCCGCGACCCGATCGGCTATCTCGAGCAGTTGCAGGATGCCCTGCCCGGTGAGCACTTCTATGTGCTCATCGAGAAAATCCTCGGCCCGGACGAGCCCGTGCGCGAGGACTTCAGGGCGGCCGGCACCACCGGGTACGAGTTCCTGAATACGATCAACCGCCTGTTCGTCGACGGCTCGGGACTCCGCCAGATCGACGTGGCATACCGCGAGATCACCGATCGGCAATTCACGTTCTCCAACGTCGTCTACAGAACCAAGCGACTCGCCATCAAACGGCTCTTCGCGGGCGAATTGATTCGCCTCACCGCCAGAACCTCAGCTCTTGCTGCCAGCGACCGCGTCGGCCGCGATATCCCCTTCTCCGACCTGCGCCGCGCGATCATCGAGATCTCCACCGCGCTCGGTGTCTACCGAACCTACATCCGGTCGAGTCAGGTCGATCCCCGGGACCGTAAGCTGATCGAGCAGGCTGCGACCGACGCCCGCGCCGCGAGTCCCCGGGGCCTCCATCCGGCAATCGACTTCGTCGCCCGCAGCCTGGTTCTGGACCTTTCGGCCGAGAGCGAGCCTTTCCGGGAGCAGTGGCTCGACGTGATCATGAGATGGCAGCAGTTCACCGGTCCCGCGATGGCCAAGGGATTCGAGGACACCGCGCTCTACCGCGCAAACCGCCTCATTTCCCTCAACGACGTCGGCTCGGAGCCCGATCCCGAACCGCATCGCATCGGCGCGAAAGCGTTTCATCAGGAGGCAAAAAGACGCCTGGCCCGGATGCCGGCTACCCTGAACGCCAGCACCACCCATGACACGAAGCGAAGCGAAGATGTCCGCGCGCGGATCAACGTGCTGTCGGAGATCCCGGTGCGATGGATCCGAAATGCCCATCAGTGGCGGCAGATCAACGCGGCCCATCGGATTTCTCTCGGAGAGCGTTCCGTCCCGGGCTCCAACGAAGAATGGCTCCTCTACCAGACCCTTCTCGGATCCTGGCCGGTCGACAAGAACGAACTGGAGAGTTATCCCGACCGGATCGCGGCTTACGTCATCAAGGCGGCGCGGGAAGCGAAGATGCAGACGAGCTGGCTCGAGCCGAACGAACGGTGGGAAAATGCGCTCGTTTCGTTCGCGCGAAAGCTCGCATCAGGAAACGGCCCCCCCTCGTTTCACCGGTCATTCGCCCGCCTGTTTCGAGACGTCTCGTTCTGGGGAGCGATCAATTCTCTTTCCCAGCTGGTTCTCAAGTCCACGGCTCCCGGAGTCCCCGACTTCTATCAGGGAACCGAGCTGTGGGACCTCTCGCTCGTCGACCCCGACAACCGGAGACCGGTCGACTATGCCCGCCGGCGAGAGATCCTCGAATCCATCCGGCGCCGCGAACAGCGATTCGGGCTGGAGGAGATGTGCAACGATCTGCTGCGTGCCTGGAAGGACGGTGCGGTGAAGCTTTACGTCACCTCGGCGCTCCTCCACCTGAGACGCGGACATCGAGAGCTCTTCGAAGGGGGTGACTTCCGACCTCTGGCAGCCGACGGGGATCTGGGGTACCACGTCGTTGCATTTGCCAGGCACGACGGTAACCGCCGGGTGGTGGTGATCGTGCCGCGCCTGCCCGCCTCGCTGGCCCGGCCTGGAGTGTGGCCTGTCGGCCCCCAGGTCTGGGGCGAACTGACCATCAAAACCGGCGCACGCAACCCTCTCACCAACATCTTCACCGGAGAGCGCGTGCAAAGCCCGCGCGGCACCATTCGTGTCGCCGACGCTTTGAACGCGTTCCCGGTAGCCGTGCTGGTGAATTGAAAGGGGCTAGGGGCTAGGGGCCAGTAGAAGCAAGGCAGAAGTCAGAAGGCAGAAGGCAGAAGTAAAGGCAAGAACAAGAGCAGAGCCTGGGGCGGCAGCAGCCTCGAATCGCTCACCTGCCTTTGTCTTTACTTCTGCCTTCTGCCTTCTGCCTTCTGACTTTGCTTCACATCCTTCCGAGGACGAAAGTCTCCAGCACGACGTCCAGGGGCGGGCCGCCCGACTTTCTTCCGACCTCGATCTCGGTGATCTGATCGAGCGCTTCGAGCAGCGCTGCTTCCTGATGAAGCCGGGCGGACTCGAATCTCTTGTGCAGCGCGAAGGGATGCGGCTTCTGTCTGACGAGATGATGCGATTTCAAGTACTCGCTCAGCGGCTCGGCGACGGCGTCCTTGAACCGGTTGTACGGAATGCCGCGACGGACGTCGATCCCGTTCATTCGGGCCCACGAATGAATGCCGATGAGCTGGCGGATCTCGTCAGCAAAAGCGAACAGGAAGCGGCCGTAGTGAATATCGTCGGAGGCCTTCCCCTCGTCACGAGCAGCCTGCGCGACAAGATCCCGCAGCTTCGAGATGGCCTCGAGGCTTTTTCCCTCGGCGAAGAGCGACCCGAGCTCCCACCGCATCCCGCCACCGATCTCAGCGACCTGCTGCCGGACGATCTCGAGAGTAATCCGCCCGCCTTCTCCGACGAACGTCGCCAGTCGGTCGGCTTCGTTCACAGCTTGCCGGAGATCGGGTACGTCCTTGCCGAACTTGTCCGCGAGGATGCGTTCGACGCCGAGTCGAACGCGCAACTCGCGGATCGCCTGGTGATCGAAACGCACGCCCGCACTCTCTGAGATCTGATTCACGGCGACCGAGAGCGCCGTGTCGAAATCCGCGCGAGTCAGGTTCCGCACGACGACGGCTCCGCCACGACCGATCGCAGCGACGGTCGCCGAATCGACGGGAACTTCGCCGGTCCGCATCAGCAGAATCGAGCCTGGCGCGCCGCCTTCCGTAGCGGCTTCGGCGAGCATCGCCGCGTCGTTCTCGCCGCGTGAAGGGCGCTTGCCCGAGTCGCGAGCCGACTGGAGCAGAGCGGCGAGGGCGGACTCGGCCTTCTTCAGGCCCAGGCTCTCGGCAATGGCCCCGTCGGACTCGTCCAGGTCGATGCCCGCCAGACCGAGAACGTGCAGGAGCTTGGCCACGGCGGAGGACCGTTTGCGATCGGTCTTCGCGGTTTTCCAGTCGCCGATCGACTTCTCCAGAAGGCCCGAGATTTCCTTGCGGGTGACGAAGGCGTTGACTTCGGGAAGGATGAGAAGCCGCTTCCCGCCGAACAGAGAGTGAGTGCGGAAAGAATCGAGGACCTGCCCCAGGTCGGTGCCGGCGGCAAAGGTCTCCACCTGCATGCCGGTAGCCGTCAGAGCGTCCCGGATCGCGTGAAAGGAGTAGTCGACCAGGAACTCGCTGTCGCCTCCAACGAGGATGATCGGGGGTGGCTCGCCGGAGCCGATGCGTTTGAGAAGCTCGTTTTCGGTAGCCATTGGCAGAATTAAAAAAGAGCCTCGATCGCTCGAAGCTCTTCAACTATATCCCGCTGGAATCGTGGAATCAGAGGAGGCCCTTTTCCTGGAGCTCCTGGCAGTCGATACAGAATCGCGTCCAGGGAACCGCAGCAAGGCGCTTTTCGCCGATGACGGCCTGGCAGTTCGTGCAGACGCCGTAACCGCCGGCATTCATCCGATTCAGAGCCTCTTCGATCGCGACGAGGATTTCGCGGTCCGTGTCGGAGAGCGAGAAGTTCAGCTCTTTCGAGTAGGCATTCGCAGCCTTGTCGGCCAGATCCCGAATCCCGTCGTCGCTCTGCTCGGAGCTCAGAGCGCGCTCGCGGTTGTACGATGCGAGCATTTCCTTCTGCTTTTTCTCGAGCGCTTCGCGATGCGCAGCGTGCGGATCTGCTTTTGTCTTCGTCCTCGCCATGTTCGGGTCGATCTCCTTACTTGTGATATGACACGTTCCGGATCAAGGTGCATGCGCGATAGATCTGCTCGAGAAGGACGACCCTCGCGAGCTGATGCGGAAGCGTCATCGGTGAGAGCGCAACCACCCGGTCACCTCTCTCCCGCACCTGCTGGCTCAGACCCAGATCACCACCCACGATGAAATTCACTCCGTGGGGCTGGTCCACCGTCATCCGCTCGAGCCACCGCGCAAACTTCAAAGAATCGATCAACTCGCCGCGCTCGTCGAGCACGACCGTGAATCCCTGCGCCGGTATCGCTTCCAGCAACCGATTCGACTCGGCCCTGATCACGTCCGGCCCCGACTTCGATTTCCTGCCCTTGTCCGGGGCGACTTCGATGATCTCGAGCGGAAAGTAGTGGCGAATCCTGCCCACGTACCGGTCGATTGCATCCCGGAATTCGGTATCAGACGTGGAACGAATCCAGATCAGGCGAAATTTCACGAATCCGACTCCTTTTCGAGGTCCCGTTCCCGCCCGTTTCGTCCATTAAAAAGGTCGGTTTTCGTTCGCATTTGCCCCCTCACCGGCTCCAGCGCTTTTTCTTGTCGATCAACGCCTTACGGCTGATCCCCAGCACCGCTGCCGCCCGGGTATGGTTGCCCCCCGTCCGCCTCAGCACTTCCTCGACGTATTTCCGCTCCAGCTCCGCCAGAGTCCACCCTTCGCTGGAGGCTTCGGCGACCAGATCGCCTCCCTGAAGGAACCTTTCCCTCGGAAGCGATCCGGCCGTGATCCGGGGCCCCTCTTCGAGAAGAACGGCACGCTCGATGGCATGGCGCAGCTCCCTCACGTTGCCCGGCCAGCGGTATTGCCGGATGATCTCGATCGCTTCAGGCTCGAAGCCGGTGATCTGCCTTCCCGCGGCGCGCGCGGCGGGTCGGAGAAGGCGCCGGGCGAGTGGAGGAATGTCCCCGGCCCTCTCGCGAAGCGGAGGGATCGTGAGGCTGACGACATTGAGCCGGAAGTAGAGGTCGGGACGGAGTCGATCCCCGGACTGGAGCTGATCGAGGGGAAGATTCGAAGAGCTGATCAGCCGCACGTCGGTCCGAATGGTGCGGTTCGAGCCGAGCGGCGTGAACTGACGCTCCTGAATGACGCGGAGGAGCTTGGCCTGGAGATGAGAAGGAAGGTCGCCGACGGAGTCGAGATAGATCGTCCCGCCGCTGGCGACCTCGAAGCGACCCGCTCGCCGCTGGAGAGCGCCGGTGAAGGCGCCCTTCTCGTGCCCGAAGAGCTCCGCTTCGAAAAGATCCTCCGGGATGGAGGCGCAATCGATTCTCACGAGAGCGCGGCTGGACCGGGGACCGAGCGCATGAAGCGTTTCCGCCAGGAAGTCCTTCCCGACACCCGACTCCCCGAGGATCAGGACACTGGCGTCGGTCGATACGACCTTGCCGGCGACGCCGAGAAGCTCGCGCATTCTCGCATCGCGTGTCGGGAAAAGGCTCCGCAGTCTGCGCGCCTCAGCGGTTTCCCTGCTGGTGCTCACGCTCTTCCTTAGGAGCGAAGTCGCCGGTTACGTTCGGCGCATCCCCCCAGAGCCGTTCGAGTGCATAGAACTTCCGGCACTCTTCGGTGAACACGTGAATGATGAAATCACCGTAATCGACCAGGATCCATCGTCCGAGTCCGGAGCCCTCGGTGAAGAGCGGCTTCGAGCCGTGCTTTTCGCGCAGCTTTCCGTCGATGGCGTCGGCGATGGCCTGCGTCTGTCGCTCGTTGCTCGCCGAGCAGATAATGAAGTAATCGGCGATCGATGTCAGCTTACCGACGGAAAGAACGTCGAGATCGAACGCCTTCCTGTCGAGTGCCGCCTCGACCGCATCCTTGACCCGCACTTCAATCGAATCGCTCACGAAGCTCCTCTTCTCCATAGAGTCCGTACTTGGTGATATAGGCCGCAACTCCCGGTTTCACCAGGTCGCTGATCGGCTGCCGATCCCTGACGCGTTGACGGATCGCAGTCGCGCTGACCGGCACTTCGGGATTGTCCAGCATGATGATGCCTCCGGCTCGCGGCATCACTTCGCCGGGCCGTACGACTCTCCCCTTCATCGCTTCCGGAAGCGCCGCTTCGGAACGCCGCAGCACGACGAAGTTCGCCAGCTCGAAAATCCTGTCGATTCTCCGCCACTCGGGCAGCATCGGGAGGTTGTCGTCTCCAATCACCCAGTCGAGCGCCACGCCGGGATTCGCCGTCGCAAGAGTCTCGAGCGTGTCCACCGTGTACGAGATTGCGCCCCGTTCGAGCTCGACGTCGGATAGAAAGATCTTCTCGTCTCCGGCGGTGGCTATGGCCGCCATGGCCCAGCGATGGACCGGGGCCGCCGAGTTGCGGTCAGCTTTGAACGGCTGCCGCGCGGCCAGGATCAGCAGGATGCGCTCCCAGCCGAGGATGGCGGCGGCGCCTGCGAGTGGTTGGAGGTGACCGCGATGAATCGGGTCGAAAGTTCCGCCCAGCAGGCCGATCCGCCGTTCAGTCATGGACTCCGGCCGCGCTCTGCGCAGCACGCCCTTCACGCACGGCCGCGGCGAGACGACGCGTCAGCTCCCGCACGCCGGTTCCTGTCACGGCTGATATCTCGTAATAGTCGTAACCCGATTCCGCGGCCCACTTCCGGAGGTTGTCGGAGGCCCCTTCATGGACCGAATCGACTTTTGAGCCAACCACGATACGGGGCTTCGCACCGAGGGTATCGGAATACGATGCAAGCTCGCCCGCGACGACCTCGGCATCCGCGTCCGTCGCGGCGCTGGTTGCCAGATCGACCAGATGAACCAGAATCGAGCACCGCTCGACGTGCTTCAGAAAACGATCGCCTAGACCGTGTCCTTCGTGTGCTCCCTCGATCAGGCCGGGGATGTCTGCGACCACGAAAGTCTCGTCGTCGTCCGCGGTGACGACGCCGAGGTTCGGGACCAGAGTGGTGAAAGGGTAATCCGCGATCTTCGGCCGCGCGGCGCTGATGACCGAGATCAACGTCGACTTGCCCGCATTGGGCAGGCCGACGATTCCGACGTCGGCGATGAGTTTGAGCTCGATTCGGAGCGCGCGCTCCTCTCCGTCTTCGCCGGGCTGGGCGAATCGGGGAGCCTGTCGGGTCGCCGTCGCGAAATTCTGGTTGCCCAGCCCTCCGCGCCCACCCTTGACGACCATGACCCGCGTCCCCTCCTCCACGAGATCGGCGATGAGCTCACCGGTGTCGCGATCGCGGACGATCGAACCCACCGGCAACTCGATCACGACATCCTCGCCACTCTTACCCGAGCAGTTCGACCCGAGGCCGTGCTCTCCCCGCCCCGCGCGCCATTCGCGCCGGAACTGGAGGTGATAGAGGGTATTGAGACGGGAGGTGGCTTCGACGTAGATGCTTCCGCCGCCGCCCCCATCGCCGCCCGAGGGGCCCCCGCGCGGGACGAACTTCTCGCGGCGGAAGGCAATGCATCCGTTCCCGCCGTCTCCGGCCTTCACCGTGATCGAGGCCTGGTCGATGAACATCGTTGTCGTCCGTAACTTCCCGCGCGGATGGGAGTGCCAACAGCATACCCGACCGCGCTGAGCGAGAGCCCTGAACCCGAAAACAGAACGGCCTCCGGAAACGCCCCCCGTGGTTTCAGGTCAACGGGGCTCGCTGCCGAAGGCCGATGCTCGAGTTCGTATCGATTGGAGAATCAGGATTCCCGCGGGGTGATCGTGATGAACCGCCCGTGGCGACCCTTGTCCAAAAACTTCACGACGCCGTCGATCTTTGCGAAAAGCGTGTGATCACGACCGATCCCGACGTTGGCGCCCGGGTTGAACCTCGTCCCGCGCTGCCGTACCAGAATCGATCCACCGGTGACGAATTGTCCGTCGCCCCGCTTGACACCGAGCATTTTGGGCTGCGAGTCGCGGCCGTTCCGCGAGGAGCCCTGTCCTTTTTTGTGAGCCATCGTTAAACCTCGTTCCTAAAGGTCGCCAGCGACCCGATCAGACGTTGATTCCGTCGATACGCACTTCCACCAGATCCTGGCGGTGTCCGTTCCTGGTCTTCGTGTGATTCTTCCGCCGCTTCTTGTGGAAGATGATGATCTTGTCGCCGCGCATTTCTCGCAGCACGGTCGCGTCGACCGAGGCGCCTTCGACGAGCGGCGCGCCGATCTTCGGCTGATCGCCACCCACCATCAGAACCTCGCCGAGCTTGACCTTCTTGCCATCGATCCCGGCAAGCACATCGCGCTCGACACGGATCGTCGAACCTTTTTCAACTCGATACTGCTTTCCGCCGGTGCGGATGACTGCGTACACGGTGAACCTCCAAGTTTGGAACCTCGCCTTTTAGCATGGGGCCCGGGGCGAGTCAAATGGCGCGAAACTCGGGGCGCGGAGGTTCTCCGGCCTCGAAACGCGAAGCTTAACGGCAAACGCAGAGCGGTCTCGGGGATATTCCGCCACCCGCCACCCGAGCATTTGTCCGGGTGGGCTCCTCCGCACCGGGCGACCTTTCTGTTCACCACCCGTGAGCCACGTCGCCTTTGGCGACCGGGACCGGCGCAGCCGGTCCCTACCCCGGACCGCCGTGGAACTCCACCCCCTCGTCCCCTATTCGGCGCCGGTCGGGTGTGTCTGAGCGCCGTCCGGGGAGAGGCGAGGCCGAACGGACACCCCCTCGACCTCGAGTCCTCGCCGGCTCAGACCTTTTTCCAGAGCAGCGGCGGCCCCTGAGGCCGCCTGGGGGGGTGAGAGAGACTCTTCGCTCGAGTTGGAAGTAAACCAGTTCTCGATTTCTCCAGCGGTCGCAGCGGAAAGCGCCCTGCACCAATCGCCCTCCGGCCATCTCGGGGGGAGCGAAGGAGGGAAGCGATAGGTGAAATCGACGTCGACCTCGATCCCCTCGCCGCCGGCAGCCGTCAGTGCAAACAGTTCCTTGAACCGCAGACGGCCGTCCTCGACCGGAACCAGGCACGACTGCATCGCCCACCCCTGAGTCCACCCGACCCGCGACTGGACCACGATCAACTTCTGGTCGCTGCGCAGGACGCGCGCCTGGCCGGTAGGCTGGACCTGAAGGTGGAGAATCACCAACAGCAGTAGTAAGGACAACGCTACCGAGCCGAGAATGATTTTTT
The DNA here is from genome assembly GCA_046260175.1 of Thermoanaerobaculia bacterium. Lineage (GTDB taxonomy): Bacteria > Acidobacteriota > Thermoanaerobaculia > Gp7-AA8 > Gp7-AA8 > JBHEPS01. The sequence continues at coordinate 29,427 of JBHEPS010000007.1, forward strand.
TCATGGAATCAGGAACCTTCCACGCTCAGAGCGGGATGTTGCCGTGTTTCCTGGGAGGATTCGAGTCGCGCTTGTTCTGAAGCATCGCGAAGGCGGTGATCAGCTTGCGTCTCGTGAAACGAGGCTCGATGATCTCGTCGATGTATCCCCGCTCCGCGGCGATGTAGGGATTGGCAAACTTCTCCTTGTACTCCGCCACCTTCTCTTTCCTCTTCTCCGCCGGATCGTCGGCCTCCTGGACCTCCCGCCTGTAGAGGATGTTCACCGCTCCCTCGGCACCCATCACCGCGATCTCCGCCGTCGGGAAGGCGTAATTCATGTCCGCTCGGATGTGCTTGGAGTTCATCACGCAGTACGCTCCCCCGTAAGCCTTCCGCGTGATCACCGTGACCTTCGGAACGGTCGCCTCGGCGAGCGCGTAGAGCAACTTGGCTCCGTGGACGATGATGCCGGCGTGCTCCTGGGCAACCCCGGGGAGGAACCCGGGAACGTCCTCGAAGACCGCGAGTGGAATGTTGAAGGAATCGCAGAAGCGGACGAACCGCGCCCCTTTCCGCGAGGCGTTGATGTCGAGGACTCCGGCCAGAAAGGCTGGCTGGTTCGCAACCACGCCCACCGACCGGCCGTCGAGCCTGAGAAACCCGACGATCAGGTTCGGCGCGAAGTGCTCGTGGATCTCGAAGAAGTGCCCGTCGTCCGCCACGCTTCGGAGGATCTCGCGGATGTCGTAAGGCTGGTTCGGGTTCTCGGGTACGAACGAATCGAGTTTCTCATCGACCCGGTTGGGGTCGTCGGTGCTTTTCTGGCGCGGCGGATCTTCGAGGTTGTTCGAGGGAACGAAGGAGAGGAGCTCACGGATGAGTGAGAGGCAGTCCTCGTCGGAGTCTGCTGCGAAGTGAGCGACTCCGGAGACCTGATTGTGGGTCATCGCTCCGCCGAGCTTTTCCTTCGTCACGTCCTCATGAGTGACCGTCTTGATCACCTCAGGGCCGGTGACGAACATGTAGCTCGTCTCCTTGACCATGACGATGAAATCCGTGATCGCCGGCGAGTAAACGGCCCCCCCGGCGCATGGCCCCATGACCGCGGAGATCTGCGGAACGACGCCGGAAGCAAGGGTGTTACGGAGAAAAATGTCGGCGTAGCCCCCCAGAGAGGCGACACCCTCCTGGATCCGGGCGCCACCCGAGTCGTTGAGGCCGACGATCGGAGCTCCGTTCTTCATGGCCAGATCCATCAGCTTCACGACCTTGCCCGCGTGCGCTTCGCTCAGAGAGCCGCCGAAGACCGTGAAATCCTGCGCGAACGCATAGACGGGGCGGCCGTGAATGGTCCCCCATCCGGTCACGACCCCGTCGCCGGCAATCTGCTGGCGGTCCATGCCGAAATCCTTCGAGCGATGAACGACCAGCTGATCCATCTCCTGGAAGGAACCGGGGTCGAAAAGGAGGGCAATCCTTTCGCGGGCAGTGAGCTTGCCCTCTTTATGCTGCCGTTCGATGCGGTCCTCGCCGCCGCCGAGCTCACTCTGCCGCTTGCGCCGCTCGAGCTCCTCGAGACTGCGGTTCGTGCTCTCGGCCTGCCACGTCGAGACGTCGTTCGTTCGGTCGTCACTCATCGATACCCTCGTTTTTCCGTGGTCGTAACCGGCCAGGCCGGGGCTCGAATCTTATGCCGAACCCCCTCGAAATTCCGAACCGTCATCGCACGAATCCGCCCCGCGACCATAGAATGACTCCCATGTCCGCGATCTCTCTCAACGGCTCCGACCAGCATGCGCACCAGTTCGAGGTGGAGCGCACCGAGGAGAGATGGGAGATCGGACCGGGCGAACCGCGGCTGGTGGAGCTCCGCAGTGAACGGGGCGAATCGACACTGGAACGGACATCGGCGGGCCTGTTCATCACCGCGTCATCGTTGGAAAGCGTCCCGAAGAGCTCGGATTACGGGGGGAGGGCTGAGCGCCTGCTGGCCCGGGTGTTCGAGTTGCTTCCAGGACCTCACCGGTGGCGACTCCGCCGAGTTCGTTCCCTGCGCAAGGTCACGATCGAGGACGAATCGTTCGCGCGGGAAGAGCATTATGTTTCTCTCCGCTCCGACCGCGGCCTCGGCATCGTCGTGCCGTTCAGCGATGCCATCGACCTCGAGATCGATCGCCAACTCGACCGGCTGACCGTCGACGCCGAGGGCATCGAGGCCTTCGAGCCTGACATTCCCATTCTCTGGACAGCCGGCACTGGCTCGATCCTTTTTCACGAGTCGCTCGGTCATCCCGCCGAGGTCGGCGCATCCCCGCTGAGATGGCCGGACTGGCTTCGCGTCGTCGATGATCCTTCCGGAGAGGGCCTGGGGGCGATGGCAAGCGACGACATCGGGCTCGCCGTTCATGCGGCGGATCTCACTGCTGGCGAGATCCCGACTGCCTTCCGCCGCGAGGGGTACCGCGATTCCCCCCTGCGCCGCATGACCTCCCTGCGCGTCGAGCTCACGGGGGCGGAAGTAGAGCCACCCCCGGATCGAATCGAAATCCAGCATCTCGGCGGTGGCGAGTGGGATCCCGTTACCGACCGCGTCGCGATCCGGGTCACCTCTGCGATCCGCGTCCGAGCAGGCCGCCGGCGCCCTCTTCACCCCTTCGTATGGAGCATGCAGCGCGGCGACGTTCCGAGCTCGCTGATGGGCGCTGTCGGCCCGGCAAGGGCCTATCCCGGTGTTCTCTGCAGGGACGAAGGGCAGCGCATCCCGGTAGGTTCTGCTTCTCCCGACATTCTCACCAGGGGGCCGAGGTGAGCGCCGTCTATCTAAAACGAGGAGAGTCGGTCCGGCTGAACTTCTGCCGCGGACTCCGCACACTCGCCTCGACCCTGGAACGGGGGGCCGCCGGAATGCGGGAGGGGAGGTTCTTCTCGGCTTCCCTCGCTCCCGACCTCCCCTGGACCCTGCCTGTCGAACCGGTTGAGGCGATCGAGGACGGGATCCGATCGATGGTCCCGCGCGGAGCCCAGGTCGAGCGGCTCGAGATCCTCCTCGGCACGAGCCATCACGTGCTTGGAGAGACCGAGTGGTCGGAGGCACATTCACGCGTGTTTCTCGCCTGTTTCGATGCTCGAACGCGGTCCAGAGTCGAAATTCTCCGAGGGGGAGCCACTCCGGCCGAGCTCGATCTCAGAGGGATTGCCGCGTCTCTCCGATCGTGGCATCACCCCGGCGACCCGAGAGAGAGCGAGGCGGTCGAGCTCGGCGGACCGGTCACGGCGGCCCTCGCCGCGCATTTCGCAGCAACGGGAAGCGTGCCTCCGGAGGTTCCCCTGATCCAGGAACCCCACCCGTCGTTTCCGCTCGATGGAAATGGCGAGCGGATCGAGCGCTTCGACGCCGCCGGGTCGAGAAGAGCGGACTGGCCGAACGTCGATCGCCCGAGTTACCGAGTTCCTCCTCGCCCTGCAATCCTCCACGCCCGACTGGAGAGCGTGGCGGACGATTCCGCTCCACCCGAACTGAGAGCCGTTGAGCCGCTCGGCGGCGTCCGGTTCCGCGCCGGCGCCGTCGAGCTCGAGACGCTCATGGAGGGTGTGGGGGGATCGTTCCGGGCGAACCTGCGAATCCCGCTGTCGAGCTTCGCGAACCTCGGCAGGGCCGACGACGCCATCCGCTGGTTCCCGGTGGGAGCCGGGGCCTGGGGCGAAACGCTGGTCGCGAGAAACGTCGAGGTGGAAAGCGCCGGCAACGGGCTCAGATGAGCTGGATGTCGAAGGTCTTGGACGATCCATTCCAGACGATCGAGATCCGTTTCTGAGCTCCGGGTGCCACCTCGGCATCGAACACCTTGCGCTCGGTGATCCTCATGCCGGGGATGATGACCCAGACGACGATCTCGTGACGCCCGGCGCTGATGTCGAACGACTGGCGGATCGGCTTGGGCGACCTGCGGCGGAAAAGGCCGCGGCGCGTCTCTTCGTAGGCGTTCTCGTGAAGGACCTTCTCCCCGTCGACCTGGATCATCACGTAGCCCTCGTCGAGAGAGCTCTGGTATTCGATGGCGAGTGAGCCGGCGACGCCCGAGCTCGCGGCGGCCTTGAGCTGCTGGGAGGCCATTTTCTCGGCTTCGCGCATCTGACGCAGCGTGAGCTGCTCGCGGCTCATGGTCAGATAGTTCACGGCCTCGGTCGAAGTCGAGTCGAGATTGAAGGCCTCCTCGAACAGCGGTATCGCCCGTTCGAACTGGCGCTTTTCGAAGAACTCTTTTCCCTCGGCAAGTTTCGCAGCCGCTTCCTCGAGCCGTTCCGCGATGGACTGCTGCTCTCCACGAATCTGCTCGAGGCGCGCGATCATCTCGTCCACGCCGCGCGATCGCGGAGCGAGCTGCTTCAACTCCTGGAAACGCTGATAGGCCCCTTCGACGTTTCCCTGCTCGATCATCTGCATCGCTTCGGTGCGGAGCTCCCGCTGCCGCATGACGGCAGCTTCGCGCCTCTCGTCGACCTCCGGTACGGGAACCTGGCGGCTCCAGAGCCATCCCGAGACCGCGGCGGTGGCCACGAGAAGGATCGCGATGACGCTGAAGAAAAGGGCGGTGGGCACTTTCCGGGTCAACGAGGCGGGGACTCTGGGGGCGGTCCTGGATGACGAACGATCGAGTGTCGGGGAAGGGATCTCGACCGTGGCTGACGGAGAGGCGCCGATCAGAGTGGGCTCGGCGGCGGAGTCGAGGGAATGCTCGACCAGCGGCTTGCCAGCTGCGATCGCCCGCAGGTCGGCCGCCACGTCGCGCGCGCGGGCATAGCGATCTTTCGGTTCCTTCGCCAGGCAGCGGCGGACGACTTCGTCGAACTGCACTGGAATCGCCGGATCCACCTGAGTCGGCGGCTCGAACGGCTCGTGAACGATCCGATAGGAAATGGTGGTGAGCGAGTCGCCCCCGAAGGGTTTCCGCCGGGTCAGCCCTTCGTAGATGACGATACCGAGGGAGAAGATGTCCGTGCGTCCATCAACGGGCGCCCCCTTCACCTGCTCTGGCGCCATGTAGTTCGGGGTGCCGAGAAACTGGCCGGTCGTGGTGAGGTTGGCCGATTCGGCGGCGATTTTCGCGATGCCGAAGTCGGTGATCTTGACCCCGGACCCCGGGGGGAGAATGATATTCGCGGGTTTGACGTCGCGGTGAACGATCCCGCGCGCGTGGGCGTAATCGAGCGCCTCCGCGACCTGGGCGAGCAGATTCGAGAGCTCGGCATGGGAGATGGGGTCGGGCTGCTGAATGATCTCTTTCAGCGTGGGGCCCTCGACATACTCCATGGCAATGAAGGAGACGCCCTTTTCGGCGTCCTGCCCGATGTCGTGAACCGTGACGATGGAGGGATGGCTGAGGATGCCAGCGGCCTGAGCCTCGCGCATGAAGCGCTGCTGGAACTCGCGGACCTCTTCCTCGTCTCCGGAATCGGAGAGGCGGATGGTCTTGAGGGCGACCATACGGCCGATCAGGGGGTCGCGGGCCAGGTAAACGACTCCCATGGCTCCCTTTCCCAGTTCCCGAACGACCTCGTAACGGCCGAGGTTCACCTTGCTGTTTCTCCTTCGCGATTGCGGTGGGCCTATCGGATCGGGCCCGCTCCGGCTAATCCATCATATCGTCCCACACCCCCGCCGTGCGAACCATACGCGAGAGGTGTGCGGACTCCGCTTGAATTGCACCCGCGATTTTAAATTATGATGACGCCGGGCCCAGGTCTCAAAAAAATCGACCCTCCGGAGGAATCCCCCACATGAAAGCGTATTCCGGATCCGAAATCCGCAACCTCGCCATCGTCGGGCACAACGACACGGGCAAGACCACGCTGGTCTCCCAGTTGTTGTTCAACGCCGGGGCGGTGACAAGGCTCGGCAGTGTGCTCGACGGCACGACCGTGACCGACTTCGACCCGGATGAGATCGACCGGAAGCACTCGATCTCCTCCGCGCTCGCCTGGCTCGAGTGGAAGGATCACAAGATCAACCTGATCGACACTCCGGGGTTCGGGATTTTCCTGACCGAGGCGAAGGGCGCCCTGCGCGTCGCCGATTCGGCGGCGATCGTGGTCAGCGCAGTGACCGGCGCGGAGGTCAGCACGGAGAAGGTGTGGAAGTTCGCCGAGGAGCTCTCGCTGCCGGCATTTTTCATCGCGAACAAGATGGACCGCGAGCGCGCGTCTTCCGCTCGGACGCTCGAATCTGTCCAGGCGAAGTTCGGCCGCGGCGTCGTGCCCGTCCAGATGCCGCTGGGAGAGGAAAAGGATTTCCAGGGCGTGATCGACCTGATCACGATGAAGGCTCTCCGATACGAAGCGAACGGGTCGGGAAAATTCACGGTTGAAGGAATCCCGGCCGATCTGCAGGAAGCAGCCGAGAAAGCCCACGAGGAGCTGATCGAGAAGGTCGCCGAGGGTGACGACACCCTCATGGAGCGATTCTTCGAGCAGGGAGGCCTTTCGACTGATGAGGTGATCAGCGGTCTGCGGCGCGAGATCCTCGCCCGTGAGATCTTCCCCCTCGTCTACTGTTCCTCGATGCAGAACATCGGCGGCCACGCAATTCTCGATACGATTCTGCAGCTCATGCCTTCCGCCGACCAGGGCCACCCGGTGACCGGAGCGATCGGCGAAGAGCAGAACACGCTCCCCCGCGAAGATGGCGCGCCGCTCTCGGCGCTGGTCTTCAAGACGATGTCGGATCCTTTCGCCGGCCGCGTCTCTCTCTTCCGCGTTTACAGCGGCGTTCTTCACTCGGACACGTCGTACCTGAACACTTCGCGCGATCACGAAGAGAGGATCGGAAAGCTCCAGATTCTCCAGGGCAAGCAGCAGACCGCGATCGGCGAGCTTCACGCCGGCGACATCGGCGGCGTTGCCAAACTCAAAGACACTCATACGGGCGACACGATCGCCTCGAAAGACAAGCCGCTGGTCCTTCGTCACATCACCTACCCCGAGCCCGTCATCTCCTTCGCGATCGAACCGAAGTCGAAGGGCGACGAGGACAAGATCTCCACTGCCCTGTCGCGAATCATGGAAGAGGACCCCACCATTCAGTACGGGCGCGACGAGCAGACCAAGGAGCCGCTCATTTCCGGCCAGGGCCAGCTTCACGTCGAGGTGGTCGTCGGCAAGCTCCACAAGAAATATGGCGTGGAGGTGATCCTCCACCCGCCGAAAGTGCCTTACCGGGAGACGATCACGCGCTCGGCGGATGCCCACGGCAGGCACAAGAAGCAGAGCGGCGGACACGGCCAGTTCGCCGACTGCAAGATCAAGATGGAGCCGCTTCCTCGCGGGTCCGACTTCGAGTTCGTCGACGAGATCTTCGGTGGGTCGATTCCGCGCCAGTACATTCCGGCCGTCGAGAAAGGGATTCAGGAGGCCCGTGTCAAAGGCTACCTCGCGGGCTTCCCCGTGGTCGATTTCCGCGTTCGGCTCCTCGACGGTCAATTCCATGCGGTCGACTCGTCGGAAATGGCGTTCAAGACCGCGGCCTCACTCGCGTTCAAGGAAGGGATGGCCGCCGCGCGCGCCACGTTGCTCGAACCCGTCATGCACGTCGAGATCTTTGCCCCGACGGAGTACGTTGGCGATCTGATGGGCGATCTCACGTCGCGCCGCGGAAAGATGGAAGGAATCGACTCGGACAACGAGACCCAGGTCATCCGCGCCCAGGCTCCCATGGCCGAAATGCTGACCTACGGCTCGACCCTCCGCTCGATCACTCAGGGGCGGGGATCGTTTCACATGGAATTCTCTCATTACGAGGAAGTGCCGCGACACATTCAGGACAAAGTGATCGCCGACGCGAAGAAGGGGCCGGAAGAGCACGCCTGACGTTTCGTCTGGTAACGACAAAAAGGACGCCCGACGGCGTCCTTTTTCGTTTCACCTGTTCTGCGAACCTAATCGCGTGGGGGCTCGCTGGTCGGCGTCCGCCGGAGCCGGGTTCCGATGACGGCGATCTCGTTCGGAGCGGAGGGAGCGACCTCCACCACGTACTCGATCTCCTCGTAGCCCGTCGCCGCGAGCCGGATCGTGTACTGCCCCTCGGTCGGAAACTCGTAAAGGTCCGGCTCCTGGAACTGATCGGCCGTGCCGATCGCCCTGTCGTTGATGTAGATCATCGCGTCGGACGGCTCCACCTGGACCCTCATGGCCCGCTGCGCGCTCATCCGGATCGACGGAATCACCCCTCCCTCACCCCCGCGGATCACCACAGTCGACTGAGAGCTGTCTCCGCTGAGAGGAAGCGCCTCCGGCCCGTAGTCTCCCGCGGCACCGTGGACCACGCGCGAGGCTCCCGGCTGCGGCTCGCCCGGCGCTCCTCCCTCGCTCGGGATCGCGACCGATGCGGCACGCTCGAAAGCCCGCCCGAGCGTCCCGCCGCCCCGGTATCTGAGCCCCGTCATCACCGCAAGTACGCCCATGGCGACGAGCACGAGGCCGATGACGATCGGAACCCATCCAGGCATTCCGCCACCCGCGGCGGCCGGTTCCTCAGGATTGCCACTCGATGATTCTTCGCTCATGGTCTTTCGTCGTCGCCTTCGTCGATCACGGACGCCGGCTCGTCGTTGGCGCCTTCATCCTCCTCGTCGCCCCGGTCCGCGAATTCCTCGCGCCGATTTTCGACGAGTCGCATCGCGCGCTCTTCATTCTCAGCCGACACATAGATCCGGATCTCGCTCATGGTCCCCAGGTTCACCGGTTCCATGGTGAACTTGAGCGACTCGACCTGCGCCGGGATCCCTTCGGCCTCGAGATACCCCGCGAGAATCCGCGCTTCATCGTCGGTGCCGACACTGGCGATCTCGACCCACGTCTCGTCACCCGCGTCGACCGTCTGGAACGGCAATTCACCGACCAGCGCCACGTGGTCTTTCGGACACTCGGTCGCCGGTTCGTCGTATTGGTGCTTGCAGACTGGGCAGTACGGCATACAGGTTCGTCTCCTTGCAGCGTTTTCCGATCTCAGCGACCTCGGACAACCGATCTTATCCAAATTTCGGTCCAGAACGCCCCAGACGCCCATGGTCGAACCCTCTTTACCCGATTAGATCGATGGTTCCACCCCGCCCGGTCAGCTCTCCGATCTCCCAGAAAGGGACTCCCCGGCTCGTAAAGCCAGCCTCCAGAGTCTTCGCCCGGTCAGGCGGGATCGCGATCAGAAGGCCTCCGCTCGTCTGAGCGTCACAAAGCAGCAGGAGCTCCTCCTCCGACGCTCCTCCCGCAATCGCGCTTCGGTACGCAGCGAGATTTCTTCGAGAGCCTTCGGGGATGAGCCCTTGTGCGAGCCATTCCCTTGCGCCAGCAATGACCGGAACGGCATCTCGCCGTATGGATGCTCCCAACTCCCCCCCGCGGCACATCTCCCGCAGATGACCGATCAGCCCGTAGCCCGTGATGTCGGTAGCCGCCGAAGCGCCCGCCTCGACCATGGCCCGGCTTGCGTCCCGATTGAGCGACGTCATCCACTGGATTGCCTCGTCGAGACTGGGGCGGTCGCGCCGAAGCATCCGGGCGAAGCGGCTCCCGCGCGCCCGCCAGGCCGCCACGAGGATCCCGTTGCCGATCGGCTTCGTCAGGTAGAGGCGATCGCCAGCATTTCCGGTGGAGTTTCGAACGATCTGCCCGATGGGCGCGATGCCCGTGACCGCCACTCCGTACTTGGGCACGTCGTCGATGATCGTATGACCTCCGGCGATCGGAAAGCCCGCTTCCGCTGCCTTGTCGACTCCTCCCCGAAAGATGCTCTCCAGCATCTGGAGCGGCAGCTTCTTCGAGGGGAAACCGGCGATTGCCAACCCGAGAATCGGCTCCGCTCCCATGGCATAGATATCGGACACCGAGTTCGCCGCGGCGATCGCGCCGAACAGATAGGGATCGTCCACGATCGGCGTGAAGAAATCGACGGTTTGTACGAGCACACGCTCCCCGTCGATGCGGAGAACGGCCGCATCGTCGCTCGTGCTTTCGTCCACCAACAGGTCGCCGCCCAGATGAGGCGGAAGGTGCGACAGGATCGTTTGCAGGTCATCCTGACCCAGCTTGCACGCTCACCCACCGGTGGTGGCGAACGAGGAAAGCGGCGGATGCCTCTGGATTTTCGCCTTCATGCCGGGGCATCGTATCCGATCCCGGACCCGTGCGATCGTTCCGATAGGGAAGCTCTGGATAAGTCGGAGGGGGGCGCTGCGGCGGAAGGAATCCCCCGGGTCACCTCGTGTTATCGAGGCTGATGGACATCGATTACCGCACTTTGGCCGATGATATGGAGAGCGGGCTCTTCCGCGACCGACTCCGCACTGAGCTGGCCGAGGGTTTCGACAAGCTGCAGACGGAAGGCGAACGACTCCCTCCGCCCTCCTACTACGCAACGAAGATCGTGGAGGTCATCCACGCCGGTGCTCCCGTTCCGCTGGAGAAGGAATTTTCCTATTACCTTTATCAGGAGGCGCTGGCCGCCTGCGAAGAGGCGCGCGCCGAGGTGCTGGGAGAAGAGGTTCCGCCGCCCTTCAATCCGCTCTCGCCGGAGGGTTGAGCTCCGGTCCGGTTCCGGTCCATCGAAACTCGACCACCGAGGCCCTCTGCTCGACCGTGGCCCGGAGGTCGCGTTCGGCGAGCTCCTTCCGCAGGCTGAGCGTGAACTCCGCCGCCTCGGCATCAGAGATCCACACGCTCGTTCCCTGCACGACGAGCCCGGCCCCGTTCCTGGTCACGCGGACGCAATCGTGGATCAAGCCGTCGGCCGCCGGATCTCCGAGTAGAAATCCCCAGTGAAAGCGGCCGAGCGAGGTGCTCACGATCGCTTCCGGATCGAAGCACCCGGGGCGCGGGCCTTCCTCGATCCCGGAACGGAAGTAGACATCGGGCCGAAGGACTTCCGCGGTCGTGACCGGCGGACGGGCGTGGAGCCGGTCGACCCCCTTCCACCCCTCTCTTCGGAAGGCCTCGAGCACCAGACCCAACCCCTGGATGTAGGGGAACTTCAGGCTCTCGACGAAGTATGGATCGGCGCCCTCGGGCATGCCCGGACTGGTCGCGGCCATCTCGGCCATCGAGGAAACCAGATCCTCGCTTCTGGCAAGGTCCTCGAGCGTCATTCCCATCGGCTCGATCAGGGCCGCAAGCATCAACAGAGTGGCCTCCCCCTCGAGAACGGCGTGGTAGGCCATCTGGCCGTCCCAGTCGCTCTCCAGGCCTCGGAGGCGCCTTCCAGCGTCGAACCGCTGATCCTGGAGCGCATGGGTCAGCTCGTGAATGGCGATCGCCTCCTCGAGCATCGCCGGAACGGGCTCCCCGTCCGGCCCGGCGTCGAAGGTGTAGTACTTCCGGCTGGTCGGATCGTAGAAAGCGAGGACCTGCGCCTCGTAGACCGTGAGGAGGTTTTCGAGCGCCACCGACGAGTCAGGAATCAGCAGGAGGGCTTCCAGGACTTCCATGGCCTCGCCGATCGGAAGGGTCGTGTCGCGCCCGATCTGGTCGAGAAGCACCTTCCGGAGATCCCCTCGGGAGACCTCGACGACCTCGACCGGCCGTTCGAACGAAAGGCCGCGGAGAGACTCCACCCGGGCGGAAATCTCCGGAACGCCGGCTTGCGCTACCGATGAAATCAGCAAGAGCACGAGGAAGAATCGGATGAGCATGAACGGCCCAACACGACCCCCGCGAGCCGCCATTCCTCACGGACGACCGGCCGGAGGCACTTTCCGTGCTTGTCCGGAAGGAAAGAGTCCCTTAGAATCGCGGCCTGACTCATCCGATGGAAAGCCGCTCAGAACGGATTGAAATCACGATCAGCAGCCGGTTCGAGAATATCGAGCTGGTTCAGGTGATCGCGGAGCATCTGTGCGAACATGCGGGAGTCGATGACGATGCAGCCCACTGGGTCGGCATGGCTGTGCGGGAAGGTGTGGCAAATGCCATCAAGCACGGAAACCAGCTCGACGTGGCGAAAAAGGTGAACACTGTCTTTCGTCTGGAAGGAAGCCGGTTGTCGGTGGAGATCTCGGATCAGGGTTCGGGATTCGATCCGACGGAAGTCAGCGATCCTCTGAGCCCGCCGAACCTGATGAAGACGAGCGGGCGGGGTATCTTCTACATGCGGACGTTCATGGACTCGGTCGACTACGATTTCTCCTTTGCGGGGGGAACGCGTCTGGTCATGACCAAGATGCTCGAACAGCAAACGGAATCCTGAGCTGCGCAGCTCAATAGGACCGAAGGAGACAATATGAAAACCAGCTCTCGCAACGTGAATGGCGTGGAGATCATCAAACTCGAAGGAAAGATCACGATCGGAGCCGGCGACTCCCAGCTCCGCGACGTGATCACAAACGCGGTCAAGGAGGGAAAGAACCATATCCTCCTCGACATGAAGGACGTCTCGACGATCGACTCGTCGGGGATCGGCGAACTGGTCGGCGCTTACACCACGGTCACCAACAGGGGCGGAAAGCTGAAGCTCATTCATCTGCCCGGCAAGGTGACCGACTTGCTACAGGTCACTCAGCTCATCACCGTCTTCGAGGTCTATGAAGACGAGTCCGAGGCGGTCGGCTCCTTCTGAGCTGCATCCCGGGCCCGTCCCGCTGACGCTCAAATGAGAAAGCCCGCCATCGGCGGGCTTTTCTCATCGCGCGAGGGCGAGCTCAGAACCTTTGCCGGGCGGCCTCGGCTTCCCGCCGACGCGCCCCCATCCAGTCGATCGGCAAGGTGTTGGTACGCACAGAGACGATCGATTCGAGCCACCGCGTGAACATCTCGTCCGCCAGCGCCGAATCGGCGACGGCGTTCTCGGGAATCCCTATGAGCATCCGGAAGGGCTCGACGTCGGACAGCACGCTGACCCGAACCTGGATGTAGCGCGGGTACGGATTGATGGGGGTGGGAGGAGGAAGAGTGAGGTTGAGGCGCGCCACTCCTCCAAAATTCTTTTTCTCGCCAGGGAGGATTTCGACGAGCCTCGGACTCAGTTGATGCCCCGGAACCTCGGATCCGAGGTGAATCACGATCGTCCGTTCCCCCTGCTCGAAGGAGACGGCGGGGATCAGGTCCGCCACGGCGATCGGCTCGGCGCGCTGGTTCGTGATGTCCCAGGTCATGCGCAGGCTGGAGCCGGGACCGACACTCTCGGTGAAGATCTGCGCATCGACCCGGATCCCGTCTTCGGTGCCCAGCAGTCTGCGCGGTTCTTCGAGGTCGACGCTGGTGCTCGCGCATCCGCCCGCGACGATGAGGCCGAGCACCAGCAGCAGGTTTCCGATCTTCATTCCGATTCCTCCTTCGCCGGAGAGAGGTCAGTCGATTTTCAACACCGCTAAGAACGCCTCCTGCGGAATATCAACCTTCCCCACCCTCTTCATCCGCTTCTTCCCTTCCTTCTGTTTCTCGAGGAGCTTGCGCTTTCTCGAGATGTCACCGCCATAGCATTTGGCGATGACGTTCTTCCGGAGAGCTTTCACGGTTTCGCGGGCGATGATCCGGTTGCCGACGGCCGCCTGAAGCGCGACCTCGAACATCTGACGAGGAATGAACTCCCTCATCTTCTCGACCAAAAGCTTGCCACGCCCGAACGCCTTGTCCCGATGCACGATCAGGGAAAGCGCGTCGAGCGGTTCGCCGTTGACCAGAATGTCGAGCTTCACCAGATCGCTCTGACGATAACCGACGAACTGATAGTCCAGCGACGCGTAACCGCGGGAGAGCGACTTCAACTTGTCGAAGAAATCGAGAATCACCTCGTTCAACGGCATCTCGTACACGATCATCACTCTGTTGGCTGCGACGTACTCCAGCTTCTTCTGGATGCCGCGCCTGTCAGTCGCGAGGGCGAGAATCGGACCAACGAATTCGTCTTTCGTCAGTATCGTCGCGAGG
>JBHEPS010000070.1:0-12887 GCA_046260175.1 Thermoanaerobaculia bacterium
ACGTGGTCATGGGCAAGGTCAAGCCGGACCTCGAAGCCCTCGGAAAGCTCGCCGCGTTCGCGGGCGTCTCCGAGTTTCCCGCGCGAGTTAAGTGCGCGATTCTTCCATGGCACGCCATGCATACGGCGCTCGAAGGCAAAGAGATCGCCGTTTCAACCGAATAGCAGGAGAGATCAGGTTCATGTACGAAGAAGTGACCGTGAGCAGGGACATTCAGACCATCGCCATTCCGAGCGGTGAGCCGATCGACCTCCCTTCAGGCACCAAGGCGACGATCACTCAGTCGCTCGGCGGAAGCTACACCCTGATGACGGATCGCGGGATGATGGTTCGCGTCTCCGGCGATGCGGTCTCCGCGATCGGAAAACCTCTCATCGAACAGGTCCGGGTCGAAGGGGAAGTCTCTCAGGAAAACCTCGAGAAGCTCGTGTGGGAGCAGCTTCGCACCTGCTACGACCCCGAGATTCCGGTGAACATCGTCGACCTCGGCCTCGTCTACCTGTGCGAGGTCACGCCCCACGGCGACGGATATCGCGCGCACGTGAAGATGACGCTCACCGCCCCCGGCTGCGGAATGGGGCCGGTCCTGGCGTCCGATGTCGAGAACAAGGTCCGTTCGCTTCCGAAGATCACGGACACGAAGATCGAGATCGTGTTCGACCCGGTGTGGGATCGCAGCATGATGTCCGAGGCGGCCAGGCTGCAGCTCGGCATGTATTACTGAAAACCAGGGGCTAGGGGCTAGGGTGCTGTCATCCTGAGCCGGCGCAGCACGGTGAAGGATCTCCGAATGAGAGGTGGACCAACCCACAAGGGATGAACAGGATCTTGCTTTGGTCTCTCCGTCTGCCGCCGGAACTGGCGATTCTCATCGAAAGGGCTATTCATGGCTGATCGCGTCTCCGATCGTTCCCTCGTCTGGATCCTGCTCGCAATCTCGTTCTCGCAGTCGTTCATGCTTTTTTTCCCGTCGCTCGTTCCGGATGGGATGAAAGGGTTTCTCATGGGTCTGCTCTTTGGACTCAGCCTGATGCCGCTGGGCGAGTTCGCGCGGCGGCGCTGGGCGACGCCCGCGAACGATTGATCCGAATGGAAGCCTGAAAAAGAAAAGGCGCCCTTGCGGGCGCCTTTTTGTTTCCTGCTGGATTGTCGCGAGCCTACTTGTGATCGTTGAAGAAGGTCCAGTGCCCGAGCGGGTGGTTCTGCTGGAGCTGCTGGGCCTGGAGATAGCCGTCGATCGCCGTGAATATGGCGACGAGCCCTGCTCCCGCACCGCAGGTCGGGATGGCCAGGATGAGAGCGGCGACGAGGGCGGCTACGCCCTTCTGCCACTGCCCGTACCAGAAGTATCCGACGCAGATCAGAAAGAGATTCAGGAGCAGTGCGATGACCGGCTCTTTCTGCGGGGTCGGCGGGTAGATCAGCTCCTGGCTGCCCGGAGGGGAAGCCTGCGAACCCGGAGGTGGCGGGGGTGGCGGCGTCTGGCTTCCGCCCGGAGGTGTCGGCGGGGTGTAGCTTCCGCCCGGAGGATTCGTGTCCATTGAGAGTCTCCTGTTCTAGGCCTTGTCGGCCATGTCCGAAATTACGGGGAAGCGCATCCGCTCACCGCGGATCGCCTTCATGATTGCCATGATGAAGATCACGATATAGCCGATGCTGACTCCGCAGCTGATGAGCGTGACGATCATCCCGAGGCCGCAGCCGGCGCTGTCGAGGACGAACACCTGAAGGACCCACCAAACGATCGAGAACAGAGCATAGACCGCGAAGAGAAGCAGCCCGTTCATCGCGTGCCACTTGACCTCACGGTCGTCCTTCTTCGCGATCAGCGGGACGATTCCGAGAAAGTAAATATACGAGAGCGCCAGCATGAGCGTCCGATCGGAGCTCCCTCCCGGCGGAGGCGCGCCCGTGCCCGACGGTGGCGGTGGCGGTGGCGGCGGAGTGTAACTTCCACCTCCCGGAGGAGGGGGCGGGGGGGCGGACGGATTCTCAGTCATTGGAGATCTCCCTCAAGAAATTTGGTTGGCTTGGAAACATTGAGATTTTACCAGACCACGAACCGGGTGCGTTCGTCAATGCCTGCGCGCTGCAACACGACGTGACACTGCGATCTCCATCGGGATGATCACGAGAGCCGCGGAGAGGCCGAGCGCGGCGGCGAGGGGAAAGGCCCACGCGAGTCCCTCCTCGTCGAAACCGAAGAAGCGGCGCAGGAGAAACCTCCACAGCGGCCGGGCGAGGAGGAACATCACGACGCCGACGTAGAGGAGCGAGAGGGCCATGTATGCCAGCCCGCTGAGCGACACCGCGAGCTCGGTCGGGTTCTCGCTCTTGAAGTCCGGGGCCATCGCACCGAACCCGACTCCCATGCTGACGAGCGTGAAGGTCGTGACGAGAGAGCCGGCGAGAGTCCATGCCCAGATGATCCCTCGTGCGTCGAGCAACAGGTTGGCGAGCACCGTGAGGAAGAGCCCGAGCGCGACCAGGGGCGCTGCATAGACGCCGACCTTCGTCCAGAGAATGCGCCGGATCGAGATCGGAGCGCTCTCCAGAATCCAGAACTGCTTGCCTTCGGCCGACAGCGAGGGAAATGCGAATCGAAGACTGATCGCGGCGATCACGAATCCGGACATGCCGAGGTTCAGGTACGCGAGGAGCACGGCGCGGAAGTCGCCTTCGAGCGGCATCATCTGAATGTTGTAGAGATAGATGAACAGCAGCGCGACCATCATGAACAGCTGCGACCACTGCGCCGCATCGCGCGTGACGATCCGGACCTCCTTTCCCAGCATCGCCCGGGTCTGAGGGTCAGCGCCTCGCACCAGGCGATCGAGGAATCTCGTCGCGGGATGGGCTCCGAGAGCAACCGGGGCGGAGGTTTCCCGCGCACGGACCCAGGCGAGGTAATACGTCCGCCACGCGACGAGCAGGAAAATCGTGACGGCGAGCGCCGCGAGGCCTGCGAGGCGAGCCCAGTGGGCGATCTCGAAACCCGGCTCGAGACCCCCCATCACCGCCGCCGCGAGCCAGGAGCTGGGAAGGAGCTCTGCGGCGGGAAGCCGGATCGCCTGCAGCACGGCCATGACGTCGTCCGTCTGGATGTCGGCAAAGAGCCGTTCCGGACGCGCTACCCTCACTCCAACGACGACGAGCGAGAGGACGAGGATCGCGAGCGTCATCGCGATCTGATGAACGCGCCGGACGGGGAAGAAGCGGACCAGGAGCAGGATGAGCGTCGCGGCGAATCCGACGGGAACGAGCAGCAGCAGGACCAGACCGATCGTGCCCGCGACGGTGAAGGAGATCCCGGCGCCCATCACGTGCTGGAGGGCGAGGAGGAGGGGAACGAGGAAGAGAACGACCAGGTAGGAGCTCTGCGCCGCGATGCCGGCGAAGCGGCCAAGCGCCAGTCGGGCGCGCGGAACGGGTGCTGCATGAAGCAGTTCGAGATCGAGGTCCGTGAACAGCCCACCGATCGACGCCGTCATCGCAGAGAAGAACAGGACCATCATCCCGATCAGAAAGACGAGTCCGAGAAAGTTCTCGATCAGCCCGAGGGCGAAGATCGGGGTCAGCTCCTCGATCTTCCGGGCCGCGGTGAAGAGCTTCAGGAAAATGCGGTAGTCGGCGTAGAGGAACGTGGCGACGAGGGACAACACCACGACAGCGCGTCCGACCGTGGCGATCGACCAGGGACGGCCACGGGCGACGAGAAGACGCAGACCCCACATGGGCAGAGAGTAACCAAGCCAGAAGCCAGAAGCCAGAAGCCAGAAGAAAAGGCGAAGTCAGAAGGCGAAAGCCAGAAGCCAGAAGAAAGTTCAAAAGCAAAACCCCGCAATTGGGCAGGCAAGCGCTTCGCGACTTTGGGTGCCTTTGATTTTGACCTTTCTTCTGGCTTCTGGCTTTCGACTTCTAGCTTCGCCTTTTCTTCTGGCTTCTGGCTTCTGGCTTCTGGCTTAGATTCATTCTTCGGTGAGCGACTTCACTTCCTCGAAGAACTTCATCGTCTCGTCGAAGCGCGCGGCCCGCCGCTTGCCGCGCTCGAGACCGAGCTCGACGAGGCGCTCGATCAGGCGGCTGTACTTGATCTCGGTCGCCTCCCACAGCTTCGGGTACATCGAGATCCTGGTGAAGCCGGGGATCGTGTTGATCTCGTTGAGGTAGATTCGGTTCGTCCCTTTCTCGAGGAAGAAGTCGACGCGGGCGTATCCGGATGCGCCGACGGCTCGAAACGCGGCGACGGCCAGCTTCCGGATCTCGTCGGTTTTCTCCGGAGGAAGATTCGCGGGGATCTGCAGGGTGGACTTGTCGTCGATGTACTTGTCCTCGTAGTCGTAGAACTCGTGACCGGCGATGATCTCGCCGGGGAGCGACGCCTCCGGCTCGTCGTTGCCGAGGACCGAGACCTCGATCTCCCGGGCATCGACGCCCCGCTCGACGAGGATCTTGTCGTCGAAGCGCAGCGCCTTCTGCACCGCCGGCTCGAGCTCCTCCTGCGTGTGGACCTTCGAGACACCGACCGAGGAACCGGCGTTGGCCGGCTTGACGAAGAAGGGGAGGCGAAGGGTGTTGGAGATCGTGCGTGAGATTCGCTCCCGGTCGTGGTTCCACTCGAACTCGGAGACCGGGATGAACTCGGCCTGGGGGAGTTTCGCCCAGGCGAAGGCGTACTTCATGATCCACTTGTCCATTCCGGCGGACGACCCGGTCACGCCGCTTCCGACGTACGGAAGGCCGATGATCTCGAGGTACCCCTGCAGCGTGCCGTCTTCTCCGAACGTGCCGTGGATGATCGGGAAGGCGATATCGATGCCGTTCGCCCGCGCCCACTGAGGGAAGGCGAACTCCGGATCGCCGACCGACGATTTCCGCCGGCCCGCCAGGGCTTCCGCGCTCTCCTCGGGTGGAAGGAAGCGGCCGTCGCGGGCGATGCAGATCGGGATGATCTCGAGCCGTTCCTTCGGAGCGGCGTCACGGATCGACCGCGCGGAGAGAATTGAAACGTCGTGTTCCGCGCTCCTGCCTCCGAAAAGGAGTGCGACTCGAATCAGGCTCATAGATGCTCCATGGGCGAAGGGTCGCAGGCGCCCGACAAAAGTCGCGGAGCCCTGGCGCCGACAGCCAACTTTCAAATTCCGCGCCGCAGCGTTTTCGCCGGGCGTAAGAGGGATTTCGGGGCCTAACGTCAGGGAAGCGGGATGCTGCCGAGCAGGTACTTCAGATCCTCGTCCTTCCAGCTGATCCCGGCGCCGAGCATCAGCGCCGGATCGTTGAGGACGTCCTCGACGCCGGTGTTGACGTACATCGCGGGCGCATTCCGGCGCTCGCTGCGGATCTGCCACTTGCCGAGGATCCGCATCTGCGGATAGTCGGTGTACTCGCTTCCGAAATCGAAGACCTCGCCCGTGACCCGCAGCTTCTCGTGGCCGGCCCAGTCCACGCCGACCCCGCCGAAAGAGTCGACGAGGCCCATGCGGATTCGCCAGTCGTCGTACTTCCATCCGACCTGGGCCGAGATCAGGAAGTCGCGGTCCCATTTCGTCGTCCGCTCGATCGTCGTCGTCGCGACGCCGTCGACGATCGTGGTTTTCTCGACGAGCTTCTCCTTCCGGTCGCCGCGCGCGTCGCTCGTTGCGCCGACGTGCAGGAAGAGGTTTCTCTCGACGTTGGGGGTGATCGATCCCGCGAGCTGAAGGCGCGAGGTTCCCTCGAACTGGGCATTCGGCGTGTCGGTCAGGTAGTAGCCGTCGACGCCGAGCTGGAGACCGATGCGGTTCACCCGGCCCAGGACGTCGCGCAGTTCGCCGACGCCCCCCTCGATCGAGCCGAGCGTGGATGTCAGGCTGTCGTGAGCCTCGTCGCTGTAAAGAAGCTTCCCGACCGTTCCTTCACCGGACCGGACCTGGGCGGAGATCGAGTTGAGGTTGTCGGTCGTCGTCTTCAGGTCCGACGAAAGAGTGCGAAGGTTCTGCACCAGGGCGCGAACGTCTTCCCGGTTCTCTCCAACCGTTCCTCCGAGGGAGCCTGCAACGCGATCGATCGATGCGGCGATGCGAGGAATCTCCACGCGGAGGTCCGCAGTGATCTGCCGGAAGTTCTCGGCGGAAGCGTTGATGTTCTCCTCGTTGGTCGCGACGATCAGGCGGAGCCGCGCCGTCGCGTCCTGCACGTTGAAGACGATCTCCTCGAGCCGCTGGGCTCCCTCCGCTCCGCCGAGGGCGGCGCGCAGCGATTCGGTGATCGCCTTCACATCCTCGGCGATCTCGCTCACCTGCGCGGTGACGTCGTCGACCGAAGCAGTCGCGAATCCCCGCAGCCGAATCGTTTGGTCCTCCGCGGCCGTGATGGCCGGCGCATTCGGTAGACCCGGGTCGAGCTCGAGGTATTTCTCGCCGAGCAGTCCGAGATTGGCAACCTTCACGTTGGCGCCCCGACGAAGCTGGACGTCGTCCCGGATCTGGAGAGTGACGAGAGCGCGTCCTTCCGGAGTGAGAGCGATCTTACTGACCTTTCCCACGCGCACGCCCGCCACCCGAATCGTCGACTTCTCGTCGAGACCCGCGACCGAATCGAAAAGAACCTGGACGTCCTTCGTCTTTCCGCCGCCGATCTGGATATCCTCCACCCGCAGGATGAAGTAGCCGAGGACCGCGAGGATCAGGAGCATGAAGATGCCGAGTTTGGCTGCTGAGCTCATAACTTTTTTACGCCCCCCCGGGCGGCAACTGACAATTCTGCCCCGATTCTCCCACGAAGCGGGAGAATCCCGACGCTGGGGACCCGGCTTCTACCGGTAGTGGGCCGGGTCGATGCCGGCGTCTCTCATCATCCCGAACAGCGTGGAAAGTGGCAAACCGACGACATTCGTGTAATTGCCGCGCACGGCATCGATGAACATCGCTCCGATCCCCTGAACCGCGTAGGAGCCCGCCTTGTCCATCGGCTCCCCGGTGTCCACGTACCACGCGATCTCTTCCGGCTGCATCTTCACCATCTCGACCTCGGTCGTCGTCACGGTGACCCGCCCCCATCCGAGCTCTTCATTGACCAGGGCCGTGCCTGTGTAAACGACGTGCCGCCGTCCGGCAATGCGCCCCAGCATTTCGATCGCGTGAGCGCGGTCGGAGGGCTTTTCGAGAACCTCCCCCTCCAGCCAGACGACGGTGTCGGCCGCAATGACCCAGGCCCCGGGATGCCGCCGAGCGACCGAGGCGGCTTTCTCGAGTGCCAGCCTCTCCACGTAGCGGTGGACTTCCTCGCCGGCGCCCCGGACTTCCTCCACGTCGCTGGTGACTACGTCGAACTTCAGGGCGGCCGCCTCGAGAAGCTCACGCCGGCGCGGAGAGGCGGAAGCGAGGATCAGCTTCACGGGCGCTCCTCGACCTCGGCGGCGTGAACCACCCCGACCATGCTCCCGTCCCGGTTGATGCGGTAGACCACCCTTCGCTGGTTTCCGCGCAGCACCCAGAGGCCGCGAAGAGAGGCGAGAAGGGGAGCTCCCAGGATCGGGTTCCGCCCGAGCTCCTCGAGCTCGTCCAGCACCACGCTGGGCCCCGCGCTACGGGCAATGACGACGTTCTCGACCTCCGGGCCGTCCGCCAGCTCTTTCCTGACGAGCTCCGCCTCACCCGCCCTGATTTCGGCCACGGTGGCCTCGTTGGACTCCAGCTCGATCGTTTCGCGCAGAGAGATGAACTCGTCCCAGGAGATCAGGAGAGCGATCGGCCTGGCCTGCCGAGTGATCGCGGTGCGCCGCCCCATGACCTCGGTAGCGAGCACGGCAGCTCTGACGGGCTGATCGATGGAGTCGGCCTCTAATATATCCTGATATAAAGCCATGTCATTTATCTTACTAATTGCAACACGTTAAACGGTTACGATATGCCGTTTGTTGATCAATTATTAATTGATCATGTTAATAAGTCGTCTAATTTTAACCTCTCGAGCAAATACTCCCGAAAGGCTTCGCCGAGCTCCGAGTGCTTGAGAGCATAGTCGAGGGTCGCCTTGAGGTAGCCGAGTTTCTCCCCCGCGTCGTACCGTTGTCCCTGGAAGACGTACCCGTAGACGTCGCCCGACTCGATGAGCTGGAGCAACCCGTCAGTCAGCTGGATCTCTCCTCCCGCGCCGCGCCCGGTATTCTCGAGGATTCCGAAGATTTCCGGGGGGAGGATGTAACGCCCGATGATGGCGAGGTTCGAGGGAGCTTTCGACTTCGGCTTTTCGACCATGTCGTTGAGCCGGAAAAGGCGGTCGCGCACCTTTTCGCCCGAGATGATGCCGTAGCGGTGAGTCTCGGAGGGTGGAACCTCCATCAGAGCGATGACGGGACGTCCGGTCTCGCGATAGACGTTCATCATCTGGTGAAGGCAGGGTGGATCGGCGAGGATGACGTCGTCCGGAAGGACGACGGCGAAGGGCTCGTCACCCACCGCGGGAGCGGCCTGGAGCACGGCGTGGCCGAGCCCGAGCTGCTGCTTCTGCCTGACGGAGATCACGTGGGTGAGGCCGGCGATCTCCTCGACCTCGGCGAGCAGGACCTTCTTATCGCGCTCGCGAAGCGACACTTCCAGTTCGAACGAGCGGTCGAAGTGGTCGAGAATCGAGTCCTTACCGCGCGAAGTGATGATGACGATGCGCCCGAGGCCGGACTCGAGCGCTTCTTCGACGCCGTACTGGATGACCGGCTTGTCGACGAGGGGAAGCATCTCCTTCGGGATGACCTTGGTCGCCGGAAGAAAGCGCGTGCCGTAGCCGGCGCAGGGAAAAACACAGGTTCGAAGCTTCTTCATGGGCGCGCATTCTATCGGCCGCCGAAGGATTGGGCCAGCCAGAGGTTCCCCAGGGAAATGCGGCGGGTAACAAACTGTTCTCCGCAGGGCAGGAAACTTGCTTTTTATCCGCTTCAACGGCGACTTCCAGGGTGATGGGTGGCATGCGCAGACTGACAACGTTCCTTTTCCTACTTCTCACGATCTCCCTTCCCGCCGCCGGGTCGACGTGGAGCCGGGCCGGCCTGTTCGGCGCCGACGTTCGCTCTCTGGTCGCGGATCCTCGCAACCCCGAGCTCCTCTACCTCGGAACCAGTCAGGGGGAGGTGTACGTCTCGACGGACGCCGGGGTTTCCTGGGCGAATCCCCGCGGCTCGGTTCCGTTCCCCGGCTATGTGGTCGAGAACCTGGTGGTGGACTCCCGCGGACGCCTCTGGGCGGCGAGCTGGGGCTTGTGGCGCGGTGGAGTGATCGCCGTCTCGGACGACGGAGGGAAGACGTGGGAGCGCCGCGACAAGGGGGTCGACGAGCTCTCGGTCCGGGCGTTCGCCGTGAGCCCGGCGGAACTGGTTGCCGGAGGGCTGACCGGGGTCTACAGGTCGCGTGACGACGGCCGCAGCTGGGTGCGGATCTCGAACCAGGTGAACGTCGGATCCGTCGCGATCGATCCGCGGAACCCCGACACGATTTACATCGGCACGTTTCGCCAGGCGTGGCGCACCGACGACGGCGGGAAGACCTGGACACACATCGCAAACGGGATGGTGCTCGACACCGACGTTTTCTCGATCAACATCGATCCGAAGAATCCGGACGACGTATGGGTCTCGACCTGCGGCTGGGTTTACAACTCCGTCGACCGCGGTCAGAAGTGGACTCGCTACAAGGACGGCTTCGAGAATCGCCGCATCCACACACTCGAGCGGCATCCGCTCGACGACGACATCGTCTTCGCCGGTTCCGTGGCAGGCCTCTACGTAACCCTGAACCGCGGCAAGAGCTGGGCTCTCATTTCTCCCGACACGCTCGTCGTCAACGCGATCACCGTGCACCCGAAGCGTCCCGAGAGGATCGTCATCGGAACGGAGGCCGACGGAGTCTATGTCTCGGAGGACTCCGGAAAGTCATGGAGGCGATCGAGCCGCGGCCTGCACAACGTCCGCGTGGGCTCGGTCATCCCCGACCCGGAGATCGAGGGGCAGGTCTACGCGACGGTCACTTTCGGCGGATCCGCCTCGGGGCTGTATGTCTCGAGCGATGGCGGAGCGAACTGGAGCCGCCTCAACCAGACTTCGATTCCCGAGATCCTCACGTTCGCCGTTCGAAAGGGAGGAAAGCCGCGTTTCGTCGCCGGAACCGAGCGTGGATTCTTCCACAGCGACGATGGAGTCGTGTGGGAGCGGGCCGATCCAGCCATCACCCCGATCCGGGTCGACCGGATCGTCGAGTACAGCTCGGAGCGGATGTTCGCCGGGACCAGCTTCGGAGTGTTCACCTCGAAGGACGGCGGGCGGAAGTGGTACCGGCTCGGGCTCGAAGACCGCACGATCGACATCGCGCTCGGATGGATCAAGTCCGGTCCGGCCCTCTACGCGATGACCACGGAGGGTCTCAAGGTCTACGACGGAACCACGTGGACCCGAGTCAAGGGCGCTCCCGGTCCGGGGACGACGCTCGCGGTCCGGCGTGAGTCAGGGCGCGACCTCGTCGTGGTTGCGGGAGCGAAGGGCATCCGTGCCGGGTGGGTCGACGAGCAGCGGGTCTGGAACGCCTCTCCGGGGCCGACCGGCGGCGCGAGCGCGACCGCGTTCACCCCTCTCCACTCCACCGGGTCGATCGTCGTGAGCTTCAACGACCGGCACGAGATCCATCTGCGCGACGAGAAATCGGCCTCGTGGAAACGTGTCGGGATTCCGACGACTCTGCGCGACGTCTCGGGCATGGCCGAAGATCCGTTCCGAAAGGGTCGGTTCTACCTCGCGACGCACGGCCAGGGAGTGCTGATCTGGGACGGGAGCGAAGGGCCTTCGACCGCGTCGAGACTCGCGACGCCTGTGACTCTCGGGGGAAGCCGGCGCTGACGTTGGCCGGCCAGCCCAGGGAACCTAGCGACTCATGACGTAGCGGGTGACGAGAAACCCGAGGCCCTGCTCTCCGAATGCCCCCTTCGGCTCGACCGAGGCGAAGATGTAGATTTCGGGATCGCCCCCCTCGTACACGAGAGTGCGCGGCGACTCGGTCTGCCGTGACGGCTTGCCGTGCGCGGAGAACATGCGGAGCACGATCTCCTTCCACGCGGTCCGGATCTCGGGAAGGAAATCGACCAGCTCGAAACGGATCGAAGTCAGGCAGTCGTCCTCGAAAGCGAGCGTGATCATCCGCTTCTCGCTGACCTCCACGAGCCGATGACCTGGCTCCTTTCCCTCCTTCGAGACGAGGCCGGCGTGAACGATCGCGGCCTCGGCCTGCGCAAGACTCATCCCGAGCTCGAGGTGAAATCGCTCGGGAGTCATCCAGGCGGTCTGTGCCGCGGGAGCGACTCCACCGAAGAGGAGAGAGATCAGCAGGAGAGGGGTCATACCGGGATCAGTGTACGACCGATTCGACTCGGGTCGAGCGCCACGACTGCACGGTGGAGATCGCCATGGCGATATGGCGGCCGACTTCGTCCCATTTCCCGGCCCTGACGAGATCGGGAGGGGCGATCGATCCCGCCATGTTGAGAGCGACCGCGCCGGCGGAGAGATACGGCTCGATCTGATCGATTGCAACCGGCCCTCCCGCGAGCATAGGAACGTCGCGGATCGGCTGCCTGATGGTCCGAATGTAGTCGGGCCCTCCGAGCAGGCCGGCCGGATACACCTTGATCACGTTGGCTCCGAGCTCCCAGGCGTGAATGATCTCGGTGGTCGTGGCCGCACCCGCGACGCAGAAGAGATCGTGCTCGATGGCGTAGTCGATGACCGTCACGTCGGTGTGAGGAGAGACGAGGATCTGGGCTCCGGCGCGGCGGGCCTCGGCGGCCATGTTGGAGCCGCGCACGGTTCCAGCAGCGAAGATGATCCCGCCTCCGCCGTACTGCTCGACGAGCCGCTCGAGAATCCCGATGGCGTCGGGCGTGGTCATCGTGATCTCGATGAGCCTCAATCCGTGCTCGGCATAGGTCCTGGCGAGCTGCAGTGCGGACTCGGGATCCTCTTCCCTGACCACACCGATGACGACGTTTCGCTTGACGTGTTCGAACAGTTCTTCGCGGCGGCCCATGGAGCCGAGCCTACCACGATTCAGCCGTCCCGGAAGAGGGGTCTGGAACGCAATTCCGTAACTCCGGCGGACCAGTGCTAATCTTGCGGAAAGGACGGGAAATCCACGATGGCGCTCGTGAACAGGGCAGTGAACGAGATCACGCTGAAGCTGGTCTATTACGGGCCGGGACTCTGCGGAAAGACGACGAATCTCGAAAGAATTCACGGCGATTCGAAGCTGCAGAACAAGGGGAAGCTCCTGTCGATGTCGACCGAGACCGACCGGACGCTTTTCTTCGACTTCATGCCGATGGAGCTCGGCACCGTCCGTGGCCAGAAGATCCGCGTGCAGCTCTACACGGTCCCCGGGCAGGTTTTCTACAACGCGACTCGCAAGCTCGTGCTACGCGGCGCCGACGGGGTCGTCTTCGTCGCCGACTCTCAACCGTCCATGCGCGAGTCGAACGTGGAGAGCCTGGAGAATCTCCGGGAGAACCTCCGAATCAACCGGCTCGACCCGGCCAGGATCCCGATCGTTTTCCAACTGAACAAGCGAGACCTTCCCGACGTCGACCCCGCCGACGAAATGAAGGCCTACCTCGGGACGGGCGAAACGCCGGTCGTCGAGGCGTCGGCTCTCGAGGGGCGCGGGATTCGCGAAACGCTCCAGAAGGCGATCTCGGGCATCCTTCAAAACATCAAGAACAACGTGGACATCTCCCTTCGAGAAGAAACTGTCGAGGCGCCACTTCCGGCCGAGGAATCGCAACCTCCCGCTGCGCCTCAGGCGGCCGCGGCTCCCTCCGCGGTGGCTGTCCTGGAGCGGGAAGCCCTGAGCGAGTTGCTTGAACAGACACAACGGATG
>JBHEPS010000071.1:0-12347 GCA_046260175.1 Thermoanaerobaculia bacterium
GCTCGATGGCGAGGACGAGCCGTGGATGAGCGATCAGATCGAGCGGACGCGCAGCGCGGCCGCGGTCGTCGCGTCGCTCCTCGAGCTCGCGCCGGCCGAGGAGTCGCTGTCGATCTCCGCCCTCGCATCCGCGCTCGCCGAGATCGTCGCGTTGCGCGCCGCCGTGAAGAGCGAGATCGACGGCATGGCGCGGAGCGCGATCTGCGGCATGCTCCGCGAGCTCGCCGCCATCCCGGGAGAGCCGCTGCCGAAAGGAGAGACGTGCGATCGGGTCCGCGATGCGCTTCTCGATCTTCACGTCGGGGCGAGCAATCCACGACCCGGACACGTGCACGTCGCACCCATCCGCGCGGCGGGGTGGTCGGGGCGGCCGATGCTGTTCGTCGTCGGGCTCGAGGAGGGACGGTATCCGGGCGGAGGAACGCAGGATCCGATTCTTCTCGATGCGGAACGGAGCCGCATCAACGAGGAGATCGATCCGCATCAGCTGCCGCTGCTTGCCGACCGCCCGCGACGCGTGACGGCGGAATTCTGGAGGATGCTGAGGCGGGCCGAAGTGGCCACTGCTACTCTCTCCTGGCCTTCGATCGATCTACGCGAGCGGCGGGAGAAGTTTCCGTCGCAGGTTCTGCTGGAGGTGTTCCGGCGTACGGATCCGAAGGGTGTGGGCGCCGGCGCGGCACCCTCGGTTGGCTATGACGATCTGATCGATGCGGCGACCCCGGAGGGATTCGTCGCGACGACGCAGCCTCTGGCGATGACGGAGTGGTGGTTGCGCGCGGCGTTCGGTGGAGGGGAGCGGAAGGCGGATCTCGGCGACGCGCCTCTCCGCGCGGCTCCATGGCTGGCCGAGGGGATGCGGGCGGCCGGAGAGCGTGCCAGCGAGAAAATCACGGCGTGGGACGGGAAGATCGTCGAGCCACTCGAGGAGCTCGACCCCCGCAATCAGGACAGGCCTTACTCCGCATCCCGCCTGGAGCGGATGGCGCGATGCCCGTACGGCTATTTCCTTCAGTCGATCCTCGGGATCGAACCGCTCGAGACCATCGACCGCTCCGAGGATTGGCTTTCGGCGATGGAGTTCGGAAGCATCTTCCATACGGTCCTCGAGACATTCATGAAAGAGATCTGCTCGCGCAACGAGAAGCCGGGATTCGAGATGCACAACGCGCGGCTCGAGGAGATCGCAACGAAGGAACTCGAGCGCGCAGCCGAGAGTGTGCCGCCGCCGTCCGAGTCGGCGTTCATCGCCCGACGCGAAGATCTCATTCAGTCCTGCCGCGTCTTTCTTCGCGTCGAGGAAAAGCGCTGCGGCGAGATCGACGCGAAGTACTTCGAGGTTCCGTTCGGTTTCGAGGATCCCTCGCAGGATCTCGCGATGAACGAGCCGCTCACGATCGACCTCGGTGACGGAAAGAGCATCCGGCTGCGGGGGTGGATCGACCGCGTCGACCATCATCCGGCGAGCGACACATGGCACGTCTGGGACTACAAGTCGGGAAGCTCCTGGAAGTTCAAGCGACCGGGCTCGCTCGCCGGGGGAACGATGATCCAGCACGCGATCTACGCGCGCGCGGTGAACGAGATGCTCGAGCGCCGCGGCGAGAGGGGACGAGTGGCGCGGGCGGGTTACTACTTCCCGACTTCGAAAGGAAAAGGAGCGCTGATCGAAAAGCCCACCGATCAGGCTTCGCTCGAGAAGACGCTCAATCACATCTTCGATGTGGTCGGCTCGGGGTGGTTCCCGCAGGGGGACCTCGACCGCTGCAAGTTCTGCGAGTTCCCGTCGATCTGCCTCAAGTCGAAGGAAAGCGTCGCCGCGCAGGAAATGAAGTGTGCGGCAAGCACTGACGATCCGGCCGTCGAGGCGTGGAAGCTGCTGCGGGAGGTGAAGTGATGGCGATGGCGAAGCGGCAGCCGAAGGACCTGAAGGAGCGGAAACAGATCGCAGAGAACCTCGATGTCACGATGATGGTGGAGGCGGCCGCCGGGACGGGGAAGACGACGAGCCTCGTCACCCGAATGGTCGCCCTCGTGAAAACCGGCCGTTATCGCGCGCCGGAGCTGGCGGCGATCACGTTCACGCGCAAGGCGGGCGCTCAGCTTCGCGAGAAGTTCCAGGAGGCGCTCGAAAAAGAGGCGATCGCCACTGGGTCGGACGAAGTCCTCCGCGCCCTCGGGGAGCTCGATCGCACGTTTCTCGGAACCACGCACGCATTCTGCGGCCGACTCCTGCGCGAGCGCCCCGTCGAGGCCGGCCTCGAGCCCGAGTTCAGGGAGCTCGACGAGCAGGAGGCGCGCCTCCATTCGAGCAGGTTCTGGCAGCAGTGGTGGGAGGCGCGGGTCGCCGAGGATGATCCGCGACTCGTGAAAGCCCGGCGGATCGGGATACGCGCGATGAATCTGCAGGATGGATTCCGCTCAGTCGTCGGGAACGCCGATGTGGAGCTGGTCTGGCAGGACCGCCCACAGCCGGATCTCAGCGCGGCCTGCAAGGCGCTCAGCGATAAGGTCGATGAGGTCTACCCGCTCCTGCCGCCGATCCGCGAGGAGCTCGAGGACAAGTTCGGAGCGATGATCCGCGAAGTGCGCGCGACACGGGAATCGGCCGACCTCGACGAGATCAGCGGCCAGGTGAGCTTTCTGAGAGAGGCGAAGGACATCAAGGCGACGCTCAATCGGTGGGATGCGAAAGACAAGGCGCTGGCGGTCGAGATCCGCGACTCGTGGCTCGAGTTCATGGGGGACGTGGTCACGCCGGCGATGACGCTCTGGAAGGAGTACGTTCACGGAGTCGCGATGGCGATTCTCGTGCCGGCCGCCGAGGCGTACGCGAAGGAGCGGAAGCGCGAAGGGGTGGTGACGTTCGACGACCTGATGCTGCGGACGCGCGACCTTCTCCGCGATCACTCCGGGGTGCGACGCTACTTCCAGGCGCGTTACCGGGTGATCCTCGTGGACGAGTTCCAGGACACCGATCCGCTGCAGGCGGAAATCCTGTTCTACCTGACCGGCGAGGACACCGAAGAGCGAAGCTGGCGGAAGCTTGTTCCGCGGGCAGGCTCACTGTTCATCGTGGGAGATCCAAAGCAGTCGATCTACCGATTCCGTCGCGCCGACATCACGACGTATCTCGAGGTGCGGAAGTTGATCGAGGAGAGCGGCGGCGCGATCGTCCCGCTGTCGACCAACTTCCGTTCGACCCCGGCGATCTGCACGTTCGTGAACGAGTCGTTTCCGCGGCTCTTCACGAAAGATGACGTCGAAGCGGGGCGGCAGGCGGAGCATGTCGACCTGACGGCTTTTCGAGAGGACGAAACGGGCGGTGTGTTCGCGGCGATCACGGCGCCGGTCGGCAAAGTGAGCAACGAAGAGGTGGCGGCGGCCGAGGCGGGGAACGTCGCGGCGCGAATCCGAGTGATGGTGGAAGAGGGGGCGCCCGTCGTGGAGCAAGAGGGGGAGCGGCCGGCGAAGTGGGGGGACTTTCTCCTCATCTCCTGGAACCGCCCCCGGCTGGGCTTTTACGCCGAGGCGCTCGAGCGCGAGGGGATCCCGTACGAGATCACCGGAGGACGCGCGTTCCAGGCATCGGAGGAGCTGGCGGCACTTCTTCCGC
Source organism: Thermoanaerobaculia bacterium (assembly GCA_046260175.1). Classification (GTDB taxonomy): domain Bacteria; phylum Acidobacteriota; class Thermoanaerobaculia; order Gp7-AA8; family Gp7-AA8; genus JBHEPS01. The sequence goes on from JBHEPS010000071.1 coordinate 3,617, forward strand.
CCCTCCACGCGATTCTCGAGCCGGACGACCGGATCCCGCTGGTCGCGTTTCTGCGCGGCAGGTTCTGTGGAGTCGACGACGACGCGCTTTACCGGTTCCGTCGGATGGGAGGCCGCTTCTCGATCTGGTCCGAGCTCCCGGAGGAAACTGATCCGCGGATCGCAACCGGAATGAAGATCCTGCGGGAAACGGCAGAAGAGTCGAACACGCTTCCTGCCGCGGCGGTGATCGGGCGGCTCGTCGACCGGCTGGGACTGATGGCGCTCGCCGCGGCCGCGGAGCGGGGGGAGACGCGGAGTGGAAATCTCGCCCTCGCGCTCTCTTACGCACGACATGACTCAGCCGGCGGAGCGCCGCTGTCGGAGGTCGTGGACGTTCTCGAGGCGCTCCTCGAGGAGTCGAGCGAGATCGAAGAGATGAACATCGAGCCGGCGGCCCGAAATGCGGTACGTCTCATGAATCTTCACCAGGTGAAGGGGCTCGAGGCACCGTTCGTCTTTCTCGTCGACCCGACCAGGGGACGCGACTTCGACGCGAATATCGTCGTGCAGCGTGGGGAGGAGAACATCGGTCATCTCCCGATCCGCTGGAAGCCGTGGCCGGGGGCGCAGAGGGCGGATCTGCATGGGCAGCCGGTCGACTGGGATTCGCATGAGAGTGGAGAGAAGCTGTTTCTGCAGGCGGAGAGAAAGCGCCTCCTGTACGTGGCGGCGACGCGGGCGCAGCAGTGGCTGGCGATCGGGCTGCGGCGTGTGAAGAACAAGCTGCAGGGCTCGTGGGAGGACCTTGGCGGGGATCACATCGCGAATCTCGAACCGCCCCGCGTGACGGATGGAGCGTCTGCAGAAGCGCCCGTCTCTCTCGATTTCGAAGCTGGGAAGCGCGAGATCGAAGCGGCTCGCGCGCGATCGATGGCGGCGTCATACTCGGTCCTGCCGATCACGAAGATCGCGCACAAGGACCAGGAGCGTGTGGTTCGGGCGGAGGAGGGGCTCGGGAAGGGGACGTCGTGGGGGCGGGTGATGCATCGCCTCTTCGAAGCGCTTCTTCGGAACCCGTCGGCCGATGTCGCGCTTCTCGCGGAGAACCTGTTGAAGGATGAGGAGCGGGACGCGGCGGAGCGCGACGAGGTGTTGCGGACGGTGGCGGCGGTGACTTCCTCGCCGCTGTGGCAGCGGGTGCTCGGTGCCGACGAAAGACACGCCGAGGTGCCGTTCGCGATCGAGGTGCCGGCGGCGGAGCTCGGGATCGAGGGGCCAGAGACGACGCTGCTTCACGGCACCGTCGATCTCGTGTTCCGCGAGGGAGCGGTCTGGCACATCGTCGACTACAAGACGGATGCGACGGCGGATCGGCTCGAGGTTCTCGTCGCCTACTACCGCCCGCAGGTCGAGCACTACGCGAAGTTCTGGCAGAAGCTCACGGGCGCGGAGACCAGGGCGGGACTCTTCTTCGTCGACGGCTGCCGCGAAGAGTGGGTGTAGGCAAAGCTTTCCAGCTTCGACGAAAGGAAAGTACGGCGCATCGCATGCGAAGCTGAAAGCTTCGCGACCCGTGAGCAAAGCTGAAAGCTTTGCCTGCGGCCGACCACTGTTACCGAACCGTTCCCTGAACTTCTCGGCTTCCGGGACGTAGTGAGGAACAATGGCGGCCGTGGTGACACCGAGATTGCGAGTGCTTCCGTTGGTACTCTTCCTCGGCGCCGTGATGGCGTCGGATGTTCTGGGCGCACAAGTCTTCGAGCGCTCGGATCGCGCGCGCTACCAGGCGGTCCGCGCCGAGGGGACGATCGAGATCGATGGCGTGCTGGATGAGGCAGTGTGGGAAAAGGCGCCGGTGATTACCGGTCTCGTGCAGCGCGATCCACTGGAGGGAGAGCCGGCGACGCAGCCGACGCGGGTGCGGGTGGTGTTCGATGACGATGCGATCTATTTCGGGGCGGAACTGGATGACGCTCAGCCGGTGACGACGCAGCTCGGCCGGCGCGATTCGGAGCTCAAGTCGGACTGGTTCCGCATCTACCTCGATCCGCACCTCGATCGCCGCACCGGCGCCGGCTTCGCGGTCAACCCTTCCAACGTCCAGCAGGACTTCGTCCTCTACAACGACAACTGGGACGACACCGAATGGGATGCAGTCTGGTCGTCCGCGACGAAGGTCCACGAGCGCGGGTGGACGGTCGAAGTCCGGATCCCGTACTCGCAGCTCCGCTTCCCCCGGCGCGACCGCCACGTATGGGGGATCAACCTTATCCGCGACATCGTACGGAACAACGAGAGCGCGCGGCTCGTGTTCGTGCCGAAGACCGACAGCGGGTTCGTCTCCCGCTTCGCCGATCTCGAGGGAATCGAGGGAATCGAGCCGAAGCGGGCGATCGAGATCATGCCGTACGTCCTCTCCCGCCTCGATTACAGCGAGACGGTCTCGCCGTCGGACCCGTTCCGCTCGACGACGGAAAGCGAGATGACCGCGGGGCTCGACCTCAAGGTCGGCCTGACGCCGAATCTCACCCTCACCGGCACGATCAACCCCGATTTCGGCCAGGTGGAGGTCGATCCGGCCGAGGTGAATCTCTCGCAGTTCGAGCTCTTCTACCCGGAGAAGCGCCCGTTCTTCATCGAGGGATCGAGCCTGTTCGAGTTCGGCCGCGGAGGGTCGAACAACAACTTCAACATCAACAATTTTCCTCCCATCCTTTTCTACTCGCGCCGCATCGGGCGCTCCCCGCAGGGACTCGGAGCGATCGACTATGATCACCTCGAGGCCCCAGGCGAGACGACCATCCTCGGCGCCGCGAAGCTCACTGGAAAGACGGCGAACGGCTGGACCATCGCCGCGCTCGACGCATTCACCCGGAAAGAAACCGCCTCGTTCACGCTCGGCGGAGTGCACGATGAGGCGGTGGTCGAGCCCGCCACGAACTACTTCGTCGGGCGATTCGCGCGCGAGTTCCCGAAGTCGCACTTCGGGACTCTCTTCACCGCGGTCAACCGGAACCTCGATCCATCGCTCGACCGATTCCGCGAGGAGGCCTACCTCGCCGGGATCGATGGCCATTGGGCGTTCGGTGACCGCGACTCGATCCTGGAGGGTTTCCTCGCGGTGAGCCACGTGGGCGGAAGCCGCGAAGCGATTCTCGCGACGCAGCGCTCGCCGGCGCATTACTACCAGCGGCCGGACGCCGATCACGTCGATCTCGATCCGGAGGCGACCTCGCTCGACGGATGGGGCGGCCGACTCACCTGGGCCACCCAGAAGGGGAAGTGGCGGTGGAACCTGCAGGCGCAGGGATACTCGCCAGGGTTCGAGACGAACGACGCCGGATACCTGCAGCGTGCCGACTACGCCGCAACGCACGCGGTGGTGCTGTTCAACGACCCGGAGCCGCGCGGTCTGCTGCGCCGCCGGAATGTCTGGATCGCAAAGTGGCAGAACTGGAACTGGGACGGAGATCTGATCAGCAACGGGATCGGCAGTAACGCCGGCATCGTGTTCAGGAACTATTGGTGGACGGGACTGGAGCTCTTCCACACCATGCCGCGCCTCGACGATCGCGCCACGCGCGGCGGTCCTCTCGTCGAGAATCCCGGCGGAACGCATCTCGGAGGGGGATTCGATACCGACTCACGAAGGCCGGTGTACTTCCGGTTCTGGGGATGGGTCGAGGACGACGCGCACGATGCGTGGGAGCGAGGAACGTCGGTGAAGATGGTGTACCGTCCGACTCCCGCGCTGAGACTCGAGATCGAGCCGCGATACTCGCGGTCCGATTCGTTCTCGCAGTATGTGACGCAGCGAAGCGACCCGCTAGCGATCGCCACGCACGGTGGGCGATACGTCTTCTCGCGAATCGAGCAGGAGTCGATCCAGCTCGGGACGCGCCTCGAATGGACGTTCAACTCGAGGCTGAGCCTGCAGCTGTACCTCCAACCGTACATCGCCGCAGGTGATTACTACGAATTCAAGGAGCTCGCGCGTCCGCGGACGGACGACTACCTCGTGTACGGCGCCGACGCCGGAACGATCGCGCGCGACCCGGAGACCGGTGAGTACGTGGTCGACCCGGACGGGAGCGGCGCGTCGTCGCCGTTCCGCTTCAGCGATCCCGATTTCAACTTCCGCAGTCTGCGCGGGAGCGCGGTGCTGAGGTGGGAGTTCCGCCCCGGAAGCGCGATGTACCTCGTCTGGAACGAGAACCGGGCGGACGTGGCGCAGACCGGCGAGTTCCGCCCGTCGAAAGATTTCGACGCCCTCGCCGACGTGCCGGCGGACGACGTGCTCATGCTGAAGGTGAGCTACTGGTTCGGCCGGTAAAGGGGACGGGCGCGCAGCGTGTGGTCGACTCGGTGCAATTGATGTTCCGCACGTGTGCGGTCGAGTTCATAATCAACGGAGGGATGAAGAAGAAACGCGCCAAAGCGGAGGTCGAGGCGGTGCAGCCGGAGTTGTTTCCCGGCGAGATGACGATCCGCGAGAAGCTCGAGCCGCTGCGGACGAGCCAGAGGGGGAAGTCGACGATCCCCGGCTACGTGAACCGCAACCGGCAGATGGTGATCCGAAAGACCGACCGCCCAGGGACCGATCATCTCAACTACGTCTACGAGCTCCGATGCGGCGATTGCAGGCTCCGCTACGGGGCGAACGGCAGCGAGATCTACCAGCGCAAGTGCCCCGGCTGCCAGGGAGGGGAGCCGGGGCTCGACGTGAGTTAGTGGCAGAGGAAAAGATCCTCTGCCACTCTTCACTACTCCGCTGCCGCAAGCGCGTAGAGCAGGTCGACGTAGAACTTCTCGATCGCAGCGAGGCCCGCCACGCGCGATCCTTCCTTCGGCTCGATTACCATGTACTCGTTCGGAGCGTGCGCCCCCGAGCCGTGGCCGAGGCCGCCGGCGACGAGCGGGAGTCCCAGGCGATCGGTGAAGACGTAATACGGCGCGCTTCCCGCGAGTCGCGGCGTCACCGACGGCGGGTAACCATGCTTGTTGTAGACGCCGATCGCGGCCCTAACCAGCGGCGTGTCGACCGAGGTCTGCGCCGGCGGGTAACCGCTGATTTTTCGGATGATGACGTCGTCGAAACCCTTCGCATCGAGATGCTTTCGGATGAGTGCGAGCGCTTCGTCGGGCGTCTGGTTGGGAACAAGGCGGGAGTCGACCTTCGCGGTGGCCTTGTGCGGGAGGATCGTCTTCACCCCCTCGCCGGTGTAGCCGCCCCAGATGCCGTCGATGTTGAGAGTCGTGTCGAAAAGAAGGCGAAGGAGGGCGTCGGCACCCTCCATGCCGTCGATCCATTCGGCGACTCCCAGCACCCCGCGCATGCGCCCTTCGCGCGCGGTCCAGTCGGCGAGCCCTGCGTTGAGGAGGCTCTGCTCTTCGGGTGTCGGCGGGCGGATCGCATCGTAGTAGCCGGGAACCGCGATCGTGTTGCCGTCGGGCGTGGTCAGCGTCGAGAGCGCCTGGACGAGGCGCCACACCGGTGAGTCGACGATGGCCTTGAGCGAGCCGTGAACCTCGGCCGTCTGCGGGCCTCCCTCGTCGTTGCCGACGGCTTCGATCTCGAAGTAGACGATCCCCTTCACCCCGAGCGACATCGTGACGTCGCCGGCCGGATCCTGCGAGTTGAACGGAAAGAGAACGCCGTCGGCATTGCGGAGGCGCTCCTCGTAGCGGTCGATCACTTCGGGGTAGTTGGGCGAGCCGAGCTCTTCCTCACCTTCGGCGACGACGAGCAGATTCACCGGCAGCTTTCCGCGCACCGCGTGAATCGCCTCGACCGCGTTGAGAAGCGCGCGCTCGGGCCCTTTCTGGTTGGTCGCGCCTCGCGCCATCAGGACGCGCCCGAGGTCGTGGTCGACGATGCTGCCGGCGAACGCCTCGACCTGCCAGCCGACCGGCTCGACCGGCTGAACGTCGTACATCATGTAGACGACGAGCGTCTTCTCGGCCCCGGCATCGTAGAAGCCGAACACGCCCGGATGGCCGGAGGTCGGCGCGAGCTCCGCCTCCTTGAATCCGGCGGCGAGAAGATCGCGGCGGAGCATCTCCGCCATCTCCGTGACGCCGACGTTCTGCGCGCTGATCGACGGCTGGCGCACCCATCGCTGAATCGCTTTCAGATGTTTGTCGAGGTTGTCATCGATATACGCGTAAATCTCGGAGTGATCCCCTCCATAGGAAGGAATCGCCGCGGCGGAGAATGTCTCCGCGGTCTCGATTCGGAGCTCGGGGCGCGTTTGCGCGAGAAGTGGAAGCGCGAGGAGGACCAGCGCGGCGAGCGCTGCAGCAAGGGTTCGGCGCATCGAAAGCTCCTGTCGATCTGAGTGTGAGGCGTCATTGTAGCGGACGTCACGGTCGTCTTCGTCCAGGCGGTTCAACATTGGGGGGAGAGGTGGATCATGACAAAGGAAACGGAAGAGTTGGAGCGAAAGAGGAAGGTGGACCTCGAGCACATCGAAGGGTTCCGCTTCCGAATCGAGTTCGGTGGCGAGATGGACGCGATAACCGCGGATGAGCCACCGCCGCTCGGCGAGGGGAGCGGCCCCGACGCCGCGCGCCTGGTAGCCGCTGCGATTGGAAACTGTCTGAGCGCGAGCCTGCTTCTCTGTCTGCAGAAGTCCCGCATCGTGGTTTCCGCGCTTCGCACGCATGTGGAGCTTGCGATCGAGCGCAACGAAGCGGGGCGGCTCCGAATCGCGCGGGGAGACGTCCGAATCACGCTCGACGCCGACGGGGACGCCACGCGGATCGAGCGCTGCATGGGTCTGTTCGAGGACTATTGCACGGTGACGGCGACGCTGCGGGGTGCCTTTCCGGTCGAGGTCGAGGTCGTCGACGAGGAGGGAAAGGAGCTCCATCGCTCCTTGGGAGAGACGGTCGAGGCCTGACTCCGGGCGACCGCGCCCGAGCTTTGCATCACCACAACCTTCGAGGTGAAGCATCATGAGTCGTGTGCAAGTCGCTCTCTGCGTTGTGACGATTTTCGTTGGTCTCGGTGCGTGCTCGATGGGTCAGATGGCCGCGCTCAACCCGGCGGTGGCCGAGATCGAGCAGCGGATCGCGGGAAGGGAGAATGACCCCGCGGAGGAGGTCTTTCAGAACATTCAGGTCATGAAGGGGATGCCGGCCGGGAGGGTCCTGGCGATCATGACCGAGGGGTTCGCCCCGGCCCTCGGCGTGCGGTGCAGCCATTGCCACGTGAGCGGTGAGTGGCATCTGGACGAGAAGGAGCCGAAGCGGATCGCCCGCGGGATGTGGACGATGACGGGGGAGATCAATAAGCAGGTGAAACAGATCACTGCCGACGCCGATGCGCAGGTGCGCTGCGCGACGTGTCACCAGGGGAACGTCGAGCCGCCGTCGAGCTGAAGTGGCAGAGGATCTTTTCCTCTGCTGCTTTGTCCCCGGATGATCCGGCGGAGGAAAAGATCCTCTGCCACAAGTACACTCCCAGCGTGCGAGTTGCGATTACGCGGGCGCCGGGGCCGCGGCTCGGTGAGTGCGAGCTGACCTGGATGGAGCGGGCTCCGATCGATGGGACGCGCGCGCTCGCCGAGCATCTCGAGTACGAGAGGCAGCTCGCCGCGCACGGCTGGATGGTCGTTCGCGCGGAGGATGCGCCGGATCTCTCCGACGCGGTCTTCGTCGAGGATACGGCCGTCGTCCTCGACGAGGTCGCGATCGTCACACGCCCGGGAGCGGAGTCGCGCCGCGGTGAGCTCCACGGAATCATGCGGGCTCTCGCTCCTTACCGTTCTCTTCTCGCGGTCGAGCCGCCCGCCACGCTCGATGGTGGTGACGTTCTCCGGCTGGGCCGGACGCTGCACGTCGGGGTGGGAGGGCGAACGAATGCGGCCGGGGCATCGCGTCTTTGCGAGCTCGCGGAGCCATTCGGCTACACGGTCGTCGAAACGCGTTTCAGCGGCTGCCTCCATCTGAAGACGGCCGCCACCTCCATCGGCGCGGGGCGCGCCCTGCTCAACCCCGCCTGCGTCGACCCGGGCGCCTTCGATGCGGAGATCGTCGAGATCGACCCCGGCGAGCCATCCGGCGCGAACGCTCTCATTCTCGACGAGGGAACGCTCCTCCTTCCCGCGTCGGCACCCCGCACGCGCGCTCGTCTCGAGGCGTTGGGCATGCGAGTCGTCTCCGTCGATATCGCGGAGCTGGAGAAGGCGGAGGCGGGTGTAACGTGTTGTTCCATCCTTGTCCACTCCCTGCGATAGGTCTTCCCCTATCAAAGGTTTACCCATCCTTAAATGGATATCCCGATGGCCGTCTCGGTGCTACGCTGACGACAAAATGTCGCGACAGGTAAAAGGACCGCTGTTCGCCGAATACGTGCGAACGCTCCGCTCGGTCAAGCAGGTCGACTGGACGAAGCATCTTCAGCAGGAGGATCTGCCGTACCTCGCGCAGACGATCGACTACGCAAACTGGTACCCAATGGACACCTACGAGCGGATGGGGCTCGCGATTTTCGACGTCCTCGGCCACGGAAACCTGAACGGAGTCCGGCAGTTCGGCCGTCACACGATCGAGACGCTGTTCGAGGCGGAGCCGGAGCTGTTCGAGGGGCGCGATCCCCGCGAGATCTTCATGCGGTTCCAGGTGCTCAGGCAGGCGATGTTCGATTTCAAGGCGGCCGAGGTGGTGGCCATCCGTGACGGGCGCGCGGTCCTGGAGATCGGGTACGGGATGAGCCCGCGCGCCGAGGAGGCTGCGAGCTGGCAATC
>JBHEPS010000071.1:12357-12763 GCA_046260175.1 Thermoanaerobaculia bacterium
CCCCCGCCCCAGGCCAACGCGAGCCTCGGATTTTGAGATCCTGCGCTCGCGCTCAGCTTCGCCCTCGTAGTCGAGATCCCTCCGGCGCTCACTCAGGATGACAGGGGGAGGCGTCGTCCCCCCCCGGTTTTTGGTTGTGCCTTTACCTGGCTTCCGCCGGACCGCCGCAGGCGGTCCCTACCTTGCCTCTACTTCGTATCCGTCGGCTCGTCCGGCGTGACGTAGCTCTTGTCCTCGTGCCCTTTCCTCCGCTGTCCCCAGAAGTTGCGGTCGGAGAAGTGCTCCTTCTTATAGAAGGGATCGTCGGTCTCGTTCGCTGGAGGGGGTGGCGTCGCCGCGGGGGCGACGGGTGGATCCATCCGTCGCGAATCGACGGGTCGATCCTCCGCGTGGGGAGGAGGAGCGG
>JBHEPS010000072.1:0-244 GCA_046260175.1 Thermoanaerobaculia bacterium
GCGACGACTCCGTCAGAACGATCAAAGGCGAGGGGCGGCCTCTCGTGCCGGAAGGGGAGAGGGCCGAGATCGTCGCCGCCCTCCGCGGCGTCGGGCTCGTAACGATCTTCTCGGAGGCCAGCCCGCGTAGCCTCCTGACCAGGATCCGCCCCGACTTCCACTGCAAGGGGACCGACTACACGCCCGAGAGCGTTCCCGAGCGGGACCTCGTCGAATCGTGGGGCGGGCGCGTCGTCATCGTCGG
>JBHEPS010000072.1:254-12630 GCA_046260175.1 Thermoanaerobaculia bacterium
GGACTCGCTTCTCATCATTCGCCTTTCGGCGCTCGGCGACGTCCTTCACACGATTCCCGCGGTATTCGAGCTCCGTTGCGCCTTTCCGTCCGCCGAGATCTCGTGGGTGGTGGAGCCGGCGTATGCGGAGCTGGTCGCCGAGATCACGGGAGTCGACCGGGTGATTTCCGTCGCCTCGAAGCGCTGGCGCCGCAACCTCCTTGCCGGGCAGACGTATCGCGAAGCCGCCTCCGTGCGCCGCAGCCTTCGCGCCGCAGCCGCGGGTGACAGCGCCGTCGATTTCCAGGGCCTCCTGAAATCCGCGTCCCTCGGATGGATCGCCGGAGCGAGGCGCCGCTTCGGATTCGACGCCGGCTCGATCCGCGAGCGCGCTGCCCTCATGTTCATCAACCGTCCGATCGATCCGGGGGACGCCCGGCACATCATCGAGATCAACCGCGGCCTCGCCCGCAGAATCATCCTGACCGAGGGGGGCACCCCCTGCATGCCGGTGGAGCCCGACTTCTCCGACTGGGCGTCGAGCGGTTCCACTCAGGCGACTCAAAGGGCGGTTCGCGAACGGTTCGCGGTGCTTCTGCCGGGCTCTGGTGGTGAAGGCAAGAATTGGAATATCGACCGGTGGAAGGGGCTTGCGGACATCGTTGCGCGTGAGCATGCGCTCCGGCCGCTCGTCGTCTGGGGGCCGGGCGAGGAGGGGCTCGCGGCAACGATCGCTGCCGGCGGACCGGCTGTGAAGGCACCGGAGACCGACCTCCGCGAGCTCGCTTTCGTTCTCTCGCGGGCGAAGATCGTCATCGGCGGAGACACGGGTCCCCTCCACCTGGCCGCGGCGCTCCGCACCGCGGTGGTCGGCCTGTTCGGACCGACCGATCCGGCGCGCAACGGACCCTGGCGTCAGCAGGACCGGTGCGTCGAGACGTACACGAAAGAAAAAACCATGGAAGCCATCACGCTCGAACGCGTTGCCGGAAGGATCCGCGAGGTTCTCGTGTGAGACGCCTCATCCTTCTTTTCCTCTTTCTGCTGCCATCCACCGTTCCGGCTGCCGACGCCGAGAAGGCTCCGTACATCGACAGAGTGTTCTCGCAGGGGGAGCGGATCGAGTACACGCTCACCTGGCTGGGCTTTACCGGAGGAGAGGCCGTCATCACGGTCACCCCTGGCGAGGGGCGCTTCACCATCCACACACTCGCGAGAACCCTCGGGGCCATCGGCCGGCTTTACCCCGTGCGGGACGAGATCGAGACGGTCGTCTCGAGCGCCAATTTCTCGACGCTGCGCTTCGAGAAGCGGCTCAACGAGCGCGGCCGGGAGAAGCACGTCGAGACCATTTTCGATCCGAAGAGGAAAGTCGCGACTCGGCTGGGGGAGGAGATTCCTTATCAGCCTCCGATCTTCGATCCGATGTCGAGCATTTACTATCTCCGCACGCTCGATCTCACCCCGGGGAAGAAGCACATGATGACGATCATCGCCGACTCGGAGATTTACGAGATCGAGGCGGAGGTCCTCGCCCGCGAGGAGATCGACATCCAGGGAAGCCGGTTCCGCACGGTGGTGGTCGAGCCGAAGATGCGGAAGGGGGGGATCTTCAGGGACGAGAACAATCGTCTGCTGATCTGGTACACGGATGACGCGCGGAAGGTCCCGGTGCGGATTCGGTCGGAGTTGGCCTTCGGAAGCATCACGGCGACGATTCGGAGCTCGCGCCTGCTCGCTCCGACAGAGAAGTCTAAGTGATAAAATAACTAACCACGCCGCGTTGACCGCCTCGGGGCTCGATGCTAGACTCATGCGGAAAATCGGTGCCGTAAATCACACAGAACTTTACGTTTGTCTCAGAACTCTCCAGAGTCGCAGGTTGCGGGTGGAGCCCGCTTCGGGGGAGAGGGGAGAGGGCGTGAGTGCGATGACCCTGATCGGAGAGTAGAAACCGAATGAGCGTGCGGCTTGGTGAGCTGTTAATCAAGGCGAACCTGATCACCCAGGATCAGCTGAAAGAAGCCTTGAAAGCGCAGAAGGATCTGGGAGGGGCAAAGCTCGGAGAAGCTCTGATCAAGCTCGGCTTCGTGGCCGAGGAGGACATCACCGAGTGTTTGTCCCAGCAGTTCGGGGTTCCCTCGATCAATCTCAACCATTTCGAGATCGATCCCTCGGTGATCAAGCTGATCCCCGCGGACGTGGCGCGCAAGTACAACATCCTGCCGGTCAACAAGACGGGCGCGACCATCACGATCGCGATGGCCGATCCGACGAACGTGTTCGCCATGGACGACATCAAGTTCATGACCGGATACAACGTCGAGCCGGTAGTCGCCTCCGAGATCGGGATCAAGGCCGCGATCGACAATTACTACGGCTCCACTTCGTCGCTCGAGCTCAAGAGGGTCATGGAAGACCTCCAGAGCTCGGAGAGCGCCGATCTCGAGGTGCTCGAGGACGAGGAGGAGCTCGACGTCGCTTCGCTGGCCGAGGCCTCGGAGGAAGCGCCCGTCGTCAAGCTGGTCAATCTGATCCTGACGGACGCGATCAAGCGCGGCGCTTCCGACATTCACATCGAGCCGTACGAGAAAGAGTACCGCGTCCGGTTCCGGATCGACGGCATCCTCTACGAGATCATGAATCCGCCACTGAAGCTGCGCGACGCGATGACCTCGCGCGTGAAGATTCTGGCCAAGCTCGACATCTCGGAAAAGCGTCTCCCGCAGGACGGCCGCATCAAGTTGAAGATGCGGCTCAACGACAAGAACAAAGAGCTCGACTTCCGCGTCTCGGTCCTTCCGACCCTGTTCGGCGAGAAGATCGTCCTTCGTCTTCTGGACAAGGACAACCTGATGCTCGACCTGACCAAGCTCGGCTTCGAGAGGGAGTCGCTCGACCTGTTCGAGGAGGCGATCTTCAAGCCGTGGGGAATGGTCCTGGTGACCGGTCCCACGGGGTCTGGGAAAACGAACACCCTCTACTCGGCCCTCTCGAAGGTCAATTCGCCGGAAGTGAACATCATGACGGCCGAAGACCCTGTGGAGTTCAACCTCCCCGGGATCAACCAGGTTCAGATGAAGGAGCAGATCGGGCTGAACTTCGCCGCGACGCTCCGGTCGTTCCTCCGGCAGGACCCGAACATCGTTCTCGTCGGCGAGATCCGCGATTTCGAGACGGCCGAGATCGCCATCAAGGCGGCGCTCACGGGCCACCTCGTGCTCTCGACCCTTCACACCAACGACGCCCCCTCGACGATCAACCGTCTGATGAACATGGGGATCGAGCCGTTCCTGGTCGCGACCTCGGTTCACCTGATCGCCGCGCAGCGGCTGGTGCGGCGCGTCTGCGCCGGCTGCAAGGAAGAGGTCGAGATGGCCCCGGGGGCCCTGGTCAACCTCGGCTACAAGGACGAAGAGGTCGGCACCTTCAAGGTGTTCAAGGGGCGGGGCTGCGACAAATGCAACAATACGGGCTACAAGGGACGTGTAGGCCTGATCGAGGTGATGGCCATCAGTGACGAGATCCGCGAGATGATCCTTTCCGGGGCCTCGGCCATCGAGATCCGGCGAAAAGCGATCGAATCGGGGATGATTACCTTGCGCCGGTCCGGATTGACTAAAATCATGGCGGGCGTGACCACGATCGAAGAGGTCGTTCGAGAGACGGTGCTGTGATCAGCGCCGGTAAACTGGAGTTCTGATGGCTCAGGTAACCCTACACCAGCTTCTGAAAACCATGGTCGAGCGAGGCGGCTCGGATCTTCACATCACCACCAATTCCGCCCCGCAGATCCGAGTCGACGGAAAGCTCTCGCCTCTCGATCTTCCGGCTCTCAGCGCCCCCGAGACCAAGCAGCTCGTCTACTCGGTCCTCACGGACGCCCAGAAGCACCGCTTCGAGGAGAACCTCGAGCTCGATTTCTCCTTCGGAATCAAGGGACTCGCCCGTTTCCGCGCGAACATCTTCAACCAGCGGGGGGCGACGGCCGCCGTTTACCGGCAGATTCCCTACGAGATCCTCGGTTTCAAGGAGCTGGGACTTCCGGCCGTGGTCGAAGAGATCTGCGCCAGGCCGCGCGGGCTGGTCCTGGTGACCGGGCCGACGGGATCCGGCAAGTCGACGACCCTGGCCGCGATGATCGACAAGATCAACCGCGAGCGCCACGAGCACATCATCACGATCGAGGATCCGGTCGAGTTCCTCCACAGCCACAAGAGCTGCATCGTGAACCAGCGCGAGCTGCACGCCGACACGCATTCGTTCACCAACGCCCTCCGGTCCGCCCTTCGCCAGGACCCGGACGTGGTGCTGATCGGTGAGATGCGCGACCTCGAAACGATCGAGTCCGCCCTTCGGATCGCCGAGACGGGCCACCTCACGTTCGGCACGCTCCACACGAACTCCGCTGCCCAGACGATCAACCGCGTGGTGGACGTGTTTCCCGCCCACCAGCAGCCTCAGATCCGCGCCCAGCTCTCGTTCGTTCTCGAGGGCATCCTCTGTCAGTCGCTCCTTCCGCGGGCGAACGGCAAGGGGCGCGTGATGGCCATGGAGATCCTGGTCCCGAACGCCGCGATCCGGAACCTGATCCGCGAGGACAAGGTCCACCAGATCTATTCGATGATGCAGACGGGGCAGGCCAAGTACGGAATGCAGACGTTCAATCAGGCTCTGGCGACGCTCTACTTCCGCAAGATGATCACCCTGCAGACGGCGTTGAGCCGGTCGTCGAATCCCGACGAGTTGCAGGAGATGATCGCTCGCGGAGCGGGAATGCTGGGCCAGGGGCAAGGGGCCACGGGCCCGGCAGGGGCCAAGCGCCCGTCCTGATCGGGCGGGGCTTGAGGAGGTGAAGGATGCCGACATTCGAGTGGAAGGGTCGCGGGCGTGGAGGGCAGGACCAGACGGGTATTCTGGTCGCTGATTCGAAGGACGCGGCGATCGCCGTGCTTCGCCGCCAGCAGATCATCGTCACGGCCGTCAAGGAAAAGGGGAAAGAGCTCGCATTCCCCAAGTTCGGCGGCAGCGTTCCCCCGCAGCTCATCGCGATCTTCACGAGGCAGTTCTCGGTCATGATCGACGCGGGTCTCCCGCTCGTTCAGTGCCTCGAAATCCTCGGAAGCCAGCAGGACAACAAGACCTTCAAGCGCGCGGTGCTCCAGATCCGCCAGGACGTCGAGACCGGCAACACCCTCGCCGACTCGATGAAGAAGCACCCGAAGATCTTCAACGATCTCTATACGAACATGGTGGCGGCCGGCGAGGCTGGCGGTATTCTCGACACCATCCTCCAGCGCCTTGCGACGTATATCGAAAAGTCCGTAAAGCTCAACGCGCAGGTCAAGTCCGCGATGATCTATCCGGTCGCGGTCATCTCGATCGCGGTCATCGTCGTCGCGGTCATTCTCTGGAAGGTCATCCCCGTTTTCGCCTCCCTGTTCGCCGGCCTCGGGGCCGAGCTGCCGATGCCGACCGTCGTCGTCATCGCACTGTCGAACTTCATCGCCGACTTCTGGTGGCTCATCACCATCCTCATCGTCGGCGGCACGATCTTCATCCGCCGTTACCACGCCACTTACAGGGGCAAGCGCGTTCTCGATGGGATGCTGCTCAAGGCGCCCATTCTCGGCATGCTGCTCCGCAAGATCGCCGTCGCTCGCTTCTGCCGAACGCTCGCGACGCTGACCTCTTCCGGCGTTCCGATCCTCGACGGTCTCCAGATCACCGCGAAGACCGCGGGCAACGCCATCATCGAAGACTCGATCATGTCGGTCCGCAAGTCGGTCGAAGAAGGCAAGACCATCAGCGAGCCTCTCGCCGACACGGAAGTTTTTCCTTCGATGGTCGTCCAGATGATCGCCGTCGGCGAGCAGACCGGCGCCCTCGACTCGATGCTCTCGAAGATCGCCGACTTCTACGAAGATGAGGTCGACACCGCCGTCGCCGGCATGATGAAACTTCTCGAGCCGGTCCTCATCGCCTTTCTCGGTGTCGCGATCGGCGGCATCGTCATCGCCATGTACATGCCGATGTTCTCGCTCATCGGCCAGATCGGCTGATTGGGTCACGGGCGCTCGCCTCAGGCGGGCGCCCGTGCTTCCATCGAGTCATACCGGCCCGCGACGGCCGCCCCCCACCCATGACGACCATCGTGGCGCCGCAGTCGGATCCCAGGATGCTGATCGCGATCCGCGTCGTCGTGATCACCTCGCTCGTCCTCGCGGCCCTGATCATCCAGTTCACCGCGCCGCTCGAGATCGTCCTTCCAATCAATTACCTCTACCTCGTAGCCGGCGTCTGCTACGCCCTGACAATCGCCTATATCGCCGCGGTCAGGCTGGTCGAGAACGTCGCGGTGAACTACTACGTCCAGTTCGCCGGCGACGTCTTCATCATCACCATGCTGGTGTACTTCACCGGCGGCCTCGACTCACCGTTCTCGTTCCTCTACCTCGTCACGATCATCACCGCGTCGATGATCCTCTATCGGCAGGGAGGCCTCGTCACCGCCTCGGGCAGCGTCATTCTCTACGCCGGCCTCGTCGACCTGATGTACTACGGCTTCCTTCCTCCTCCTCCCCAGAGCTTCTTTTCCTCCCCTCAGTGGAGCTCCGTCCGGCTCTACCTCAATCTCGCGACGAACATCGCCGGCTTTTACGCAACCGCGCTTCTCACCTCGTACGTCTCGGAGAAGCTGCGCCGTACCTCCGAGGAGCTCACGGTCAATCGCCAGAATCTCGCCGAGCTGAAGGCGCTGAACGAGAACGTCATCGCCTCGATCCCCTCGGGGCTTCTCACGATCGGCGTCGACGGCAGCATCACGTTCATGAACCCGGCCGGCTGCGAGATCCTCGCGCGCCGCCCCGATGAGGCGATCGGAAAATCTCTCTCCGACCTCGCACTCCTCGAGAAGGGGACCTTCGAGACGGCAGCCGCCCGGCTCGGTGACGAGCGCGTGGTACGCGGAGAGATCGACACCCCGCTCGCGACTGGCGAGACCGTGCGCCTCGGCTACTCCCTCAGCAGGCTTTTCTCCCTCGACGGAGATCCCTCGGGTTTTACCTACATCTTTCAGGATCTGACCGAGATGAAGAAACTCGAGGCCCAGCTCCGGATGAAGGATCGGATGGCCGCGGTAGGCGAGCTCTCGGCCGGCATCGCCCACGAGATCAGAAACCCGCTCGCCGCCATCGCGGGATCGGTCCAGGTCCTGAGCCGCAGCGTAACCGCCTCCACTCAGGATCAGCGCCTCATGTCGATCGTGCTGAAG
Source organism: Thermoanaerobaculia bacterium (assembly GCA_046260175.1). Taxonomy (GTDB): domain Bacteria; phylum Acidobacteriota; class Thermoanaerobaculia; order Gp7-AA8; family Gp7-AA8; genus JBHEPS01. Next base: position 7,507 of record JBHEPS010000072.1, read on the forward strand.
GAGTCGGAGCGACTCAACAAGACCATCGCCGACTTCCTCCGCTTCGTGAAGCCTCACGAAAAACGGGAAGCGGAGTTCGACCTCTCCGCCAGCCTGATCGAAACACTCGAACTGCTCTCGAACTCTCCCGAGGTCGGAGAGAACAAGTCGATCCGTTGGACCGTCGACCCCTCGAGCTTCTTTTACGAGGGCGACCAGGACCAGATCAAACAGGTGTTCTGGAACCTGGCGCGCAACGCCCTGCAGGCAATGGCGGGCGGCGGCGTCCTCGAGGTCTATGCGGTCGCCGAGAGAGAACACTACCGGATCCGCTTCTCCGACGAGGGAAAGGGAATGACCGACGCCGAGCGCCGCGCGATGTTCCAGCCTTTCCGAACCAGTTTTCCCTCCGGCACCGGCCTCGGCATGGCGATCTCCTACCGCATCATCCAGGAACACTCCGGCTCGATCGAAGTCGAAAGCGTCCCGGGACAGGGGACGTCGATTCTCGTCGTGCTGCCGATAAAATCAGGGGCTAGGGGCTAGGGGCGGAAAGGCAAGCCAGAAGCCAGAAGCCAGAAGAAAAGGCGAAGCCAGAAGCCAGAAGCTAGAAGAAAAGGCAAGAACCTGCCGTCATCCTGAGGGAGCGCCGCGCTGAACGGTCGATTCACGAGAAGGTGGGCGCGACCGAAGGAACTCAGAATGGCAGGATCGGGCCACCTGCCTGTTCGACGGCGCAGAAGAGAAGACTCTCAAACCGAGCTTAAGCGCCCCCGGCCCTGCCTCTGTTTTTGACTTTTCTTCTGGCTTCTGGCTTCTGGCTTCTGGCTTTGCCGTTTCTTCTGGCTTCTGGCTTGTGCCAAACTTGTCGCCCGATGGACGAACGGATCCTTTCTGCCGAGCCGGCCGAGGAAGAGCTTGGAGTCGAGCTCTCTCTGCGGCCGCGCCTCCTCCGCGAGTACATCGGCCAGCACAAGGTGAAGGAAAACCTCGGGATCTCGGTCGAGGCGGCGCGGAAGCGGCGCGAAGCGCTCGATCACGTTCTCCTCTTCGGCCCGCCCGGGCTCGGCAAGACGACCCTGGCCAACATCCTTGCCAACGAGATGGGCGCCGGCATCAAGGCGACCTCCGGCCCCGTGGTCGAGAAGTCCGGCGACCTCGCCGCGATTCTCACCAATCTCGAGCCGGGGGACGTCCTCTTCATCGACGAGATTCACCGCCTTCCGGCGCAGGTCGAGGAGATCCTCTACTCGGCGATGGAGGACTTCCACCTCGACATCATTATCGGGCAGGGGCCCGCGGCGCGAACGGTCAAGATCGAGATCCCGCATTTCACGCTCATCGGCGCAACGACGCGCGCAGGCCTTCTCACCGCGCCTCTGCGATCGCGTTTCGGGATCGTTCATCGCCTCGACTTCTACGACGTCGAGTCGCTCGAGATCATCGTGAAGCGCTCGGCCGAAATCCTCGGGATTCCCGTCACGCCGGATGGAGCGCACGAGATGGCGCGGCGCTCGCGCGGAACGCCGCGCATTGCCAACCGCCTCCTGCGGCGCGTGCGCGATTACGCCGAGGTGCGGCATGAGGGGTCGGTCGACAAGCCGGTGGCGCGCGAGGCGCTGGAGATGATGGAAGTCGACGAGTTCGGCCTCGATGAGATCGACCGGAAGCTCCTCTCCACCGTCATCGAGCGCTTCGGGGGCGGCCCGGTCGGCCTGAGCGCCGTCGCCTCGTCGATCGCCGAGGACAAAGGAACGATCGAAGACCTCTACGAGCCGTACCTCATCCAGATCGGCTTCCTCCAGCGCACCCCTCGCGGCCGCGTCGCCACGCGCGAGGCCTACCAGCACCTGGGATACCGGGGCGGGGGGGAGGGGGGGAAGCTCTTCTAAAGCCAGAAAGCAGAAGTCAGAAGCCAGAAGAAAAGGCGAAGCCAGAAAAGGCAAGCCAGAAGCCAGAAGAAAGATCAGAAGCAAAGTACGTGCTCCGCTCCTGCTTTTGACTTTTCTTCTGGCTTCTGGCTTTCAGGCTTCTAGCTTCGCCTTTTCTTCTGGCTTCTGGCTTCTGGCTTCTGGCTTGCCTCTAATCAGTCCTTCCTGAAATGCGCCCCCCGGCTCACCGGGTTCCGGATCGCCGCGTTGGCGACGATGGTCGCCATGTTCTGGCCGTGGAACAACTCGATGATCTCCTTCGAGATCCGCGCCTGATGGTAGTAGCGGGTGAGGCGGTGACCGAGCTCGCTCATGTCGGCGGCCGCGCGCTCGAGCCGCTCATAGGTGCGTACGATCCCGACGTAGTTCCACATCGTGTGCTGAATCGTGGTCCAGTCCTGGAGGATGAGGGCGGGATCCTCCATCTCCTCCGTGCCGGGCGGCTGCCAGTCGGGGATCGAGGCCAGGAACGCGGGAGGGAGCGGGCCGATCCCCGTCTCGCGCGATGAGTAGGCGCGCCGCACCGCGGGCGCTCCGTTCGACGTTCCTGCCGGGGTCGCGGTCGCCGTCCCGACTTTTTCGCTGATCGAGATCGCGGCGAAATATCCCCACGTCAGCCCCTCGAGGAGCGAGGTCGAGGCGAGTCGGTTCGCGCCGTGGACGCCGCTGCAGGAGGTCTCCCCGATCGCGTAGAGGCGGCTCAGGGTCGCTTCGCCGAACGTGTTCACGAGAATGCCGCCGCAGAAGTAATGCGCGGCCGGAACGACCGGAATCGGGTCGCGCGCGATGTCGATGCCCATCGTCCGGCACTCGGCCGAGATCGTCGGAAAGCGTTCCTCGATCGGTTCCTCTCCGTTGTAGAAGTTCGCGAGATCCAGAAAGACGTGCGGCTCCTTCCGCGCCGTCATCTCCTCGACGATCGCCCGGGTGACGATGTCGCGAGGCGCCAGGTCCTTCAGCTCGGGAGCGTACTTGTCCATGAAGTACTCCCCCTTCTGGTTCATCAGGCGCGCCCCCTCCCCCCGCAGCGCCTCGGAGATCAGAAAGTGGTTCTCGGCTTTCTGCGCGAGTGCGGTCGGATGGAACTGCACGTACTCGGCGTTCATGATCCTGGCGCCGGCGCGATGCGCCATCACGACCCCGTCGCCGATCGAATGCCGCGTGTTCGTCGTGTGGAGGTAGACGCGACCGATCCCTCCCGTCGCGAGGATCGTGTAGTCGGCGAACACGGTGTGGACCTGATTCGTCCGGTTGTCGAGCAGGTACGCTCCGACGCACTCGTTCTCGAGGCGGTAGCGGACCTGGATGTCGGCCGGATGGTGCTGCGTCGTCAAAAGGTCGGTCGCCGTCATGTCGGTGAGAAGGCGAATCCGAGACTCGGCGCGAACCTGGTTCAGCATGGCGATCTCGATCGCGCGGCCGGTCGAGTCCCCCGCGTGGATGATGCGTGAGACCGAGTGCGCTCCCTCCTGCGTCAGATCGAGCTCCCCGTCACCCGTGGTCGAAAAGGGGACGTGGACTTCGCCGAGAAGGAGCTTCTCGACCACGCGCGGCCCCTCGGTCGCCAGGAAGCGGACCGCCTCGTCGTTGCAGAGCCCCGCTCCCGCCCGGATGATGTCGTCGACCAGCTTCGCCGTCGTGTCGCCCTCGCCCTGGTAGATGATTCCCCCCTGGGCCCAGAAGGTGTTGCAGTCGGCCGGGTCCGTCGCCTTCGTCACCAGCAACACCTCGGTGCCGGCGCGCGCCAGAACCAGCGCCGCCGTCAGCCCGGCAATCCCCGTCCCGATGATCAGCACCGGAACGTGCTCGCGTGGTTTCAGCATGGCGGGATTGTACAGGCAAGCCAGAAGCCAGAAGCCAGAAGCCAGAAGAAAAGGCGAAGCTAGAAGTTGAAAGCCAGAAGCCAGAAGAAAGATCAGAAGCAAAGTCCGGACGCGCGGCACGTACTCCGACTCACAGAATCGCTTGGCCTGACCTGCCGGTCGCGCTCACCGATCCCGCGGACTGACCCCTCCTCGCGGCGCTCTCTCAGGAAGACTGGGTTTTGCTTCTGACTTTTCTTCTGGCTTCTGCCTTCTGCCTTCTGCCTTCGCCTTTTCTTCTGCCTTCTGGCTTCTGGTTTCTGGCTTTCAACTACAATTCCCCCGCCTTGTCCCGTTACCTCACGCTGGCCCGCCCCTTTACGCTTTTCCCGCCGCTCCTGGGGATCATCTCGGGGGCGATCTGCGCCTGGGGGTCGGCGCACAATCCCGATCCCTCCCGCGCGCTCACCCTCTCGGTCATCCTCACCGTGACCCTCGGATCGCTCTGCGCCTCGCTGCTCAACGCCGCGAACAACTCGATCAACCAGATCTACGACCTCGAGATCGACCGGATCAACAAGCCGAAGCGGCCGCTCGTGACGGGGGAGATCCCGCTCAGGAAGGCGTGGGCGGTCACATGGGTCTGGTACGCGCTGGGACTGATCCCGACGTGGCTCGTCGTCGTCTACCCCTACAACACCTTCAGCCAGAAGCTGTTCGCGCCGCTTCAGTACCACGAGTGCTTCTTCATCTACCTCGCGGCGTTCTTCTTCACGCTCATCTACTCGGCACCGAGTTGGGGGAGGACCAAGCGCAACGGAACGCTCGCGAACCTGACGATCTCGATTCCGCGCGGGATGCTCCTCAAGGTCGCCGGCTGGTCGATGGTCGCGCACGTCTACTCGGCCGAGCCGTGGTTCATCGGCGCGATCTTCATGCTCTTCCTCTTCGGCGCCGCCTCGACCAAGGACTTCTCCGACATGGAAGGGGACCGCGCGGGGGGATGCATCACCTGGCCGATCCGTTACGGCCCGAAGAAAGCCGCCTGGATGATGGTCCCCTCCTTCATCCTCCCCTGGCTCCTCATCCCGCTCGGCACCGTGCTGCGCGACCCCTGGCACCCCGAGCTCCCGATCCTCACCGGCAACCCCGCCATGCTCACGATCCTCGGCATCGCCCTGGCTGTATGGGGCGTCTACACATCGTGGCTGCTGGTGAGGAACCCCGACGACCTCACGTCAACCGAGAACCACCCCTCATGGCGCCACATGTATCTGATGATGATGGCCGCCCAGGTGGGCTTCGCGGTCGCGTACGTGGTTTAAGAGCAGGGGGCGGGGCAACGTAAAGGCAGAAGGCAGAAGGCAGAAGGCAGAAGTAAAGTCAGAGACAAAATCAGAAACAGCGCCGGA
>JBHEPS010000073.1:0-11907 GCA_046260175.1 Thermoanaerobaculia bacterium
CATGAGGAAACAGGACGCCTTTCTCGCCGTCATGTTGCTTGTCTTCGCGCTCTCCCTCCCCGCCCGCGCGCAGGAGGAGCCTCCGCCGCTCTGGTCGGGGAGCGGCGAGCTCTCGTTCGTCGCGATTTCCGGCAATACCGACATGAGCTCTCTCGGGCTCGGCGCGGAGCTGTTCTGGAAGCCTCTTCCGTGGGAGGCAGAGTTCAAGGCCGCCTTCGTCACCACAAAGACTGAGGGAGAACAAACCGCCGAGGCCCTGAACGCGATCCTCGGGATCGCCCGTGAGATCAACCCGCGCACGGCGGGCTACGGCCGGGCGAACTGGATGGTGAACACCTTCGCTGGAATCGACTCCCGCGCCTTTCTGGAGGGAGGGTTGGCCTTCAAGGTCATCGAGGAAGACCGGCAGGAACTGCGTCTCGAGGGGGGAGTCGGCTACACGCTCGAGAACCGCGTCTCGGGGGAGGACCTCGACTTCGCGACCGGCAGGGGAGGACTCGTCTACCGCTGGAAGTTCTCCGAAAATGCCGAGTTGGTCGAAGATCTCTCCCTGATGTTAAACCTCGAGGATGCCGACGATTTCCGGATTGGAAACCTCGTCTCGATCTCCTCCCGGCTGACCGACCTACTCTCCCTGAAGCTGTCCCACGCTCTGAACTTCTACAACGAGCCCGTCGAGGGGTTCGGAGACACCGATCAGATCGTGTCAGCCGCGATCGTCGCGAAGTGGTGAAGAAGCGAGGGGCCAGGAGAGGACAAGCCAGAAGCCAGAAGCCAGAAGCCAGAAGAAAAGGCGAAGCCAGAAGCTGGAAAAAAAGCCAGAAGAAAGATCAGGCAAAGTCCGGCCGCGCGGCACGTGAGCCTCTGACTCTGCCTTTGACTTTTCTTCTGGCTTCTGGCTTTCGTTTTCTGGCTTCGCCTTTTCTTCTGGCTTCTGGCTTCTGGCTTCTGGTTTCGCTTTTGCTTCCCTGGCCCCTAGCCCCTAGCCCCTCTGTTGTTACAATGCCGCCCCCATCACCTGGCCGAAAAAGGAGTCTTTGTTGAGCGGAAATCTTGTGCAGTACCGCGTGGAAAAAGGCGTTGCGATCCTGGAGCTCACCGACCCTCCCGCGAACACCTACACCTACGAGATGAACAAGGAGCTCGATTCCGCGATCCTCGAGGCGCGGATGGACGAGGCGGTTCACGTGATCGTCATCCGGGGGGCCGGTGAGAAGTTCTTCTCGGCCGGGGCGAACATCGGGATGCTCACGGAGGTGACTCCGACCTTCAAGTACTACTTCTGCCTCCATGCGAACGAGACGATGCTGCGGCTCGAGCAGACGCCGAAGCTGGTGATCGCCGCGCTCAACGGCCACTGCGTCGGCGGGGGCCTCGAGATCGCGCTGGCGGCCGATATCCGCATCGCGCGCGAGGGAGCCGGCAAGATCGGCCTCCCCGAGGTCTCCCTAGGTGTGCTTCCCGGCACCGGCGGCACGCAGCGGCTCTCGCGGCTCGTCGGAAAATCGAAGTCGATCGAATTGATGGTCGAAGGGCGCCTGATGACCTTCGAGGAGGCGCAACAGCTCGGAATCGTGAACTACGTCTGGCCCGACTCCGGAGAGCAGACGTGGTGGGACCGCGTGATGGAGTACGCCCGCAGCTTCACGCCTCCGAACAAGGCCTCGAAGGCGGTCGGCGGGATCAAGCGCGCCGTTCAGACCGGGTGGGAGATCCCGATCGAGTCCGCTCTCGCCGTCGAGCGCGAGCTCCAGCAGCAGCTGTTCCAGAGTGAGGACTCGAAGGAAGGTCTCGACGCCTACCGGGAGAAGCGCAAGCCCGACTTCACCGGCCGTTGAGGGAGCGAGAGGAGAAAACGATGACTGCTGAAACCCAGGCCACCGATCTGCAGACCCGCCTGTTCATCAACGGCGAGTTCGAGGATGCGCGGGAAGGAAAGACCTTCGAGACGATCAACCCCGCGACCGAGGAGAAGCTGGCGGACGTGGCCTCGGCCTCGCCCGAGGACGTTGACCGCGCCGTGAAGGCGGCGCGCGCGCAGCTCGAGCCCGGCTCGGAGTGGCAGAAGATGAAGCCGCGCGACCGCGCGAAGATCCTCTGGAAGATCGCGGACCTGCTGAGCGCCCGCGCCGCCGACATCGGTCGCATCGAGACCCTCGACAACGGCAAGCCGATCTTCGAGTCGCAGTACGTCGATACGCCGGCTGCGGCGGAATGCCTCTACTACTTTGCCGGATGGTCGGGCAAGGTCACCGGGGAGACGATTCCGGTCTCGCCGGGAGCGTTCACCTACACTCTGCGCGAGCCGGTGGGCGTGGTCGGCGCGATCACCCCCTGGAACTTCCCGCTGATGCTCGCCGTCTGGAAGGTCGCGCCCGCGCTGGCCTGCGGAAACACGGTCGTCCTCAAGCCCGCCAGCAACACCTCGCTCTCGATGCTCAAGTTCGCCGAGTACGCGCGGGAAGCGGGCCTGCCCGCCGGCGTCCTCAATATCGTTCCGGGCGACGGCGCTCTCGTGGGCAACGCGATGGTCGATCACCCCGGCATCGACGCGATCGCCTTCACCGGCTCGACCGCGGTCGGGAAGAAGATCATGGCAAGGGCCGCGAACACGCTGAAGAAGGTCTCTCTCGAGCTCGGGGGAAAGTCGCCCAACATCGTCTTCGCCGACGCCGATCTCGAGGCCGCAGCCAAAGGGGCGCTGAACGCGATCTTCTACGGCAAGGGTGAAGTCTGCGCCGCCGGGTCGCGCCTCCTCGTCGAGGAAGCGGTCCACGACGAACTGCTCGAGCGCATCCGCGAGCGCGCCTCGAAAATGGTCGCCGGCGATCCGCTCCACCCGAAAACCCGCCTCGGCGCCATCGCTTCACGCCAGCAGTTCGACACCGTGCTCGGCTACATCGAGACGGGGAAGAAGGAGGGGGCGAAGCTGGTCGCCGGAGGCGAGCGCGCCGACATCGGGACCGGTAAAGGTTACTTCGTCCAGCCCACGATCTTCGACGACGTCGAGCCCGGGATGCGAATCGCCCAGGAAGAGATTTTCGGCCCCGTCCTCGCCACCATACGGTTTTCCGATGTGGAGGACGCGGTCGCGAAAGGAAATTCGACCGTCTACGGCCTGGCCGCCGCGGTCTGGACCCGCGACATCTCGAAGGCCCATCGCGTCGCCCAGGCCGTCAAGGCCGGCACGGTCTGGATCAACACCTACAACCTCTACGACCCCGCGCTCCCGTTCGGCGGATTCAAGGAGTCCGGCTTCGGCCGCGACCAGGGACGGGATGCCCTCGAGAAGTACACGCAGACGAAGTCGGTGTGGGTTCAACTGTGAGAAGCAGGGCTAGGGGCTAGGGACTAGACGTTCGCTTCGCAATTAGCGTAGCAGTCATTGCGCCGCCACGGAGAGTTCGTCAAGCTTGTATTTCCAGCGAAAAACGACTGGCGTTTCGTTGAGTTCTCGGAGCGCGAGTTCGATGCGATCCTTGAGTTCTTGTTTTGATTCGACGCGGATGCCTCGCAGCACGCTTCTGGCGAGCTTCGAGAAGAAGGTTTCGATCAGGTTCAGCCACGACCCGTGCTTGGGCGTGAAGATGAACTCGAAGCGGTTGGAGCGAGTGGCGAGAAACGCCCTGGTTTCCTTCGAGATGTGTGCTGAGTGGTTGTCGAGAATGACGCGGATTCTGGTGGTCGTCGGGTAGTAGTCGTCGACCATCCGGAGGAAGTCGATGAATTCGCGGCTTCGATGTCTTTCAGCCACCAATCCGTGCACATGACCGGTAGACAAATCGATTCCGGCTAAAAGAGAGAGAGTGCCATGACGAACATATTCAAACTCGCGCGTGAGAGTTGGGTGTACTGAGGGAACTGGGGGCAGGTCCGGGCCGGTGGTCCCAATCGCTTGAATCCCGGGTTTCTCGTCGTAGGAGAGAATGGCGATGTCGGCTTCGCCTTGGCCGTTTCGAAGTAGCTCGACCTGCCTGTAAACGCAAAGAACCTGCGTCATCTTGATGTCGAAGTCGGGATCGCGTCGCTCAAGGTAGTAGCGAACTTTGTGTGGTCGCAACTCGTGGCTGGCCAGAATCTTCGAAACGGTTCCTCGTGCAAGCTTCCGAAGTGAAGGATGCCCCGCTTCCAGGCAATGCTCACGGACATGTTGGGCCAGAAGAGAAGTGGTCCACAGTTCCGAGGCGTATCCAAGATCCTTCGGCTTCTGACAGGCCAATGAGACAACCCACGAAAGCGCCTCCTGAGTTTTCTCCGGCTTCCGTCCGCGCCCAGAGAGATCCTGCAGCGACGGCAACGCTCCGAACTGAAGCGCTTTATCGACAGCACGCTCGACTTTGGGCCTGTTGGTCCGCTGGGTCCGGGCAATCTCGGACACACTCACTCCTTGCGCGTACGCCAAAAGGATCTGCGCTCTCTCGATCGCCTGCCTCGATGCGGTCCGTGATCGACTAATCGTCACCAACTGCTTCTGGTCCTCTCCCGATAAAACCAAGGGGGCACGCGTACTCTGAAAAGGCATGACCGTCTCCTCTCAGAGACAGTCTGCCACTCATCGTGTACCATTGCAATGGTATTTGCGAAGCATACGTCTAGTCCCTAGTCCCTGCCTCTATCCGATCCAACGCCGCGACCGCCCACCGCCCACTGATCGGCGCGTCGGGCGCGGTTTGGATGTTCGTCACGTCCACGCCGCATGCGCGAAGGGCGGCGATGGGCCCATTGCCGCGCTGCGGATCCGGAATGGAGGAGGCCGCGCAGGGAGGGAGTCCGCTCAGGGTGAGAACGCGGTAGAGCGCGCGGGCGGCGTTCTGTCCTGTGACCACGCGGCCCGGATCGATGCGCCGCGTGACCGGATCGACGTTCCAGATGCCCCACGCGATGGCGCGGATCAACTCTTCGCGTCCTTCGACGTTCGCAACGTCGATCGCGATCGGGGTGTCGGAGGAGGGGCGGCCGAAGCGAACCGTGTTGATGTTCCAGTAGATGAGCGTCGCGAGCTCCGCGCGGCTGAGTGCCGGGCTGGCCGCGGCGGTGCGATACCGGGGCGGCATGTTCGACAGGGCGAACTCGCGCTTGATCTGATCGAGTCGTGTCTGGTAACGCGGATTCGGATCGCGCTCCACGACTTTCTCGTATCGGCTGATGGCTTCTTCGAACCGCTTCCGCCCCGCGTCGATCTCGGCGAGGGTCGCCTGCACGGCGGGGTCCTCTCCCTGCGCGGTCCGAAGCAGCGGGTCGAGCTCCATGCGGGCCTGGGCGAGATCGCCGTTCTCCAGCAGTCTCTGGGCGAGAAGAAGCCGCGCGGCCGAGGAGTCGGGACGGAACTCGAGAGCCCTTCGGAGCTGCCGGATCGCCGGCTCGCCTCGGCTGGCGAGCGCCTGCTGGTAAGCCTCTTCGAAGAGGCGGGTCTCGAGGCCCGCGATGCGGTTCGTCGTCGCGGCCGGCGCGGTGGGCGAGGCCGAGAGCGCTCGGTACGCGAGCAACGCTGGCTCCAGCTCGCCGCGCGCTTCGAGAAGCCGGGCGCGATAGTAGGCGGCGGAGGTCCAGCCCGGCGATTCGGGGAGAGCGCTCAGGAGACGGCCGGCTTCCTCGAGGTCACCTTCCTCGATGGCCAGCGCCGCCAGGGCGAGCCGGGCGGGAGGATGCGCCGCACTCGCGGCATGCAGTTTTTCCTTCGCCGTCGCGGTCCTTCCCGCGACGAGGTCGTGCATGGCCGCGTCGAACCGGCGCACGGCCCCCGGGTCCGAAGGACCGGTGTAGCCGAGACGTGGGTCGACGCTCAGAGTTCCGAACTGGGCGGAAGGCGAAGGAGGAGGCGCCGGCGGAGTCGTCGCGCAGGCAGCGGTCAGGAGGGCAAGAGTCACAATCGCTAAAGTTGTCTTCATAGGTCTGGTCAACGAAGGGGCAAACAGGAGGGAAGGGGATGGGGGCCGCTCGCGCGCACCCCTCGTTCATTCTTCCGCCCCGATGATCCGAAGGCTCTCTTCGAGCAGTTCCTCCACAGGTCTTTCGGCATCCAGCCAATGCACGTCCTGTTCCCCACGAAACCAGGTCATCTGGCGCTTCGCGTAGGCCCTCGTCCTCCGCTTCGTCTCCGCCTCGGCCGCTTCCGCAGTCAGGTCGCCCCATACGACCCTCGCGGCCTCCGCGTACCCGATCGCGCCAAAGGGTCGGGCCGTCGGCGGGTATCGCTCGAGCAGGTGCCTCGTCTCTTCGACGAGTCCCGCCGCGTACATTTCGGCAACCCTCCGGTCGAGCCGTTCCACGAGGATCTCGCGCGGGACGGCCAGGGCGATGAGGACCGCCTGCTGCGCATCCGTCGCCGGATCCAACTTCTTTTCGGAGATCGGTCTCCCGGTGAGCATCCAGATCTCGAGCGCGCGCTCGACGCGGTGGCGGTCGTTGACCGCGATCTTCGACGCCGCGATCGGATCGACGCGCGCGAGCCATCGGTGCAGCAGCGCCCGCCCGCGAGCGGAGGCGTGAACCCGCCTGAGCCGCCGCCGGATCCCCTCGTCCGCCTCGGGCATCTCGGGCAACCCTCGCAGGAGCGAGCGGAGATAGAAGCCGGTCCCTCCTACAATGACCGGCCGATTGCCCCGGCTCTCGATCTCCTGGCAGACGAGACGCGCACGCCGCGAGAACTCGGCCGCGTTGAAATCCTCGTCCGCCGTCACATGGTCGAACAGGTGGTGGGGAGCTCTCTCGCGAAGGCTCTGGGGCGGTTTCGCGCTGCCGATGTCGAATCCGCGATAGACCTGCACCGAGTCGGCGTTGACGATCTCGCCGCCCAACTGCTCGGCCACGGCGACGCCGAGAACGGACTTGCCGCTACCGGTCGGACCGGCGATCACGATCCATGGGCGCGCGTGGTTCACCTGCGAACTGGGTCGTGGCGTCTGGCGTCCTCGTTCTCGAGGATCTCGCGCAGATGGGTACGGCAGTACATCTTGCCGACGATCACGGGAGCCCGGCACACAACACACCTCTTGCGGGAGGCCTTCGTTTGAAGCCGCTCGAATGGCCCGAGGATGATCCCCGCCACGACCATGATCACCCCGGCGAGTGCGATCTGGACGAGCAGCGTGTCCGTCAGCAGCTCGGTATAGGGAATCCCGTCGACGTTCTCCCGCAGGACGAACACCGCCAGCACGACCAGGATCGTATAAAGACCGAATCGCGTCAGAATCGCCGACATGCCGCCGTTCGCTCCCCCCCGATGGTTACAGAGTACCGGAAGAACGCACCGTGTCAATTTCCCGCTCGACGAGGATCGCCTCCCCCTCCAGCCTGATCCGGATCGTACCGTCCTGATCCGTACGGAAGATCCTCGCACCGCGCCCCTCGAGCTCCTCCAGAGTTTCAGGAGCCGGATGACCGAATGGGTTGTTCCATCCGCAGGAGATCAAGGCGATCCTCGGGGCGACGGCGTCGAGGAATCGAAGCGAGCCGGAGGTCCGGCTTCCATGGTGCGCGACCTTCAGCACCTCGGCGCCGAGGGGTACGCCGTCCCCCAGCAATTCCAGCTCCGCAGTCCTCTCGATGTCCCCGGCGAGCAGGAACGACCGTCCCTGCCGCGTGAAGGCGAGAACGAGCGAGGAGTTGTTCCAGGGGGAGCGGCGGAACGGCGGTTCGGCCTGAAAGAGGCGGAGCGGGATTCCCCCGACGCTCCGCGTGTCGATCCGCTCGGCGGTGAGGACGGGAACCCGCTTCCGCACGGCGGCCTCGAAGAGCTCCCTCCCGCATGGGTGACGGAGGTGCCAGGCGGAGATCCAGAGCTCTCCGACATCCAGCGTGCGGATGAGAGGCGGGAGCCCCGCGCAATGGTCGGGATCGGGATGGGTGAGGATGATCGCGTCGAGCCGCAGCGCGCCGCGGTCGGCGAGGAGCGGCAGAAGAACGTTCCTCGTGAAGAAGGGATCGCCGCGCCTCCCGCCGCCGTCGACGAGGATCGCGGTCCGTCCTTCCCGGATCAGGATGGCGTCCCCCTGTCCGACGTCGAGCACTTCCATCTGGAACTGGGGAACGCGCGAGCGGAAGTGCCCGGTCGCAAACGCCGTGACCGGGACGACCATCAGGCAGAGCGCCGCGATGAATCCCCCGAGCGCGCGGGGGCGAACGATGAGAGCGACGACGCTCATCAGAAACGCCGACGCGACGAGGGCGGCCGGCGGGGCGGCGACCGGCCGGGCGATGCCGACGCGATCCGCCACCAGCTCGTTGAAGAGCACTGCGAGATGATCGAGCCTGCCGATCGTCTCGAGCACGATCAGCGAGAGATCGGGTGCCACCGCCGAGGCGGCGCAGACGCCCGCCGAGAGCGCGAGCATCAAGGTGAGAAGGGGAGAGAGGATCACCGTGACGACCGAGCTTCCGAGGACGATCTGGTGGAAGAAGAGCGCGGTGATCGGAGCGGTCCCGAGCTCGGCCCCCGCGCTCATCGCGAGCGCCCGACCGATCGTGCTCTCGAACCGGCTCGCGAACGCCCGTCCGATCAGGATGAGTCCCCCAGTGGCGCCATAGGTCAGCGCGAAGCCGGGCTCGGTCAGCTCGCCCGGGCTCCAGAGGAGGCGGATCGCGGCCGATACGAAGAGGAGATTCTCGACGGGCGTCGGCCTCCCGAGGATTCGCGAGCCTGCCCAGACTCCGATCATCGTGGCCGAGCGGGAGACCGAAGGATCGTGTCCGGCGAACGGCGGCGCGAGAAGGGCGATCGCGAGAAGGATCCAGTCGGCGGGGCGCGGCCGACCCAGCCATCGGAAGATCGCCGCGATCAGTCCCGCGGCGAACGCGATCTGCATCCCGGAGAAAACGAGCAGGTGATACGTCCCGCCGCGGCGATACGCCTCGCGCACCTCTGGATCGAGATCTTCTCCCCGGCCGAGGGCGAGCGCGGCGGCCAGCGAGGCGCCGCGCGCAGCGAGCGGAGATGCGCGGCCGAGCCGCCGCAGCCGTTCGAGCGCCGCCCGATTCCACGACCCGGGATTCCACGGCCCCGCTTCCCCCTCGGCGGAGATGAGCCGCGAGCTCTTCACGCTCATCCAGCAGGCCTCCGGGCCGCAGCGGAGGAATCCTTCCGCGCGCACGACCGACGATCCTTCCAGCGACGGCGGCTCTCCCCAGAGCGTCAGGAGCAGCGGCGTCTCGACCGGCTCGGTGCCTCCCTCGAGAACGAGATCGAACCCCCTCGCCCGGATCCGCGCCGACTCCTCGCGCATCTCCCACGATCGCTCGATCGGAAACGTGACGAGTGCGAACCCGCCCGGCGGTAGCGAGGCGATGAGAGCGAGGTCCGCCTCGAGTGCGTCGCGCCGCACGCTCTCGACGAGAGCGCCGGCGGCAAAACAGGCGAAGAGAAGGGACGCGCGCCGGAGCCTCGCGGGCACTGCGCACAGCGCGGCGCAGAGAGTGAGTCCGAGGATTCCGGCGAGGCCGAGCCCCCCGCTCGCGGCGATGCCGAGCGCGAGGAAGAGGACCGGTGCGGCTGCGGGGATGTTCAGTGCGGCTTCATCGTTCACGAACGAACGAAGACAGCGTCTCGATGTGGTGCGTGTTCGGGAAGAGGTCGATCAGGCGGATCGAGGTGAGGGTCCAGCCGCGCCGCGCAAGCCGGTTCGCGTCGCGCGAAAAGGTTACCGGATCGCACGAGAGATAACAAATGATCTCCGCATCCGACCCCGCCAGCGCGTCGCCGACCGCCGGACTCAGCCCGGCGCGAGGCGGATCGACCAGCACGAAATCGGGCCGCGTCGAGCGCCTCCGAAGAAACTGCTCGACGTCCTCCGTGATCGCCTGGACCTTTCCCGTTCCGGCGGCGTTCAGGGCAGCCCAGCGGCTCGAGTCGCGCGACGTCTCGACCGTGAGGACGCTTTCGAACCGCGTCGCGAGCGGGACGGCGAAGAACCCGACCCCTCCGTAGAGATCCCACGCGAGCTCGCGTTGCGCAGTGCCGGCCGCGATTTCCATCACCCGGCGCTGCAGCTCTCCGAGCAGATGCCGGTTCACCTGGAAGAACGAGCGGACGTCGAGAAGGAACTCGGAGCCCGCGACGCGGATCCGCGTCTCTCCGCCGGACCGCGCGTCCGATCCGTCGGGCGTGAGCGAGACGGTCAGCTCCGGGCCGTTCTCGAACGTCTCCATCGCCCCGCCCGGAATCTGCCCCGCCGCCTCCCGCAGCTCCCCGAGATGCCCCAGCACCTCGGGGCCGACGATCTCGCACTCTTCCGGCAGTGGCACCACCTGGTGAGACCGCCGCTCGAAAAACCCCGGAAGCGCCTCGGCCCCCCGGCTCACGTGCAGCCGGCTGCGAAGGCGGTAAGTCAAAGGAGAAGGAGTGACCGCGATCGCCGGCAGCGCCGCGACATCGAACTTCCCGATGCGCCGGAGCGTGTCGCCAAGGATGTTCTTCTTCCAGTAGAGCTGGCGGTCGAGCCGCAGCTCGGTCCAATCACACCCGCCGCACTCCCGAGCGACAGGGCAAGGCGCCTCGCGCCGCTCCGAAGATGCGGAGACGATCTCCTCGACGGTCCCGCGCCCAAACCCCTTCTTAACCTCAGTAATACGGACCCTCAGCCGGTCCCCCGGATACCCCCCCGGCAAAAACACCGGAAACCCCTCAATCCGCGCCAGCGCATCCCCCCCAGCCACCAGCGCCTCAGGAACGACTTCCATGACTGCGCCGGGCTGAATGGGGGGAAGGTTTTTCATCGGTCGCAATCCGTATGGTGCGGTATAGCAGAGTCAGAAGTCAGAAGGCAGAAGTGAAGGCAGAAGAAGCGACGTCATCCTGAGGAGGCGAAGCCGACGAAGGATCTCAGAATGGCAGGATCGTGTTGGCCGGGGCGGGGGAAACGCAGGCGGGAAAACGCCGTGACGGCCCTGTCCCCCGTCTCCTGCCTCCTGCTCCCTTGTTCTCTTCTCGCGATCGCGCCCGCTGCTGTTTCCTCGCCCCTCGCCCCTCATCCCTCGCCCCTCTCCGTACTTGCGACGGCCCTGCCCTCCGCGATACTGTCACCGCCCGGAAACCTCCGGAGATCGCGCCCCGCGATCCATCTTCGGAAAACCAAAAGGTTCCCGCCCCGCGGCCCCGCGCGCCGGGGGGAGATGGTCGAACGCCAAACATGAAAGTACACGAATATCAGGCGAAAGAAATTCTGAAAAAGTTCGGAGTGCCGGTCCCCCGCGGACATGTCGTCGACAATCCGGACCGCGCGCGCGAGGTCGCCAAGGAGCTCGGCGGCCGCGTGGTGGTGAAGGCGCAGATCCACGCGGGCGGCCGCGGCAAGGGTGGCGGCGTCAAGCTGGCCAAGACCGCCGACGAGGCAGCCGACCTGGCGAAGAGCATTCTCGGGATGACGCTGGTGACGCACCAGACGGGCCCCGAGGGTCGTCTCGTCCGGAAGGTGCTGGTCGAGGAAGCTCTGAACATCGATCGCGAGCTTTACCTCGGCATCACGCTCGACCGCAACCTCGGCAAGCCGGTCGTCATGGCGTCCTCGCAGGGCGGCATGGAGATCGAGGAAGTCGCCGCACGCGATCCGAAAGCCATCTACAAGGAGCCGATCGACGGCGTTCTCGGCATCCAGCCCTTCCAGGCCCGCAAGATCGCCTACGCCCTCGGGCTCGAGGGGCAGGCCTTCAAGAAGGCGGTCGTCTTCTTCCAGAAGCTCGTCCGCGCCTACATCGAGACCGACGCATCGCTCGCTGAGATCAACCCGCTCCTCATCACGAAGGAAGAGAACGTCCTCGCGCTCGACGCGAAGATGACCTTCGACGACAACGCGATGTTCCGCCACGAGGACATCCTCGAGATGCGCGACTTCAACGAGGAGGATCCTCTCGAGGTCGAGGCTTCGAAGTTCGGCCTCAACTACATCAAGCTCGACGGAAGCGTCGGCTGCATGG
>JBHEPS010000073.1:11917-12457 GCA_046260175.1 Thermoanaerobaculia bacterium
GCGAACTTCCTCGATGTCGGCGGCGGCGCGAGCGCCGAGCAGGTCAAGAACGCCTTCCAGATCATCCTCAGCGACGAGAACGTGAAGGCGATCCTGATCAACATCTTCGGCGGGATCATGCGCTGCGATCGCATCGCGGAGGGCGTGGTCCAGGCTTCGAAGGAAGTCGGCCTCCCCGTTCCGCTGGTGGTCCGTCTCGAAGGAACCAACGTCGAGCTCGGGCGGGAGATCCTCGAGAAGTCGGGGCTCAACATCATCACGGCCGACGGCATGCAGGACGCCGCCGAGAAGGTCGTCGCCGCAGCGAAGCAGCACGCCGCGAAGGCCTGAGTGGCCGCGCGTGAAGGAATCGGAGAAATCGAATGGCTATCTGGGCTGACAAGAACACGCGGGTGATCGTCCAGGGGATCACCGGACGCGAGGGAACGTTTCACGCAATGCAGTGCCGGGAGTACGGCACCAACGTCGTCGGCGGAGTGACGCCCGGCAAGGGCGGCACGAAGCACGAAGGGTTCGACGTATTCAACACCGTCGCCGAGG
>JBHEPS010000074.1:0-12165 GCA_046260175.1 Thermoanaerobaculia bacterium
AGGCTGATCTGGGATTCGATCTCTTCCTCGATCTTCTCCCCGCGGAGCTCGCGCGCAGTCTCTTCGAGAAGCTTCGTGTACATCTCGAAGCCGACCGCGGCGATCTGTCCCGATTGTTCTCCGCCGAGGAGATTACCCGAGCCGCGGATTTCCAGGTCGCGCGCGGCGATTCGGAAGCCGGCGCCGAGGTCGGAGAACTCCTGGATCGCGCCGAGACGCTTGCGCGCGTCTCCGGAAAGGACGCGGTCCGAGGGGACGACCAGGTAGCAGAAGGCGAGGCGGTCGCTGCGCCCGACCCGGCCGCGGAGCTGATACAGCTGGGAGAGGCCGAACCTCTCGGCGTGATTGATGAGAATCGTGTTCGCGGCCGGGATGTCGATGCCGTTCTCGATGATCGTGGTCGCGAGAAGGACGTCGAACTCCTTCGCGATGAAGGCCCCCATTCCGCGCTCGAGCTCCTGCTCGTCCATCTGCCCGTGCCCGACGATCACCCGGATGCCGGGACTCAGCCTCTCGAGGTAGTCCTTCATCGCGTAGATCGACTCGACGCGGTTATGGAGAAAGAAAACCTGTCCTCCTCGCGCAACCTCGAAATCGATGGCCTCGCGAATGAAGTCGTCGTTGAAGCTGACGACCGCAGTCTGGATGGCCAGGCGGTCCTTCGGAGGGGTCTCGATGATCGAGATGTCCCTGATTCCCGTCAGCGACATGTGCAGGGTGCGGGGGATCGGGGTGGCGGACATCGAGAGCACGTCGACCGACTTCTTGAACTGCTTGAGCCGCTCTTTCTGGCCGACTCCGAACCGCTGCTCTTCGTCGATGACCAGAAGGCCCAGATCCTTGAACTTCATGTCCCTCGAGAGGATGCGGTGCGTGCCGACGATCATGTCGATCTCGCCCGCTTCGACCTTCGCCTTGATCTCCTTCTGCTCTTTCGGCGAGCGGAAGCGGGAGATCAGCTCGACCGTGACGGGAAAGGACGCGAAGCGGCGGAGCATCGTCTTGTAGTGCTGGAAGGCGAGGATGGTCGTGGGCGCGAGCAGGGCGATCTGCTTCCCGTCCATCACGGCCTTGAATGCGGCGCGAAGTGCGACCTCGGTCTTTCCGTACCCGACGTCGCCGCACAGCAGGCGGTCCATCGGCTTGCGCGACTCCATGTCGGTCTTGATGTCTTCGATCGCGGCGGCCTGGTCTTCCGTCTCCTCGAACTCGAACGATTCCTCGAACTCGAGCTGCCAGGGCGTGTCCGTGCTGAAGGCGTGTCCGGAGACCATCTGCCGGGTGGCGTAGAGCTTGAGCAGCTCGTCGGCCATGTCCCGCATCGCCTTCTTGACCGATGCCTTGGTGCGCGCCCAGCTCGTTCCGCCGAGGCGGTCGAGTTTTGCCGGAGCATCTCCTCCTCCCGAGTACTTCTGAATCAGGTGAAGGCTCTCCATGGGGAGAAGGAGCCGGCCGCCGTTGGCGTATTCGAGCTGCATCACCTCGCGCTCGTGAGCCCCGAAGGCGACGCGCTCGAGGCCGGCGAAGCGCGCGATCCCGTGATCGATGTGAACGATGTAGTCGCCTGGCTTGAGGTCGCGCAGGTCGGCCGCGAACGTCTCGGCAGCCTTTCTTCGTCGCGCGCCGGCGCGGGCCTCCACGGGCGGTTCGAACAGGTCCCACTCGGAGAGGATCGAGAGGTTCGCCTCCTGGAGCTCGAACCCGCGCGCGATGCTTCCGCGCGCCACGACGAGATCTTCGCCCAGGGACTCCCCCTGGTCGACGAATGGGACGTCGAACTCGCGCAGGAGGCGCTCGGTCTTCTCGCGACCGCCCCGGGTATGGGCGAAGAGGACCTGCCGCCGTCCCGCGGCGCGAGCGGCTCCGAGGTCGCGGGGCAGCTCGCCGAGCCGGTTGATCCATCCCCGGGAGGCGGGCGCGTGGACTCGAAGCTGCTCGAAATCGCCACCCGAAACGTGAACGTCGCTGAACGCGAGCGCGGAGCGCGTCAGGAGCTCATGGACCTGCTCGGCCGGGATCAGAAGCCGTTCCGGAGGATAGACGGCTTTTCCTCGCTCGGCGGCCGCTTCGTACTCGCTCCGCAGAAGCGCTCCGTAGCGGTCGACGGAAGAGGTCAACTCGTCCGGCTCGACCTCGACCAGAAGCCACTCCTCGCCGCTGAGATAATCGGCGAACGAGACCGCCGGCATCGCTGCCGGAAGCCAGGAATCGAGTCCCGGAAACGTGCTGTGCTCCTGGAGGCGCTCGACGCGTTCGGCCACGTCGCGCTTCCAGCGCGGATCGCTGAAATCGCGCGCGAGCGCCTGGGCCAGTCCGAGCACCGATTTGCGGTCGCGCCGGAACTGGGACATCGGGAGGATCGTCGCGCGGTCCGCCTGCTCGGCCGACCGCTGGGTCTCCACCTCGAAAAGGCGGATGGAGTCGACGGTGTCTCCGAACAGCTCGATGCGGAACGGTCGATCCGAACCGGGAGGAAAGACGTCGAGGATCCCGCCCCGGAATGCGATCTCGCCGATCTCGCCGACGAGGTCCGTCCGCGTGTAACCCGCCGACACGAGCGAGTCGAGAAGCTCGCGGAGATCGAGCTCGTCGTTCTCGCGAATCTCGACGATGCGGCTGAGAAAATCGGCGGCTGGAGGAAGGCGCCTGAAAAGGGACCGGGCCGTCAGCAGCACGAGCTCGGCCTGGTTCGCCGCGAGCGAGGCGAGAGCACGAAGCTCGTCTCTCGTGACCGCCAGCGATGGATCGACTTCCTGATACGGCGAGAGTGAAGGATTCGGATAGACGACGATGCGGTCTGGCGATGGATGGAACAGCCGGAGGGACGCCTCCAGATCTCCGATCGAGGCGTCGTTCGGAAGGACGAGCGCGATCCGGCGTGAGGTCCTGGACGCGATCGAAGCGAGAAGGAGGCCGCGCGCTTCAATCGAAGCGCCGGTGATCTCGGTTCGCCGGCGCTGGTCGACGATCTCGCTGAGCCGGTTCCCGAGCTCACCCCGGGCTACGAGGTTCCGGATTGCATCAGCAATGGGTGCTCTGGGCTCGCTCATCGGAGGGTCGCGCGGTGAGGGAAACCTGCCGCGCCGCCCGCTTCATTTCGAAACGTACCCCCGGATGGCGCGCGCCGTCCAGCCGGGTTTCGCCCCGCAGCAGCGCGCGGCAGCTGGAAACTGGGTTCAGTCCGTCGCCGAGCCGCCATAGATACGGCGATACTCGTGTAGGTTCCGGGTCACCGACATGACGTAAAGTCGGGTCTCACCATAAGAGATTGAGTCGATGAAAAGGTCGATGTCGTCGAGTCCGGTTCGCGAGACCCATCTCCGGACGGCGTTCTCTCCGCCGTTGTACGCCGCAATTGCCAGGACCTGGTTGTCGTCCATCAGATCGAGCTTCTGCCGGAGCTCGGCCGTGCCGACTCTCACGTTGATCGAAGGCTCGAAGAGGTCGTCGCGCATGAGAGATCCAAGTCCCGCCTTCGAGGCGATTGCGGCCGCTTCCTTCGGCATGATCTGCATCAGCCCTACCGCGCCCGCGCTCGAAACCGTCGTCGGCTCCCACGCGCTCTCCTGCCGGATGATCGCGAGAGCCAGCCACGGATCGACTTCCGCGGCGGCAGCCGCCTTCTGAATCTCGTCCCACCAGGAGCGGGGATAGAGGACCTTCCAGAACCGTTCGGGAACGTTGGCCGCCCCGTGCCGGATCACCTGCGGGAACGTGCGGTTGAGAATGCTGATGGCGCGCAGTGGCTCGCCGGCATCCGCGTAAAGGTCCGCGAGACGCCAGGCAAGAACCTGATCGGAAGAAGCGGCGTTGGCGATGCGCTTGAGCTCGCGGGCGGCATCACGCTGGAGTCCGACGGCCCGAAGCTCGCGAGCCGTTTCGAGCCGCGGATCAGGCGTCGTTGCGAGCGCCTTCTCGGGGAAGAGAACCCCGCTGTCGACCTGATTCGGCGGCAGCGTCTTATCTCCCAGGATCTGCCGCGCGCGGTAACTGTAGTACGTGTATGGGTAGAAGCCGATCAGGCGGCGGAGCAGCCGGTCGTGCTGCTCTTTGTTGCCGAGCTTCTCCTGGATCCGCGCCGACCAGAAGAGCGCATTGGAGGTGTAACTCGCGTCGGGATACTCCTTGAGGTAGCGGTCGAAGACGGAGAGCGCCTTCTGCCACTCCTCGGCGAGGATCCAGGTCCAGGCGAGCGTCCAGAGGTTGCGCCCCTCGCTCCCCGGCCCCACGATCGCGATCCCTTCCTGAAGCAGCCTGGCCGAGCGCTGCAGGTCCATCTCGTCCGTCTGGTAGTACTTGGCCAGGAGAATCTTCGCGTCTCCAGCCTGCTTCGTTCCAGGGTGGGCGGAGGTCAGCTTCTGGATTGCCGAGACGAACTCGGGACTGCGGTCGCTTCGCCAGTAGGCGTGGGCGCGGAGCAGTTCCATGGCGAGATAGTAGGACTCGCCCGGTTTTGCGGGGATCTCGGTCATCTGCATGTAGTTCCGAGAGTTGAAGAGCGCGGTTGCGTGGATGTAACGAAATTGGGCCGAGCCGACGCGATCCGGGAAGCGCGTGCGGGTGCGATCCAGCATGTCGAGGGCCTGGTCGTACCGGTTCACCCTGCCGAGGTGGTCGGCGAGCTTGACGGAACCGTCCCAGGAAAGCCGCTCGAGGGGATTCTCTTCCTGAGGGAGTGCGTCGAGTGCTCTGTAGTGCGTCTCGGTGAAGCGGCTGCGCGGGTAGTCGGCCAGCACTCGGAGCCGGAGGGCGGCGGCCTCGGGTTTCAGGGAGCCTTCCTCGAGCGCAGCGGCCAGGGCCGCGAACTCCTCGTCGTTGAGCTCGTCGATCGCGACGCCGCGCGTCGCGCTCATCGCCGCGCGAGCCTCGTCATTCATCCCCGCCGAAGCCAGCAGGGCTGGAAGCATGAGCTTGGCCGAGGCGGCGACGGGGGAGTCGGCGTGAGAAGCGATGATCGAGCGCAATGTCTCGATCGCGGGCCCGGTGCGGCCGAGCTCGCGGTTGACTTCGGCCCGCTGGAGCTCGAGGTAGGGGGCGATTGCCGGGCTTGCCGAAGCTGCCTGGCTGAACGCCTCGGAGGCCTCCTCGAGCCGCCCCGATTCGCGGAGGAAAATCGCGAGCTGCGCCAGAGCTCGCCCCTTCGTCTCATCCTCCTCGGAAAGCGCGAGACGCCGCAGCGACGCCTCATAACTCTCCTCGGTCGCCGCCTCTTCGACCTGCTCGAAGGCCTCCGCGGTCGCGGATGGCTGGTCCGTCATCGGTGTCCCACCGCAGGCCGGAGCTATGGAAACGAAAGAGAGGGTAAGAAGAAGGGGCAGGGTCCTGTTCAATGGGTTCACTCCACACTCCGCACGAGGGTTCCGTCGGGGTCTTCCAAGAATCCGAGATGAAGAAAGGCCTCGGTCGTGTCCTCGCCATTGCGAACTACGAGCCGGGTCAGGTCCATTTTTGCGGCGAGGGAGGCGAGCTCGCTCACCATCGTCCGCGCCACGCGCTTTCTTCGAAGATGCTTCGCCACCCAGAGGGACCGGATTTCCATAATTGGCGGGAACACCTTGAAGGAAAGGTGGGCGGCGACCTCGCCGACCAGAAATCCGATGAGTCCGTCATCATCCAGTGGAAGCGGCGCGTTTTCAGCAAGATAGAACTGTTCGAGTCGCGGGCGGTCAACGCTCGTGAGGGGGCGGATGAAGAGTCGCTGGCCTTTCATGATTTCTGTTTTCGCAGGTCGTCGGGACGTCTCGAACAACAGGGAATAACTCTTTGAATTCCTTGACATTCGGACGCCAAACCGTAAACTGACGACCAGGCCCGCCGACTTATTTAAATTGAACTCAGGAGTCGTAAACCCATGGACGCCCAGCAGGCAATACAACAGTTTTTGCGCCACGGACAGGATGAACGCAATCTGTCCGACCGCACTCTGCGGGCGTACGAGTCCGATCTCAGCCAGTTCCGCGATCACCTCGACATCGCCGACGTCACCGCGATCACCCCGGATCACCTCGAGAACTATGTGACGGTCCTGGGGGAAGGAACGTATCGCGACACCTCGATCCGCCGGAAGGTTGCGGCCATCAAGGTGTTCTTCCGGTTCCTCGAGGACTCGGGGACGCTCGAGGAGTCGCCCGCCCGGCGGTTGAGGATCAAGCAGCCGACCGAGGCGCGGGTGCCGAACGTTCTCACGGTCCGGGAAGTGAAGGCCCTGCTGGCGGCTCCAAAGAGCCACATTGCCGAGCTTGCCGAGCAGAAGGATGCGAGCCCGGGGGCGAGAAACCGCTATTTCTGCGCGATACGGGACAACCTGATCATCGAGCTTCTCTTTTCGACCGGTATCCGCATCGGCGAGCTCGTCGCTCTCGACCTCGACGACGTGGTCAGCGAAGAGCGGAAGCTGAAGGTGACCGGCCGTGGAACGCGGGGGCGCGAAGTCGAGATCCCCGCGGAAGCCGTCGCCGACGCCGTGAAGGTTTATTTAGAGTTGAGGGGCGAGCGGGACAGCCCGACCGGAGCACTTTTCATCGGCCGCTCGGGCACCCGCCTTACGATCTACTCGATCGAGAACATCTTCAAGAAGTACGTTCGGCACGCCGAGATCAAGCGGCACGTCACCCCGCACGCCCTGCGGCACACGATGGCCTCGATGATGATCTCCGGGGGAGCGGACATCCGCGCGGTCCAGGAGATGCTCGGGCACGCCTCGATTTTGTCGACTCAGGTCTACACGAGGCTCTCGGTACCCCGGGCGCGGCGCTCTCCTTCATCCGAGGCGCACGGGATCTCGGTGGATCCTTCGACGCGCCTGTCGATCCGTCGCAAGTAGGCGGTTGGCAGTGGCGGAGGATCTTTTCCTCCGCCCCGAAATTCGGAGCGCCCCCCTCTCCCAGCGCGACGACCGGACTTCGAAGCCGAAGTGCTGAGCTCCGCTGGCCGTGACCCGGGGGCAGAGGAAAAGATCCTCTGCCACAGCTCCTTTCCTCCGCGAGGCTTCCACCTCCTGTTGTTCAATCCCGCTCCGACGCGCGCGGGCATAGCCATCCTGAAGGTTCCTCGACATTCTCCCCCCTTTCAGTAACAGCGATCATCCCTCGCCGGGAAACATAAGGCCCGGCTCCCTCGTAAGACTCCCGGAGAAGCGATGAGGAGAGACATGATTCGACAGACTCTGGTCCTTTCGGGTGTCATTCTGACGGTTGCCATTGCTGCGCTCGCGCAGACGGCAGCTCAGTCGGCGGCGCCTCGGCTGGATGACGCGGTGAAGCGGCAGGTCATCAGGGAGTTGGGGACGATGCTTCGTGACCGTTACGTCTTTCCCGACGTCGGCGGGAAGGCCGCGCGGCACATTGAGTCGCGGCTGGCGGCGGGGGAGTACAAGAGCGCCGCTGTCGCGTCGACATTCGCCGACACTCTGACGCGAGACCTGCAGGAAATCACGAAGGACAAGCACCTGAACGTGTCGCTGCAGCCGCCGGCGATTCAGGCGACGCGAGACGATGCGGAAAAGCGCCGACTCCAGTTCGAGCGACAAGTTCGGCGGGACAACTGCGGCTTCAAGAAAGTCGAGCTGCTGCCGGGAAACGTGGGATATCTCCATCTCAACGTTTTCGGCTCACCTGAGCTTTGCGGAGAGACCGCCGTCTCCGCGATGGGATTTCTCGCCAATGCCGACGCGATCATCATCGATCTGCGTCAGAACGGCGGCGGCGAGCCATCGATGGTCCAGCTCCTGAGCACCTACTTCTTCGACCAGCCGACACATCTGAACAGCCTCTATTGGCGCGAGGGCGACCGCACCGAACAGTACTGGACGCTGCCTCACGTGTCGGGTCGGCGGATGCCGAAGACCCCGCTCTGGGTTCTGACGAGCGAGCGCACCTTCTCCGGCGCGGAGGAGTTCAGCTACAACGTGCGGATGCTCGGGCGAGCCAGGCTCGTCGGCGAAGCGTCCGGCGGCGGAGCGAATCCGGGCGATTTCATGGACCTGCCCGGTGGGTTGGGCGTCTTCATGCCGACCGGCCGTGCCATCAATCCGATCAGCAGGACGAACTGGGAAGGGACAGGAGTAGAGCCGCACGTGAAGGTCGCCGCGGCCGAAGCGCTTGGCGTCGCGCACCTCGAGGCACTTCGTGCGCTCCAGGCCAATGCAGGCGGATCCGAGCGAGCCGAGCTCGAATGGGAGATTGCGGGCATCGAGTTCAAGCCGGGAAACGTGCGGCTGGATGACGCTGCCCGCAGTCGCTACGTGGGAGCCTACGGGGAGCGGCGCGTCTCGCTGCGTGACGGCGAACTCTATTATCAGCGGGAAGGTCGTCCGGTGCTGCGGCTCGTGCCGATGACCGAAACGTTGTTCGCCGTCGAAGGGCTCGACTATTTCCGAGTGAGGTTCGAGCGCGGAAGCGACGGTGCGACGACAAAGCTCGTCGGCATTTACGCCGACGGAACGAGCGACGAGTCGCCGCGCGACGCAAAGTAAGGATCAGGCGGTTGCCCTGTCCCGTCAGCCGCATTACGCGCTGGACTGAAGAACTGGATGCACGATACCAGCTTCACTGTACCTGCGGCGAGGAGGCGAGTAATCTCGCGGTCGCGCTGGCACGGAATGGGGCCCGCGCACGACGTCAGCCTGCGGCGGATCCCGCGCAACGGGCGTCGAAGCGGGCAGCCTGAGGAGCGTGTGATGAAAGCAGTGGTGTATCAACAGTACGGTGGCCCCGATGTCCTTCGCTTCACCGAGGTGACCACACCGGTGCCGAAGAATGATGAAGTGCTCATCAGAATCCACGCAACCACAGTCACAGCGGCCGACTGGCGCGTGCGAAGCCTCAGTGTCCCGAAGGGATTCGGTTTGATCTCGCGCCTTGCGATTGGAGTGACCGGTCCACGGCAACCTATCCTCGGGACAGAGCTCTCCGGCGTGATCACGGCCATCGGCAAAGCGGTCACGAAGTTCAAGCCGGGCGATGCCGTGTTTGCGTTTCCCGGAATCCGGATGGGGTGCCATGCGGAGTACAGATGCATGGCCGAGGAGGCGGCGGTAGCGCTCAAGCCGGCGAATCTCAGTCAGGATCAGGCCGCGGCGCTCTCGTTCGGCGGCACAACCGCGCTCCATTTCCTTCGCGAAGCGAAACTAAGCGCGGGCGAGAAGGTGCTCGTCAACGGCGCATCGGGCGCCGTCGGCACGGCAGCCGTGCAACTGGCCAGGCACTTCGGCGCGGAGGTGACGGCGGTCTGCAGCGCTGGCAACGCCGACCTCGTCAGATCCCTCGGCGCTGATCACATCATCGACTACACAACCGAGGACTTCACCCGGAACGGCCGCGTCTACGACGTGATCATGGATACGGCGGGGACGGCACCGTTCGCGCGGAGCAGCGGGTCGCTCCGCGAGGGTGGACGGCTACTGCTCGTATTGGGCGGCCTGCGTGACCTTCTGAGTATTCCGTGGATTGCACTCACGAACAGCCGTAGGGTGATCGGAGGCACCGCGAAGGAGAAGTCGTCGGACCTGCGTCTCCTCGCTGACCTCGCAGAACGTGGGGAGTTCACACCCGTCATCGATCGCCGGTATCGCTTCGATGAGATCGTGGAAGCCCACCGGTACGTTGACACGGGCCGCAAGAAGGGGAACGTCGTGATTACTCTGGAACACTGAGCTGTACTTCGCGGCCGAGGACCGTGGTAAACTCAACCTCGCTCCGTCGATAGGCTTGCAAGTCGCCGTATCTCACGGAGCGGACAGGTGGTTAGCAGCATCAGGCGGGCATAGCTCAGTTGGTAGAGCACAAGCTTCCCAAGCTTGGGGTCGCGGGTTCGAATCCCGTTGCCCGCTCCACGTCGCCCGAATCGAATCGACCTCGCGCCTTCCCCTCGGAAGGCGTTTTTTCCTCGGAGGCAGTCGTGAAAGTCGTCGCGCCGACCCGGGTCGCCCACTCATGGATCCAGCATTTGAACGCTCCCAGGGAGCGCGTCTTTCCGCTCCTATGTTCATGGAGCCCCTGCGCTCGCTGGTGAGCGCCACGTTCGAAACTATCAAGGTACCGCATCCGTCTGAGCGGCAAGGAGGAACTCATGAGAGGAATCATTGTTTCACTCGCCTTCGTCTTAGCATTTCCAGCTCTCGCGCAATCGCCTTCGGTGTCAGAACAAGTTCTTGAGGTGGCTCTGAACAACGTTCCGCATCATTTTAGGAGCGTTGGAGAAGAGGCACTGTGGAAGCTGTGCAACCATCAGATCGCGATTGCGAGTACGACCACGGCCGGCGGTCAGGAGCACCTGGACCGGTACCTGGAACGCGCTTATGCAACAGTCATTGCCGAAGAGCTGAGCAAGGCCTACGCAAAAGTCTCTTCGTCCCCCGCAGAGCTGGGGCTCGACAACGTTCAGGGAATCCCCATCCTGAGCTTAGCTCAGTTTCAGACGGGCTCAGACAGCTACGATTGGCAGCAGTTGAGGCAGGTATATCCGGAGGTCGGGGCCGTGGTGAGAGTATCGTTGCCTGCTCTCGACTCCAGTCAATCTGTGGGCGTAGTGAGGTACGAGGTGATCAGTCCAAGAGGCCGAGGGTGGTCCGGCTTCTCTCGGTTCACACGTGATGCCTCCGGCGGGTGGAAGTACGACGAAGGTATAGTCGGGGATCTCTGGGATTGAGGCGTCACCTAACTCTGTGCTACCGGACGTTGAACCGCGCCGCGTGAGGCCGAGCTGCGGTACTCTTTCGCGCGCGGTTGCCCGGCGGTGAGCACTGAACCGACCTGAAGACGGTCGACCTACGCTCACCGCTGCCCGACCGGCGCTTCACCCGCAGAGCGCGGTCGTCGGCGGCGGCGCAGTTTCCGACGCGGGAAGCCGCTCCCGCGGAGCTTAGCCCGGCGGCTGGCATGCGCTCGCTGCTGCGTTCGGAGCCTGGCCCGGTCGTCCGCGCGCCGCAGAACGCCGCACGAGCACGGCGAAACTGACGCGCAATCTCTCGCGCTTTCACCAGACGAACTGGGCATCAAGCTCTGAATGGCGCCAACTACAGATCGAGGACAGCGACGCGGATACGAGCGAACTCGCGGGCCTCGTCGCCGTCCAGCTGCGCCTGCGGGAGCTCCTCGCCAGCGTTGCGAGGATGGCCCTCGGTCGCGCCACGGATGGTCGTGCCGTATCGGCGGTCCGCCCCGTCGAACACACGCGCGACCTCTGCTGCATCGGCGGCACAGCTGTGCGCGCGCACACGATCGCCGATCGCGCGCAGCATCGGCATACGCCGTTCGAGCGTCGGGAAGTCTGGCGTTCGCCGCAGGAGCGCGATGCGTTTCGCGAAGAACCTGTCGCACCGGAGGGCGAGGCGCGCCCGGTGGCTCTTCGGCGCCATCGCGTAGTCCTCAGCGGCACGCATCCCCTCGCTGAGGAGTTCCTCGTATTGCTCACCGATGGTCTCGGCGTCCTCGGGGGCACATTCCCGGCGCCGCTGGTCGTCGTGCATGGAAGCGAAAGGGGGAGAGGGGGAGGAGGAGCGCGGAGCGATCGTACTGCGACCGTACCCAACGCGGTTTGATCTGTGCCGGGGTCTCTATCTAGGTCTCTATCCGAGCCTCCATGGACACCCATGGACGCTCATTCCCCAAGGGGACGTGGTAAAATGACCACAGCGTCTCATGCGTGGCATCGAGGTTGTGGAAAGCATTGAGAGCGCGAGCGTTACGGCATCAAGCGGGCGTAGCTCAGTTGGTAGAGTAGGAGCTTCCCAAGCTTGGGGTCGCGGGTTCGAATCCCGTTGCCCGCTCCACGTCGCCGAATCAAACCAATCCGCGCCTTCCCCTCTGGGAAGGCGCTTTTCCTTGGAGGGAGTCGTGAAAGTCGTCGCGCCGATCCGTGTCGCCCACTCGTGGATCCAGCATCTGAACGCTCCCAGGGAGCGCGTCTTTCCGCTCCTATGTTCATGGAGCGATGGGAGACGGCTCTGAACCGCTATCTGGCTTCCTGATCAGGGCCGCGAGGGCGAGGCCCGCCCCGGCGATCGCGGCGCTCGAGAGGAGGCCGTAGGTGGCGGTCACTGCCGGGTTGAGAAGGCCGAGCTGCACCGCCCTGGTGTCGGCGACCCACTGAAGGACGATCGGCCAGGAAGAGGCGCCCTGCGCGAGATCGATTCCATTGGCGACCGCCCACCGCCCGAGCCAGGAG
>JBHEPS010000075.1:0-12128 GCA_046260175.1 Thermoanaerobaculia bacterium
GTCCGGCTCCCGTGGAAATCGCCGAGATCCCTTTCCTCAAGGCCGCCGACGAATGGTTGGACGCCGTGTCGGCAATCTCAGGACTCGGGAATCCCATCGCCTCGTAGAGAGCCTCGGTCGTGAGAACCAGATCTGAGCCGCGATGGCCCTGGATCTGAGCCGCGGGCCAGCGGTCGATGATGTCCACTTTCAACTCCATTCCGACGCGCCGCGCTTCCTCTTCCGCGATCGCCCGAACCTGCGAATCCAGGCTCTCGAGCACCGCCTGGTCCGTCGACCGGATGTCGACCGAGAACCAGGCGTCTTCGGCTTTCTTGTTCACCACGTCCGTCCCACCGAGCATCCCGACGTTCAGATTGCTGGGCGGCTCGGACGGAACTTCGATGCGGTAGGCCCGCTCGATCGCGCGGCCGAGCGGCAGGGCTGCCGAGTACGGGGGCGTCCGGGAGCGCGTGTGCCCTCCCGGACCGATGAAGTGATAGCGATACCAGTAGGTACCGACCCCGCCGTAGGTGAATCCCCCCCACCCGCCATCGAGGGCGATGAAGTGGTCGAACTCACTTCCGCGCGTTTCGAGCAGATGATCGATCCCCTTGAAGGAGGTCTCCTCCTCGACGGTGAACGTCAGAACGATGTCCCCGCGCGTCCGGACGCCCGCCGCGTCGAGGGCGCGCAGCATCGCCAGCATGGCCTCGATGTTTCGCGTGTCGTCGCCGACTCCGGCTCCGTAGAGACGGCCGCTCTCGATTCGGGTCGTCACCTCTTCGATCTCATGAAAGACCGTGTCGAGATGAGCGTCCACGGCCACGGTGGGCCCTCCGCCGACTCCGCGTCTGACCGCGATGACATTCCCCACTTCGTCCCGGACCACTTCCACCGACGGCGTGGCGCGGAGGATTCTTTCGACGACGTTGCCGCGCTCCTGCTCTTTCCCGGAGGGCGCTTCGATTTCGGTCAGCATGCGCCACTCCGCGAGGATCGCGTCGCGGTCCGTCTCGACATGCGCGAACGCTCTCCGGATCCGCTCTGAGGCCAGAAGCGCCTCGACGTGCGCCACCTGCTCTTTCGTCGGCGCAGGGATGGGCGGCTTCGTCGTCGCGCACCCGGCCAGGAGGATCAAAAAAGCGGTAAAGAGAAGGAGAGAGCGTTTCATCGGCTTTTGGGAATCCTTTCAGGATCGGGGGCGATACTATCAGGCATCGGTACAGGGGATCGAGTCCGAGGGAATGGGGGGCGGGATGACACAGTCTCCACTGCACGCGCAGAATCCCACCGGGCGCTTCGCCGGGAGGGCGGAGGCCTACGCCCGCTGGCGGCCGGACTATCCTGCGTCGGCGCTCGCGTCGATTCTCGGCGACGAGCCGCGTGGCGTTCCGCTCGTGGACCTCGGCGCCGGAACGGGGATCTCCTCCCGCCAACTCGCCTCCCGCGGCGCCCGCGTGGTCGCGATCGAACCGAACCCCGAGATGTGCGCTCTCATCTCTCCAATGCAGACGCTCCTGCCGGCCATCGGAACCGCGGAATCGATTCCATTGCGCACCGCCAGCGTTCGAATCGCGACCGCTTTTCAGGCATTTCACTGGTTCGATGCGGAGCTGGCCCTGGCCGAGATCCATCGCGTGCTCGTCCCGGGCGGACGGCTCGCCCTGGTATGGAACGAGCGCGACGACCGCGACCCCTTCACCGCCGCCTATCGCGAGATCGTCCGCGCAGCATCCGGAAACCATCCCGCTGAATCGCGGATGGAACAGGTCGAGGCCTTCGCGCACTCGGCGCTTTTTCTCGCCCCGGTACTGAAGGTATTCCCGCACGAGCAACGCCTCGACCGCGAAGGGCTGGTAGGGCGGATGCGAAGCACGTCCTATCTTCCATCCGAGGGCGCCGCCTGGGAGTCGCTCGCCTCGCAGATGGAGGCCCTGCGGACCGAGTGGGCCGATGCGAACGGATTCGTCCGGCTGGCCTACGAGACGCGGGTCTGGCTCGCGAAGCGGTGCTAACGAACCTAAATGGACTCGGGGACGAGAGGGGCGAGGGAAGAGGGGCGAGGGAAGAGGGGCGAGGGGCGAGGGGCGAGGGGCGAGAGAAACAAGGCGAAGGACCCTTCGTTTTTGCATCCCTCGCCCCTCATCCCTCGCCCCTCATCCCTAGTTGACCGCCACCGCCCCCCGCGCGATCTCGACGCTGGTCACGTTCTGGAAGCCGCGCGGCAGCTTCAGCCCCCGCTGCGCCCGTTTGCCGACGTACTCAGCGAGCACCTCGCCGCGGATCGTGGTGAAGCGCTTCCCCGCGTGGATCACCAGATCGTCCTCTTCGTGCAGGACGGCGGCCGCGATCAGCACGTCTTTCTGCTGAGGCTTCACGTTGATGATTTTGACGCCCTTCCCGCGCGCCATCTGCGGCAGCTCCGACACTGAAAAGACCAGGAGCCGCCCTTCGGTCGTAACGGCCGCCACGAAGTCCTTCGCCGCGTCCCGAACCGGCCACGGAGGGAGAGCCTTCGAACCGCCGGTCGCGTTCAGGATCGTCTTGCCGGCCCTCTTCTGGGCCATCATCTCCTCGAGAGTGACCACGAAGCCGTACCCGTAATCGCTCGCGACGAGGTAATGCTCGGCGGGTGCGCCCATGATGACCGCGACGAAGCTCGCTCCCGGCGGGGGCTGAAGCTGGGAGCTGAGAGGCTCGCCGTGCCCCTTGGCCGAGGGAAGCGAGTGCGCCTGAAGGGCATAGCTTCGTCCGGTCGAGTCAAAAAAGACCGAGAGCTGGTTGCTTCGTCCTCTCGCCGACGCGAGGAAGGAGTCTCCGGAGCGATAGGCGAGTCCGAGCGGGTCGATCTCGTGCCCCTTCGCGGCGCGAACCCATCCCATCTCGGAGAGGATCACCGTGACGGGCTCCGAGGGAACGAGCGCCGTGGGGTCGAGCGCGCGAGCCGCCTCGCGCTCGACGATCGGCGAGCGCCGTGGGTCTCCGTACTCCTCGGCATCGCGCACGAGCTCGGTCCTCACGTGGTCCCGCAGGCGATCGCGCGACTTGAGCACCTTGTCGATCGTTTCCCTCTCCGCCGCGAGCTCGGACTGCTCTCCGCGGATCTTCATCTCTTCGAGTTTCGCGAGATAGCGCAACCTGAGATTGAGGATTTCCTCGGCCTGGACCTCGCTGAGGCCGAAGTGTCGGATCAGCTCGAGCTTCGGCTCGTCCTCGTACCGAATGATCCGGATGACCTCATCGATGTTGAGATACGCGACGAGAAAGCCGTCGAGAATGTGAAGCCGCCGCTCGACCTGATCGAGCCTGTGCTCGAAGCGCAGCCGGACCGTCGCCTCCCGGAACTCCAGCCATTCGATCAGGATCTCCTTCAGGGAGAATTGCCGCGGGCGCCCATCAAGTCCGACAATCGTGAAGTTGATGCGATAGCTTCGCTCCAGGTCGGTGGTGGCGAAAAGATGGGCCATCAGCTCGTCGGCGTCGACGCGATTCGACCTGGGGACGATCACCAGGCGCGTCGGATTCTCGTGGTCGGACTCGTCGCGGAGGTCCTCGACCATCGGGAGTTTCTTCGCATTCATCTGCTGGGCGATCTGCTGGAGAATTTTGCTGCCGGACACCTGGTAAGGGAGTGCCGTGATGACGATGTCGCCACTCTCGCGCTCCCATTTCGCGCGCATTCGGACGGAGCCGTTTCCGGATTTGTAAATCTCGCGGATCTCCATCTTCGGGGTGATGATCTCGGCGTCGGTCGGGAAGTCGGGCGCGGGAACGTGCTTGCAGATCGTAGCGATCGAGGCGTCGGGGTCTTCCAGCAGCTCGATCGCGGCTCCGACCACCTCGCGGACGTTGTGCGGAGGAATGTCGGTCGCCATGCCGACGGCGATTCCGGAAGCGCCGTTGAGCAGAACGTGCGGGAGGCGCGCTGGGAGAAGACGCGGCTCTTCCATCGTTCCGTCGAAGTTCGGCCCCCAGTCGACCGTCCCCTGGCCGAGCTCCGAGAGCAAAACTTCCGAGAACCGCGTCAGCTTCGCCTCGGTGTAGCGCATCGCGGCGAACGACTTCGGGTCGTCGGGCGACCCCCAGTTCCCCTGCCCTTCGACGAGCGGGTAGCGCATCGAGAACGGCTGGGCCATGAGCACCATCGCCTCGTAGCACGCGGAATCGCCGTGCGGGTGGTACTTGCCGATCACGTCCCCGACCGTGCGTGCCGATTTCTTGAACTTCGATCCCGCCGAAAGCCCGAGCTCGGACATCGCGTAGATGATCCGCCGCTGGACCGGCTTGAGGCCGTCTGCGATGTGGGGCAGCGCGCGGTCGAGAATGACGTACATCGAGTAATCGAGGTAGGCCTTCTCTGCGAAGCGGGCGACCGGCACGTTCTCGATGTCGAGGATCGACGCGCGCGCCGCCAGCTCTCCTGCCATCAGAGGGAGCTGGCCTCCGCTTCCCGATCCACCTTTTTTCTTCCTGGTTGCCATAGGTTCGTTCCGTCTCTCTTCCGATCGCTACGCGGTTCCGGCGGCCGGCACCCTCACACTTCGAGGTCCGCCTCGTCGCCCTTGCGCTGCAGCCAGGCCTTCCGGTCGGGGGCGCGGTTCTTCGCGAGCAGCATGTCGATGAGCGGATCCGGGCTTTCGGCGTCGTCGATCGTGAGGCGAACCAGGCGCCGCGTCTCGGGCGCCATCGTCGTCTCCCGGAGCTGCATCGGATTCATCTCGCCCAATCCCTTGAACCGCTGAATGTTCACCTTGCCCCGGATCTTCTCTGCCTCGATCCGGTTGATGATTCCCTGCTTCTCGTCGTCGTCGAGGGCGTAGTAGACGTTCTTGCCGACGTCGATGCGGTAGAGCGGCGGCATCGCGACGAAGACATGCCCCTCCATCACGAGAGGGCGGAAGTGACGGACGAAAAGCGCGCAAAGAAGGGTTGCGATGTGCGCCCCGTCCGAGTCCGCATCCGCAAGGATGCAGATCTTTCCGTAGCGCAGTCCTTCGAGCTTCGAAATACCGGGATCGACTCCGAGGGCCACCGAGATGTCATGGACTTCCTGCGAGCCGAGGACTTCGGCCGCATCGACTTCCCAGGTGTTGAGGATCTTCCCGCGGAGCGGCATGATCGCCTGGTATTCGCGGTTGCGCGCCTGCTTGGCCGATCCACCCGCCGAGTCTCCTTCGACCAGGAACAGCTCGGTCAGCTCCAGGTCCTGGCTGCTGCAGTCGGCGAGCTTGCCGGGAAGCGCCGGACCGGCAGTCGTTTTCTTCCGCTCGATTTTCTTTCCCTGCCTGAGCCGCACCATCGCCGACTGGATGG
This sequence comes from Thermoanaerobaculia bacterium, assembly GCA_046260175.1. Taxonomy (GTDB): domain Bacteria; phylum Acidobacteriota; class Thermoanaerobaculia; order Gp7-AA8; family Gp7-AA8; genus JBHEPS01. The sequence goes on from JBHEPS010000075.1 coordinate 5,296, forward strand.
CGATCTGCGCGATCTTCTCCGCGTCGGGAACGTGGTGATTCAGCCAGAGAGAGAACGCGTCCTGCGTCACGCCGGAAACGAAGGCGGCCGCCTCGCGCGAGGAGAGCCTCTCCTTTGTCTGCCCGCTGAACTGCGGCTCCTGCATCCGGACGGACAGCAGGTACGAGCATCGCGCCCAGACGTCCTCAGGTGCGATCTTCACTCCTCGCGGAAGGAGGTTGCGGAACTCGCAGAACTCCCGGATCGCGTCGGTCAGGCCCAGCCTGAATCCGTTGACGTGCGTCCCCCCCTGCGGAGTCGGAATCAGGTTGACGTAACTCTCCTCGACGACGCTTCCGTCGTCGGAAAGCCAGACGACCGCCCAGTCGACCTCTTCGCTACTCCCCTTGAAGTGACCGATGAAAGGGGGCTGGGGAAGATACTCGGTACCTTCCAGCTCGCTCGTCAGGTAGTCGGTCAGCCCGTCCTCGAAGTACCACTCCTCGTCGTTCGCGCGGTCGGTCTCGTCGACGAACCGAATGCGGAGCTTCGGCGAGAGGACCGCCTTCGCCCGCATCGCGTGCTTCATCCGCGGAATCGAGTACTTCGGCGTGTCGAAGAACTTCGGATCGGGCCAGAACCTGACCGTCGTGCCGGTGTTGCGCTTTCCCACCGATCCGACGACTTTCAGGTCCGACTTCTTCTTCCCGTCCCCGAACGTCATCGAGTATTCGTTGCCGTCGCGGCGGACCCATACCTGAAGCTTCGATGAAAGGGCGTTGACGACCGAGACGCCGACCCCATGCAGGCCGCCCGAGAACCGATAGTTCTTGTCGGAGAACTTCGCGCCCGCGTGAAGGCGCGTCAGGATGACTTCGACACCGGACACGCCTTCCTTCGCATGGCGGTCGACAGGCATGCCCCGCCCGTTGTCGGTGACCGAGACCGATCCGTCGTCGTGATGCACCACCACGATCTCGTCGCAGAAACCGGCGATGGCCTCGTCGACCGCGTTGTCGAGTACTTCCTGGACCAGGTGATTCGGGCGCTCGGTCTGGGTGTACATCCCGGGGCGTTTGCGGACGGGATCGAGACCGGAGAGGACTTCGATGGCGGAAGAGTCGTATTTCGAGGATACGGGCATGGTTCTCTTGTCTGATGAGATGGCGGGTTCACGGCCCGCTTCCGCCCGTCCGGCCGCGTGCTCCCGCCCCCGGAAAACCCGATCGGGGGCCTTCTCAGAAGCAACGACTCCGGTTCAAGGCCGGCTCATGATAGCCGAATCCCGAGGGAAGGAAGCCTCCGTTCAGGGAGTGCCATAAGCCCTCGATTCCGCCTTCTACGAGGAGTAGCCAAGAGTGATAACGGGGACTGAGAAAGGACGCGAACCGTGTCGCTTGCGATTCAATATTGCTTTCCCAGCCCTAGCCCCTAGCCCCTAGCCCCTTCCAGATCACCACGCAGAGCGAGGTAGATCGCATGAACGGAGAGGGCTACGTGAAAGGAAATAAAAAAGGAGGGCGGCCCCGGGCAATAGGGCCGCCCTCCGGGGGCGTGGGGGAAATCGACTCTCCTGGAGTCGTCACCGCACCGCGGTGATCAGTGTTGCATCTTGAGAAGCTCTTCCATTCCGGTCGCCGCGATCGGCTGGCCGAAGAAGAACCCCTGCATCTCCGTACAGTTCCTCTGCCTGAGGAACGTGAGTTGATCGTTGGTTTCGACACCTTCGGCCACGACGCGGAGTCCGAGGGCCCTCGCCATCGTGATCAAGGCCTGGACCACGGCCGCTTCGTCGAGTCGCTCCATCGCTCCGTGGATGAATGACGGATCGATCTTGACGGTGTCGAACGGCATTCTCTTCAGGTCGTTGAGCGACGAACGTCCGACACCGAAGTCGTCCAGGGCGAGTTTGACTCCGAGGTTCTTGAGCCCCAGCAGAGTCGTCATCGTCCGGTCGTTGTGCTGAATCGTGCGTTCGCTGATCTCGAGCTCGATCCGGGAGGGGTCGATGTCCTCTTCGAGGATGATGGTTCCGAGTCGCCGGATCAGATCGGGCTGCTGAAACTGCCGCCACGAGAGGTTGATCGCCATCCGGAAGTCTCCAAGTCCGCTCGCGATCCACGCCCGGGCCTGGCGCGTCGCAGTGCGCAGGGCCCATTCGCCGATCTGAAGAACGAGACCTCCCTGCTCCGCGGCCGGCAGAAAGTCCTCGGGGCTCACCAAGCCGAGCTCGGGGTGATTCCAGCGCAGGAGCGCTTCGAGGCAGTCGATCTTGCCGGTCTGTACGTTGACTTGCGGCTGATAGTGAAGAACGAACTCGCCGTTGACGATGGCGTCGCGAAGAGCGCGGACCACCATCTGGCGCTCGAATGCGCGCGCATTGGTTTCCGGCTCGAAGAACTGCCAGGTGTTCCGGCCGACGTCCTTCGCGCGGTACATCGCGGTGTCGGCGTTCCGGACGAGCGTTTCGGGCTCGGTTCCGTCGGTCGGGTACATCGCGACGCCGAGGCTGGCGTTCACGTGAATGTCATGGCCGTCCAGGTTGACCGGGCGCGAGATGCTCTCGAGCAGGCGCTGGGCGATGGAGGCGAGAGCGACCTCATTCTCCACGTCGACCAGAATCAGCCCGAACTCGTCGCTGCCGAAACGCGCAACAGTGTCTTCGATGCGGACGGCGTCGACCAGGCGATCGCCGACGATCTTGAGAAGGCGGTCGGCCATGGCGCGACCGAAGGTCGAGTTGATCAGGTCGAAGTGGTCGAGATCGAGCACGCACACGGATATGGGTCGCTCGCGCCTCTGCGACTGGGCGAGGCAGACCAGAAGGCGGTCGAAGAAGAGACTTCGATTCGGCAGCCCGGTCAGCGGATCGTGAGTGACCTGATATTCGAAACGCTCGCTGCCGGAAGGCTCGTCGCTGGTCTCGAACATCACGCCTTCGAGCGCCGCCTCCCCTTCGCCGTGGTCGTCGATCGATCCGATGTTCTGGTTGACCCACACCAGCGTTCCATTGCGGCGGCGGAGGCAGACCGAGACGTTGTCGATGATCCGCAGGTCCTCGAGGGCGGCGATCAGCGTCGGGAAGTCCGACTTCACGAAGTAATCGAGCTGGCCCGTGCGAAGGACTTCCTCGCGCGAGTCGTAACCGAGGATCTTCGCGAAGGCGTCGTTGCATTCAACGACGCGGCCGTCCAGCGTCTGGCGGTAAAAGCCGACTTTTCTTCGCTCGAGGAGCTCGTGACCGGTGGTTTCCATGGCGATGGGTAAAGACCCACCTTCAACGTAGTTTTCGCCATGCAGAAGAAACAGCCGTATTTAGATAGCAGCCCCCCTATCGAAAGTTAGGGGCAAGGAAGGAGAAAAGAGGCTCAGAGAAGGCCTTTTTCCTGGGCGTAAAGGGTGAGCTCGACGCGGCCATGAACCTCTAGCTTCTCGTAAATCGCGTGCAGGTAAGACTTTACGGTTCCCTCGCTGATCGACAGGCGCAGGGCGATTTCCTTGTTGCGCAAACCGGCGGCGACCATCCGCACGACATCGGTTTCCCGCGGCGAAAGAAGCTTTTCTCTCCCGTCGGGGTGGCGGACGACCTTTTCGAGGGCGCGGCTGACCAGGGATTGGTCGAGAGCGCGCTGGCCCCGGTGAACGGCCCGAACGGACTCGACCAGCTTGACCGAGGCAGCTTCCTTGAGCACCAGGCCCCATGCGCCCAGCCTCATCGCTTCGAGCACATCGGCGTCACCGACGGTCGCAGTCAGAAGAATCACGCGTGTCGGGAGCCGGGCTTCCTGAATCTCGCGGAGCACGGTCAGCCCGTCCATCCGCGGCATGTCGACGTCGAGGACCAGCACGTCGGGTTGGAACTCGCGGACGGCCTCGAGTGCCATCTCCCCGTTCGTGCAGGCGGCAAGGACCTCGAAGTCGGACTCCCGGCGAAAGAGCTGCTCCAGCCCTTCGAGGATGATCCTGTGATCGTCGGCGAGTACGATGCGGGTCGTCATTCAGCGCGAAAACCGAGCGGGAGAAAAATCTCCACGCTTGCCCCCTCCTCCGTCGAAGCGACAGACATCTGGCCGTTCAGAGCGGCGACGCGCTCTGCGAGCACCGCGGGTCCGAGCTGGCGATCGATCAAAGCCTCGAGATTGTACCGCCCGCGGAATGGAAAACCGATTCCGTCATCGGAGACTCTGATCCAGAGCCGGTCTTCCTTCGTACCGATTCCGACTTCGATCCGCGAGGCCTGACCGTGCTTGGCCGAGTTCATCACCGCTTCGGAGATCATGCGATACGTCTCCTGGCCGAGAGCCTGTGTGACGAGCGGGTGCATCAGACCGATCTCCACTCGCAAGTCAATTTTCCATTCCGCAGAGAAGCGTTTCTGCAGATCATCCAACCGTCCGCGCAGATCGTATTCGGTGGATTTTCTTCGCGCCCTGGGGCGGAGCTCGTCCACGTACGAGCGCAGTTCGCGCTGATCGTTCATGATCGAGGCCTCGGCATCGGTGAGGAGCTTCCGCGCCCGCGCCGGATCCTCGTCCATCTCCGCGTAAACGGTCTCGAGCTGCAGCACGATCCCGGTAAAAGACTGCAGCAGCCCATCGTGGAGATCACGCGCGACACGTTCCCTCTCGTCGCTGACGGCATCGAGCCTCGACGCGGCGACCTGGCTGACGTGATCCGCGCGACGCGAGGCCAACGCCCCGACCAGCCGCGCGATCAGAAAATCCCATCGCGCCGGCCTCGCGATCCCCGCATACACGGCCCAACCCTCGATCCGTTCGGCCTGGAACCGGATCACGAAGGCGGATTGAATCGAGTACTTCCGCGCAAGCTCGGGATCCAGCAGGGGCCCCTCGACCTTCACCCGCCGGACCGACCCCTTGAGAATGTGAGCAGACCCTTCATCGAGATTCAGATAGAACGCGTCCTGATCGGCCAGCTCGGCACTCGTGAACGGCTCCCACCCTCCGGGCTCCCCCTGGAATACCTCGAAGCGGTCTTCTGCCGCGAATGCCACGTTGCTGTACGGTTCGTCGGGAACTTCCCAAATGACGAGAGCACGCGGCGCGCGAAATACATGGCGGCCGGCCACGGCGATCTCTCGGATCAGGGATAACTCGTCGAGCGGGATCGAGCCGGGCCATTCGCCCAGCCGGCGCAGCTTACCCTCGAGCTCCCGAAATCTTCTCCGCTCGCGCCATCCCATCCATCGGGAAAAGGCCATGAGCCGGCTGCGCATACTCGCCATGCTCGAAGAGAATAAAGGAGAATCGCGGAAAGGCGGGAACCGACCCCTCTTTCCGGGGACCCGGGCGAGCGTTCAGGCGAGGCGCCTCGTGCGCCTCGGTCAGAAGGCGAACCGCTCCCTTCCACAAGTCGGATGCTGATCAGTGACGACTCTGCCTGCCCCGTTCACGCCACCCCACCACGGGCCGGCGCCTCCAGGGAAGCCGCCGCCCGGGCCGCTTCTTTTCGAAGAAGCGCACTCCGGGTTCTTTGCTCGTCACGACGATCAGATACATCTGCTCCTCCTTGTGTGAACCCGCATTGTTCTCGAAGCGTTCGGAACGATCCGGAAACGCGTGAACGGCAACGACCGCTCCGGAGAGCGGACGGTGAATGCGAAGGGAGAAAAGACTCGGATCTGGAAAGGAAGGACGCAGCCAGGATGGCTGAATGAGGCGAGTCGACTCTCAGGATCCCGCCTCGTGCGGGAACGACCACCCGTTTCCCCGTGAAGTCACTGAGAGTATCGATGAATCAAGAATACACCCGATCACTCACCGGCCAAAGCCGTGTGCACGGTAACGAGGACCGTAGCGGTCGCGAGGCCGAGAAACACGGTGAATGATGCGGGCGAGATGGAAACGCCGCCGAGAATCCCCGCAAACGCCGACTCCAGCGAGATATTCGTCAGGACGTCCCACTTCCAGGCGATCAGCGCCGCCCAGCAGAGGGCGACCCCGGCGAACGCCACGCGCTGGAGGAAGCGGATCGGTTGCAGCACGAGCTGTGCGGCCTGCGTGGTGCCGAACAGCTCCGCCTTGAGCCGCAGGATGCGCGGATCGGGAAGCGAGTCCGGCCGCGGCGCTGCGGCAGCCAGGCGATTCATCCAGACATTCACCCTGGCCGCCTCCGAGCAGTCCGGACAACTCTGCGCGTGCTCCTTCAGATCTCGATCGATCTGGCCCCTCCTGAGCGACTGCAGAAGTTCGCGCTCGAAATCACATCCACTCGTTCGCTTCATGGCAACACCTCTGGGCCCAGGCCCAGCTTCGTGAGGATCGCAACCAACCGCTTCCGGGCCCTGAAAAGCAGAACCCGTACGCTCGCCGGCTCGAGCCCGAGCATCCCGGCAATCTCCCGGTGATCGAATCCTTCGACGTGGGCCAGCCAAAGCATCGACCGCTCCTTCGGTTTGAGCTCGAGAAAAGCTCGCCCCAGATCGTGCGTAAGGTCGGACTGCTCGCGCCGCTGCGGCATCGAGAAGAGAGCCAGAAGACCTTCCTTCTCGCGGCGGCTCCTTCTGATCTCGTCGATCGCAAGGTTGGTCGCGGTCCGATAAATCAGTCCGCGGAGACGCGCATCGTCGTCGCTGTCGAGCGGAGTCCGGAGAAACTGCAGCCAGGCGCGCTGCGCGAGGTCGTCCGCGGCTGCCGGATCACCGGTCATGCGCTGCAGGTATCCCCACAACGGCTTCGCGGTCTTCCGGTAGAAAGCCTCGAGCCTGGCCTCGGAGAGAACCAGCGCCCCGTGGGCCACCGGCGCTCCGATGATCGCCTCCGAACGCATGCGCGTATCCTTGCTTGCTTCGCTCAACCTCGAGTTTCGGCCGGTCCGTCGAGCATACTCCAGGA
>JBHEPS010000076.1:0-12085 GCA_046260175.1 Thermoanaerobaculia bacterium
ATCTCGCAGGGATTCGTCGTACTGCTCCCGATCCACTCGGTCGGCGTCATGGGAGACGAGCGGACCTACGAGAACGTCTGCGCGATCCGCGCGGTGACGACCACCGACTTCATGACCGCCGACTGGTACCGCTTCCCGTACGAGGTTCTCGACCGCATCTCCCGCCGCATCGTCAACGAGGTCCGCGGCATCAACCGCGTCGTCTACGACGTCAGCTCCAAGCCGCCCAGCACGATCGAGTGGGAGTAGGGAAGACAAGCCAGAAGCCAGAAACCAGAAGCCAGAAGAAAGGTCAAAGACAAAGGCAAGGCTGCCTGGCCGGCTCGCGTATCTGGACTTCCAGCTTTTGACTTTTCTTCTGGCTTCTGGCTTTCGACTTCTGACTTCGCCTTTTCTTCTGGCTTCTGGCTTCTGGCTTGTCATTAAAATCGGGGGCGGCGGTTACGCGCCGCCGCCCCCGGGAGCAGAAATCAGGATGGGTCCCTCACCCCATCCCACCCGGACGCACTGGAGGGGTGCGCCCTCGGAGCCCGTGAGAAGGCTCCGAACCCGATTGGGCTCAGTCACTCAGATTTCGGATCACCGTCGGAATATCGAGGTCATTGCCGAAATCATTCGTGGCCATAGGCCCGTAGCCCGACCCGTCGCCCTTTGCAAACGGACGACGAAAAAATGGTGGATCGTAGACGTCTTCCTCGGCGCCGATCTGAGGCGTGCGCTCCTCGGTTTCCGGCTTCCGCTCGGCGGCTCGCGCCCGCTGCTCGGGGCGATCGAGCGGTTTCTCGAGAGGCGAGCGCGACGCATTCTCGAGGTTCATCGCCGCCATCGGAGCGCGCTCTTCGCGCGGCGAACGGTTGCCCGTCTGCAGCGATTCTCCCCGCGAGTTGAGCAGTCCTCGGGTGGCCGTGTCGAAGCCGGTCGCGATCACCGTGACCTTGACCTCGTCCTTCATATTTGGATCGATGACCGTTCCGAAGATGATGTTCGCCTCGTCGTCGGCCGCTTCCTGAATGATCGACGCCGCTTCGTTCACTTCGAACAGCGTCATGTCGAGGCCGCCGGTGATGTTGATGAGAACGCCCTTGGCTCCCTCGATCGACGCTTCCTCGAGAAGCGGCGACGAGATCGCGCGCTGGGCGGCTTCGACGGCGCGATGCTCGCCCGAGCTGACGCCCGTCCCCATGAGCGCCATCCCCATCCCGTGCATGATCGTCTTCACGTCGGCGAAGTCGAGATTGATCTCGCCGGGCACGGTGATGAGGTCCGAGATGCCCTGCACCGCCTGGCGCAGGATGTCGTCGGCGATCTTGAACGCCTCGTTGAGCGAGGTACCCCGCTCGACGAAGTTCAGCAGGCGCTCGTTCGGAATCGTGATGAGCGTGTCGACCGTGTCGCGCAGCGCCCGGATTCCCTGCTCGGCCTGGACGCGCCGCTTCTTTCCCTCGAAATTGAACGGCTTCGTGACGACGGCGACCGTCAGTGCGCCGATCTCGGCCGCGAGCGACGCGATGATCGGCGCTGCCCCCGTCCCGGTTCCGCCGCCCATGCCGGTCGCGATGAAGATCATGTCGGCGCCCGAGAGCGCCTCGAGGATCCTCTCCGTGTCTTCGAGCGCCGACTGGCGTCCGATGTCCGGATTCGCGCCGGCGCCGAGCCCCTTGGTGAGCTTCTCACCGAGTTGCAGCTTCGTCGGGGCGAGCGAGTTGCGCATCGCCTGGATATCGGTATTCGCGACCATGAACTCGATCCCGCCGATACCCGCCTGAATCATCCTGTTGACGGCATTTCCCCCGCCCCCGCCGACTCCGATCACCTTGATCTTCGCCGGCAACTCCTCTTCCATCGAGATCAGCTTTTTTTGTGTCATGGTTTCCTCGAATGTGATCATGCCGTCTCCGTGTGGAGGGACGAGGGGCGAGGAGTGAGGGGCGAGGGATGAGCACTGATTCGCTCTCCTGCCTTGCTCTCAACACACCAAGCGTCCATTTCCCCTCCGTCAAGAACCCCGGCCGCTCGTTCATCGCGGCCTCTGATAAGTCTGTCCACTCTGGTCAGCCCCTCGCCCCTCATCCCTCGTCCCTCGCCCCTAACTTGCCGCAAACCACTGCTTGACCGACTCGGCGACCCGGCCGAGTCCTGCCCGGCGGGGTTTGCGCACGCGGTCGCGATTCTTGTGACTCCACAGAAGCAGGCCCGCTGCGGTCACCCACTCCGGACCGTTGATCGTGTCGGCCAGCCCGGCCAGTCCGCGCGGCGATCCCTTTCTCGCCTGGCAGTCGAAGATCTGCTCGGCCATCTCGAGCATGCCGGGCATCTCCGAGCCGCCGCCGATCATGACCACCCCCGATCGGATCTCCTTCTCGAGTCCGACCTTCTCGAGGTCGCGCCACACCAGCTTCGCGATCTCTGCGGCACGAGGCTCGAGGATGTTCGTGAGCTCGAATCGCGAGACGATTTTCGGCGCGCGGCCACCGACCGTCGGCACCTCGATCGGGTCGTCGTCGACCACCAGCGAGGAGAGCGCGCATCCGAAGCGCTTCTTGATTCTTTCGGCGTCTTCCATCGGCGTTCGGAGAACGACCGAGATATCGGAAGTGAAGTGCCCCGCGCCTACGGGGAGAACGTTGCTGTGGATGATGTTCCCCTCGAGGAAGACGGCGTAGTCCGTCGTGCCGGCTCCCAGGTCCATCAGGAGAACGCCCATCTCGCGCTCGTCGTTGGTGAGGGCGGCCTCGCCCGCCGCGAGCGGCTCGAGAACCAGCTCGCTCACCGCGATTCCCGCCTTGTTCACGCATGTCAGGATGTTCTGGTCGTGCGTCCGCGCTCCGGTGACGATGTGCACCTTCGCCTCGAGGCGCGAGCCGGTCATGCCGAGGGGATCGTGGACCCCGTCCTGTGCGTCGACGACGAACTCGCGCGGAACGACATGGAGAATTTCGAGCTCGGCCGGAATCGGGATCGATCGCGACTTCTCGATCACCCGGTCGATGTCCTCGCGCGTGATCTCCTTGTTTCTTCCGGTCACCGAGATCACGCCGCGCGAGTTCGCGGAGCGTATCTGGTCGCCCGCGAGGCCGACGCATGCCGACTCGATCTGCACGCCGGCCATGACCTCGGCCTCGTCGACGGCCTTCTTCACCGCTTCGACCGCCTGATCCAGATTGATGATGTTTCCCCGACGCGTTCCCCGCATCGGTGCGGTTCCCTTGCCGATGATCTCGAGCTGCCCGCGATCGCTCACTTCTCCCACGAGCACGCAGACCTTCGAGGTCCCGATGTCGAGCGCAACCGTATACTTGTCCGTCCTGGCCATTGGCCCTTCCTCCCTCACCGTGCGACAGCCGGCGGCTGTGCACTCTCCAAAACGTTCGATGTACGTCTGATCACGATCCGGTCCGCGAACCGAAGGTCGGCGTATTCGATCGCCCCCCTCGAAAGCTTCTCGGCCTGAGCGATTCCATAAACCTGCGGCCAGCGATGCACCGTGTCGGCGTCGAGACGAACCGTCGCCTCGAGGTCGCGATCCCAGAGCGCGAATCCCGCCGACGGAAGAACCCGGATCTGCGAGACCCTCTGATGAAGCTCCGGCTCGCTGTCCCGGAGCGACTCGAGGAACGCGACCGCCGCGGTGATCTCGGCCTCCGTGGCATCGTCGATCAGCGGGAGATCCGGATCGCCAACCGTCGGCGTGAGCCGGGCGAAGACCACCCCGCTGGGGTCGACGTAGTGCAGTCCGTCCGGCCTCGCCACCAGCGCGACCGGCTGCCGCTCCCGTACGGCGATCACCAGCGTGTCGGGCAGCTTCTTCTCGAGCGCCGCGCTCTCGACCCACGCGATCGTCGCAAGGTCGCTGCGCAGCTCGCCCAGGTCGAGGCGGAAGAGGTTCCGCCCGGAGTAGGTCCGCGCGATCGACGCGATCTCGCTCTTCGGTGCGTGCACGATGCCCGACAGCTCGATCCTGCGGATTGCGAAACGCGCGTCTTCCCGCGTCTTCTGCCACATCCAGAAACCGCCGAGCACCAGGGCCACGACGAAAATCAGGTTCGCCATGCTGGCCAGCAGCCGGCGAGCCTGCAGCTTCCGGAGATTTCGCGGCGTCGACCCCTGCTCGATCGGACGGAAGAAGCGGTCGGACGCAGAGCCGTGATAAACGGTCATCGCTCCCCTCCCGCCAGCGACTCGCTCACCCTGTGAACGTCGCCCGCCCCCATCGTGAGAAAGAGATCGTTCGGGCCGAGCTCGGCCCGGATCTCTTCTGTGATCTCGTCCAGGTTCCCCTCGACTGCACGGATCGAGGTCCAGCCGCCTCGAGTCGCCGCGTCGGTGATGAGCGCCGAGGTGACGCCCTCGATCGGCTCCTCGCGCGCCGGATAGATCGGAGCCACCCACGCCAGATCGGCCGACGACAGCGCCTCGGCGAAATCACCCGCGAAATCGCGGGTCCGCGAATAGAGATGCGGCTGAAACAGCGCCACGATCCGCCGCCCGCTCCAGCCGCGCCGCGCCGCATCGAGCGTCGCCCGCACTTCGGTCGGATGATGAGCGTAGTCGTCGATGATGATCGTGCCGCCCGCCTCACCCAGAATCTGGAACCGCCGCTCGACCCCTTCGAAGCGCGCAATTCCCGCGGCTGCCTTCTCGAAGGGGATCCCCACCTCGAGCGCCACAGCGAGCGCGGCGAGAGCGTTCCGCACGTTGTGATCTCCCGGAACGCCGAGCGCTACTTCGCCGAGACGCTTCCCGTCCGCTTCGACGGCGAACTTCGCCCCTCGCTCCTCGAACGTCAGATCCACCGCGCGGAACGACGCTTCCTCGCTCAGCCCGTAGCGGATCGTTCGTTTCTGAATCCCGCCCAGCAGCGCGCGCACGTTCTCGTCGTCGGCGCAGCCGATCACCATCCCGTAGAACGGCACCCGCGACGCGAACTCGCCGAACGTCTGCCGGATGTCGTCGAGATCCTTGTAGATGTCGAGATGGTCCGCTTCGATGTTCGTCACGACTGCGATCGTGGGATTGAGCGTGAGGAACGAGCGGTCGTATTCGTCGGCTTCGACGACGAGGTACTCGCCGCTGCCGACACGCGCGTTGGTCGCCAGGTTGCGCAGCACGCCGCCGACGATCAGGGTTGGGTCGAGCCCCCCCTCCGCCAGCACGACGGCGATCATGGCCGACGTGGTCGTCTTCCCGTGAGTGCCGGCCACGGCGACGGCCCGCTTGAGGCGCGTCACTTCCCCCAGCATCTCCGCGCGACGGACGACCGGCACATGAATCTCGCGCGCCTTTTCCAGCTCCCGATGATTCTTCCGAATGGCCGAGGAGACCACCAAAAGATCGGCGCGCTCCGCGTGCTCGGGATCGTGGCCGATCGCGACCTGGATCCCTCCCCTGCCGAGGCGGTCGGTCGTCGGCGATGCCGCGGCATCGCACCCAGTCACCTGGAACCCCCAGCTCGTCAGGATCTCCGCGAGACCGCTCATGCCGATCCCTCCGATCCCGACGAAATGAATGTTTTTAATATGGCCAAAATTCATGGTCTTATAGAAATTCGTATTGTTTGATTCTAAAAGTGTTGTGATCGAGACGCAAATTATTTTCTGTCAATTCCTTCGATTAAGTTGACGATATTGACCGTCGCGTCGGCCACGGCCTGACTCCTCTGTCGTTTTCCCATTTCCCGCAGACCCGGGGGGTCGGCGGCGAGCTCGGAGATTCTTGCCGCGAGCCTCTCGGGCGTCAGCTTCGATTCGGTGATCACGACCGACCCTCCCGCCGTCTCGAGCGCGCGCGCATTGAACTCCTGGTGATTGTTGGTCGCCGCCGCGAACGGGACGAGGATGGCGGCCCGGCCGACTGCCGCGAGCTCGCCGACCGTCATCGCGCCGGCGCGGCTGACGACGAGATCGGCGGCGGCCATCTCGGCCGCCATCGCGTCGAGATACGGAACGATGCGCGCGCCGGGGAACGCCGAGCTCGTGTAGGCGGCGCGAATCTCTTCGAGCATCGCGGGCCCGGTCTGGTGAACGATCTCGAGCCGGCCGCGGAGGTGCGCCATGAACAGAAGCGCATGCGCCATCGTGTCGTTGAGGATCTTCGATCCCTGACTTCCCCCGAACAGCAGAAGGTGGACCTTGTCGGAATCCGCTCTTGCAGGCGACGCCTCGAAAAACTCGCTGCGGACCGGGTTGCCGGTGACGATCCCCTTGCCGCCGAACTGCTCGATCGCTTTCGGGAAGCCGACGGCGATCGTCCGGACGAAGCGAGCGAGGATGCGGTTGGTGAGGCCGGGGAAGGCGTTCGCTTCGTGAATGATCGTGGGAATCCCCCGAAGGGCGGCGACCATCAGCACGGGGCCGGACGCGTACCCTCCCACGCCCAGCACCGCGGCCGGCCGGTGGAGGGAGAGCAGCCTCCAGGCATCGAGGAACCCGAGGGGAAGGCGAAGGAGGTTGCGCAGCGTGTGGCCGAGCGACTTTCCCTTCAGCCCGCCGACCCGGACGAACTCGAGGGGGAAGCCCGCCTTCGGGACGATCGTCTTCTCGAGACCGTACTCGGTCCCGACGAAGACCACCTGACGGGAAGCGCTCCGGGCGAGATACTCCTTCGCGATCGCGATGGCGGGGTAGATGTGCCCGCCGGTCCCGCCTCCCGCCACCATGAGCAGCTCACTCATGCGAACCTCCCGATCCCACTCTCACCCGCATCACACCCCTCACCTGGCCGTTTGTTGCGAAAGATTCAGAAGAAGCCCGACTCCGATCAGGCTCGTGAGCAGCGACGACCCGCCGTAGCTGATTAGAGGGAGCGGCAGCCCCTTGGTCGGCAGAAGGCAGAGAGCAACACTGACGTTCACCAGCACCTGCACCGCGAAGAGCAGCGTCAGCCCCATCGCCGCGTAGAAGACGAACCGGTCCTGGGACGTCCAGGCGATCCGCGCTCCGCGCCAGACAAGCAGACCGAACGCCGCGAGCACCGCGAGCGCGCCGATGAAGCCGAGCTCTTCGCCGATGATCGAAAAAATGAAATCCGTGTGCGGCTCCGGCAGGAAGAAGAGCTTCTGCCGTCCATTACCGATCCCGAGACCGGTGACCCCGCCCGTGCCGAGAGCGATGAGCGACTGCATCGCCTGGAAACCCTTGCCGAGCGGATCGGCCTCCGGATTGATGAACGACAGCAACCGGTCGCGCCGATAGTCGGCCGCCAGCATGACCAACGTCACGGCCGGCAGGAGGATCGCCCCGAGCACCGCGATGTGTTTCCACGACAGTCCCGCGATGAAGACCAGGATCGCGGCCACCGCGAGGATCACGGCCGCCGTGCCGAAATCCGGCTGGAGCATGATCAGCCCCGCGATCATCGCGAGGATCCCGAGCAGAGGCAACAGTCCTCCGGCAACGTCGTTGATCCGATCCTCGCGGCGCGCCAGATAGAAGGCGAGGAACAGGATGACCACCGGCTTCGCGAACTCCGCCGGCTGAAGATTGAACGAGCCGACCGAGAACCAGCGGTGGGTCCCGTTGATCGGCGCCTGAAACAGCACCGCCACCAGCGCGAAGGAAAGGAGGAAGAGAAGGCCGTAGACGAACTTCCAGTCCCTCAGCCGCTGGATGTCGACGTGCATCGCGGCGAGCATCAGGATGCTCCCCGCGAGCAGGAACAGCCCCTGGCGCACGACGAAGTGGTAGGGGTCGGGCTCGGCGTTCTGCGTGGCGATGATGGCCGAGGCGCTGTAAATCATGACGAGCCCCACGACGACGATCAGGATCGCAGCCGCGAAGAGCGTCCGGTCCCAGCTCATCTTCCGGCTCATGAATCCACCTCTGGAAGGGCGCGGACGAGTTCTTCGAAATGACGGCCGCGATGCTCGAAGCTCTGGTACTGGTCGAAGCTTGCGCACGCGGGTGAGAGAAGGACGATGTCGCCCGGCCCGGTCGATCCCGCCGCCATCTCGACTGCCCGGTCGAGCGTCTCGCACGCGGTGATCTCGGCGGCGCCCGAGAGCGCCTCGGCGATCCTCCCGGCAGCGGCGCCAACCGTCAGGACCGCTTTTGCCTTCGCCTTCACGACGCCGGCGAGCCGCTCGAATTCTCCCTTTTTGTCCTTCCCGCCGAGGATGAGGACGACCCGCCCGTCTTCCATCCCCTCGAGTGACTTGAGCGTGGCGTCGACGTTCGTTCCCTTCGAGTCGTTGATCCAGCCGACCGAGCCGCGAACGCGAACCAGAACCATCCGGTGCGGAAGGCCTTCGAAGGATCCGAGCGCGATCTGGACGTCGACGTCGTTGACTCCGAGAGCCCGCGCGGCGAGCCAGGCCGCCAGCGCATTCTCGGCATTGGCGACGCCCGCCAGCCGGAATGCGGACCGCTCGATGGCGCGCTCGGCGCCACCCAGCCGCATGACCATCTGATCGCCTTCGAGAAAGGCACCCTCTTCGAGTCGCCGCTTCGACGAGAATCGGAGGAGCCGCGCGGGCGTCTCCGGCTCGGTCCGGGGGTCGTCCGCGTTCGCGATCGCAAAGTCCGTGGAAGTCTGGTTGCGGAAGACGCGGTGCTTGGCCGCCGCGTAATCGTCCATCGAAGTGTACCGGTCGAGATGGTCGGGAGTTACGTTGAGCAGCAGCGCGACGTTCGCACGGAACCGGTCCACCGTCTCGAGCTGGAACGACGAGAGCTCGACGACGTAGGTTCTCGGCCGCTCGTCGATCCGGGAGATCAGCGCGTCGCCGATGTTCCCCGCGACGATCGGGTCGTGGCCGGCAACCTTCAGGATCTCGCCCAGAAGGGCGGTCGTCGTCGACTTGCCGTTCGAGCCGGTGATCGCGACGACCGTTCCCTCGAGGTAACGGAAGGCCAGCTCCACTTCGGAGATGACCGGAATGCCACGTGATTCCGCCTCGCGCAGGGGAGCGATCGTCCGCGGGATTCCGGGGCTCAGCACGACGAGGTCGACACCGTCGAACAGGTCGCCGGGATGGCCGCCGAGAGCGGTCGCCACGCGGGGATCGAGATCCCCGATGAGCGGAAGCTCGCCCGCCGGACTGGAGTCCGTCAGCACGACGCGCTCGCCGCGCGCGACCAGGAAATTCGCCGCAGCCACGCCCGACTTCGCCCCCCCGAATACTGCGACCTTTTTCATCTTCTCCCGATACCCGTCCCTATCTCAGCTTCAGCGTCGAGACGCTGAGCAGCGCGAAAATGATGGCGATGATCCAGAAGCGGACGACGACCCGCGTCTCCTTCCACCCCGACAGCTCGAAGTGGTGATGGAGAGGCGACATCTTGAAGATCCGGCGCCCGGTGAGCTTGAACGAGATGACCTGGAGGATGACCGACACGGCCTCCATGACGAACAGGCCGCCGACGAACAGGAGCAGGATCTCCTGCTTGATTGCGACCGCGAGGCAGCCGATCGCCCCGCCCAAAGCGAGCGACCCGACGTCACCCATGAAGATCTCGGCCGGGTGCGCGTTGAACCAGAGAAAGCCGAGCGAGGCTCCGACCATGGCGCCGCAGAAGACGGCGAGCTCGCCCGTCCCCGGGACCCAGGCGATCCGGAGATAGTCGGCGAAGTTGGCGTTTCCGGCCGCGTAAGTGAGCACGGTGTACGTCGCGGCCGCGATCCCCGTGGCGCCGATCGCCAGCCCGTCGAGCCCGTCCGTGAGGTTGACCGCGTTCGAGGAGCCGACGATCACGATCACGATGAACGGGATGTAGAGAATGCCCAGATCGACGACGAACTCGGCGAGGAACGGGAACGTCAGGACGGTCGAGTACTGGTTCTGGAGCTGCGGAAGGTAGGCGATCGCCGATCCGGCGATCGCGGCGACCAGCACCTGGAGCGCGAATTTCTGCTTCGTCGTGAGTCCCAGGTTCTGCTTCTTCACGAGCTTCTGGAAGTCGTCGACGAACCCGATCGCGGCGAACGCGAACGTGACGAAGAGAATGATCCAGATGTACGGATTGAGGATGTCGGCCCACAGAAGGGTCGGGATGATGATCGCCAGAATGATGAGGATTCCCCCCATCGTCGGCGTCCCGGCCTTCATGTGATGCGACTGCGGTCCTTCCTCACGGATGAACTGGCCGAGCTTGATCCGGCGCATCCGCCTGATCAGCCAGGGGCCGAGCACGAACGAGATCAGCAGCGCCGTGAGAGCCGCCCATGCCGTCCGGAACGTGATGTACCGGAAGACGTTGAATGCCGACACGACGTCGCGCAGCGGGAAGAGGAGGTAGTAAAGCATGCTAGGCGCCTCCCTCGAGCTCGGTCACGATCCGGTCGAGTCCGATCCCTCGCGATGCCTTCAGCAGAACGAGGTCGCCGGGACGGACCTGTTCGCGGAGAAACGGCGTCGCTTCCTCCGCCCGGTCGAAATGATGAAGCTGGGAATCGGCGAAGCCCGCCTCGCGCGCCCCCTCGAGGAGCGCCTTCGAGCGCGGCCCGACCGCGACGACGATCTCGAACTGCTTCGGGATTGCCTTTCCAGACTCGCGATGGAACTCGATCTCGCCCTCTCCGAGCTCGAGCATGTCCCCCACGACCGCGATCCGCCTCCCTGCGGCCTCGGATCCGGCGATCAGCTCGAGAGCTCGCCCGAGAGCGTACGGGTTCGAGTTGTAGGTGTCGTCGTAGAGGCTCGCTCCGTTCCACTCGACCAGAACGCCGCGGTGATAGGCGGGAGCGATCGCGGCCGTTCCCCGCTCGATCCCCTCCCAGGAGACTCCGGCGAGCCGCGCCGTGGCCACCGCCGCCAGATAGTTCTCGAGATTGTGGAGTCCCGGCTGGGCGAGCTCGATCCGCCGCCGCCCTCCCTCCGCTTCGATCGTGAACGAAGTCCCTCGTAGCCCGCGCTCCTCGACCTCCACCGCGCGCACGTCCGCACCCTCGCTGAAGCCGTACGTCATCCGGCTCCCTTCGAACCCCTCGGCGATCCGCATCACCTGCGGGTCGTCCGCGTTGAGCACGACTCGGCCGCGCGGGGAAAGGTTCTCGAGTAGCTCGCGCTTGGCGGCCGCGATCCCTTCGATCGAGCCGAAAAACTCGAGATGGACCGGACGGATGTTCGTGTAGACGCCGATGTCGGGCCGCCCGTACGAAGCCATGTCGGCGATCTCGCCCGCGTGATTCATCCCCATCTCGGAGACCACCACCTGCGCGCGGTCGGGAACATTGCTCAGACAAAGCGGAAAGCCGATCTGGTTGTTGAAATTACCCCACGAGCGGAACGCCCTCCGCTCGGTCTCGACGAGAGCGTGGATCATCTCCTTCGTCGTCGTCTTCCCGGTCGAGCCGGTAACCCCGATCAGGAGAAAGGGGAACTCGCGACGGATCGCCGCAGCCAGCCGCACGAGCGCCGCGGTCGTGTCGTCGACCAGGACGATCGCCTTCCCGGGCGGAAGCGGGTCGGGAAGTCGCGACACGACCGCGCCGCGGGCCTTCTCGAGCGCCTTCGCAAGATAGTCGTGCCCGTCCAGCCGCTCTCCACGGATCGCGAAGAACGCCGATTCCGCGTCGGCCTCGCGGCTGTCGATGACCACGCGACCGAACGGGAACTCCCCCCCCTGGACGACCTCGCCCGACACCATGCTCGCAAGACGGGCGAAGTTCAGCGCAGGCATGAAGACACCTCCGGGCTCGGGGTCGACTCGGGTTGTGCGGGAAGGACTCTCGACGAGAGGTTGGTCACCGACTGGCTCTGCCGACTCCGCCGGGTTCGATACAGGATCGCCCCTTCCCCTTTGGGCTGCCCGGCGATCCGCATCCTCCCACGCTCTCGTCCACTTGCCGACGGAGCCGGAAGAGCCAGTTGATGACGCTGATGATTATAGTAAATCATTTTATCTCGAATTCAACCTTAATTTTTCTTTTTGACCCGTGCTCATTAAGATGCAGATTTCTCGAGAGATCGCAACGCGATCTCGACCTCTTCCCTGTCATCGAAATGGAGAATCTCGTCCCCGACGACCTGGTAGGTCTCGTGTCCTTTTCCTGCAACGACGATGACCTCCTCCTCGCCGGCCAGCTCGACGGCCTTTCGAATTGCCTCCCGCCGGTCGGGGATGATCTGCGCGTCGGCCCTTCCATCGGC
>JBHEPS010000077.1:0-11854 GCA_046260175.1 Thermoanaerobaculia bacterium
AACTGCACCTTCATCGTCTTGGAGCGATGTGCCCGGGTGAGCCCGAGGATGTGGAGTCCGTAGACGAGGCGTGCGGCGAGAGGCGTGGGAACGGGTGCGTTTTCGATGAGCTCCTGCAGCGAGCGACGCCCATCGACCATCGCCAGCATGCTCTGCTCATCGGGGTCGAGCTTGATGTCGACCGCGAGCCGCTCGGGATCGCGCTCGAGCACCGTCTGCCGGCCGCCGACCCGGGCCAGGAGCCGCTTCGGCTCCGACATCACGCGGATGCCGCGCATCACTGCCTGAGGAATCGGAATGGCCAGTTTGATGAACTCGGTCTTTTTCCCGCGGCCGGGCTCGAACACAACCGCGCCGCTCTCCCAGTCGAAGATCGACCAGACGACCGACTGGACCTGCTCGACCACGTTGACGAAGAGGTCCTTCGGCTGCAGGGCTCCGATCTCGACCAGGATCGCTCCCTGCCGCTTCGCGTTGCCTTCAGCGGTGAGGCGTCGAACGCTCTCCTCGTATTGCTCCTGAGTGATCCGGCCAGAGCTGAGCAGACGGTCGCCGAGGGAGTCGGTGGTCTGGTTCGAGCTGGCGAAGATGATGTTTCCACCGTCGATGAAAACGTTCTTGATCTCATCCCCGCGCGAGCACTCGACCACGCCCGGAACGCGGTGCTTGTGAATCGTCAGCAGAACCTCGGGAAGCGGCGTGGTTCCGAGGTCACTTCTGTACTGAAAACGCGGTATGGACGGATCGTTCACGTTCGGGCTTTCTTCGCCCGGGTGGCGTCAGTTCCGATTCTTTTCTTCGACCGACTTCGACTCATCTTTTCCCTTGAGTCCAGTCTTGAAGTTCGAAATGCCCTCACCCAGGCCTCGGCCCAACTGAGGCAATTTCGATGCCCCAAAAATGACGACGATGATCAGGAAGATGAGGAGCAACTCCATGATGCCGAAACCAGCGACCAGCATAGCTGGCGAAACCGCAGAAATGACTCCAGACATTGAGACCTCCGCTCCACGAGGAGTGTAGACCATCCCCGCCGTCGTGGAGAACAAACTCCGGCTCTCCGGCGTTCCAGTGGTGCTCTGCCCCCTCGAGGAGTGACGTTCCGTGTCACCCCTTGGGACAATTTCCCGCCTCCACGCGCCGAATCGCCCGGTTTTTTGTAAGATCCGCCCTCTCGACATGATCGAACTCGATTCCCTCAATCCCCCGCAACGCGAAGCAGTCACCCACGGCGACGGAGCCCTCCTGGTCCTTGCAGGTGCCGGCTCCGGCAAGACCCGCGTCATCACCTACCGGATCGCGAACCTGATCTCGAATCAGGGAGTGGACCCCGCCTCCATTCTGGCGGTCACCTTCACGAACAAGGCGGCCCGCGAGATGCTCGAACGCGTCGAACGGCTCGTTCCCGCCCGTCGGGAACGCCCCTGGATCGGCACGTTTCATTCGATCGCCCTCCGTCTCCTGCGGCGATGGGCGGACCTTCTCGGATACACGAAATCCTTCTCGGTCTACGACAGCGCGGACCAGATGACGCTCGTGAAGCGCTCGATCAGGGAGGCAGGGCTCGACGATTCCGTCTTCCAGCCCCGCGCTGTTCTCTCGGCGATCTCGCGCGCGAAAAACCAGCTCACGCCTCCCGACCGGTACGAGAAGGAAACCCTCGACTTTTTCGGCTCCCGCGTCGCGGCGGTCTACAAGACCTACCAGTCGAAGCTCCGAGAGTTCGACGCGATGGACTTCGACGATCTGATCGGAAACCTCGTCCGGCTCATCGACGAGCATCCGGTCGTTCGCGAAGAGATCCATCGGAGGTTCCGCCACATCCTGATCGACGAGTATCAGGACACCAACCACGCGCAGTACGCGCTCATCCAGCGTCTGGCGGGCGAGCACGGAAACGTCGTTGCGGTCGGAGACGAGGATCAGTCGATCTACGCGTTTCGAGGCGCCGACATCTCGAACATCCTGAACTTCGAAAAGGATTTTCCCGGCGCCAAGGTCGTCAAGCTGGAGCAGAACTACCGATCGACCGGAAATATCCTCGAGGCAGCCACGGGAGTCGTCTCGAAAAACGTGAACCGGAAGGGCAAGCGCCTGTTCACCGACTCCGGGAGTGGAGAGCCGGTCCGGATCGTCTCGTGCGACTCCGAGCGCGAGGAAGCCAAGTTCGTCATCAACCGCATTCTCGAGATGCGATCGCGCGTACCCCTGAGCGAGGTGGCCGTGCTGTTCCGGACCAACGCGCAGTCGCGACCGTTCGAAGAAGAGCTTCTCGCGGCCAATCTCCCCTACTCGGTCGTGGGCGGAGTGAAGTTCTACGAGCGCGCCGAGATCAAAGACATCATGGCGTACCTCCGCCTCGCCCTTCGGGACGACACTCCTTCGATCGAGCGTGTGATCAACACCCCGACACGCGGGATCGGAGCCACCACAGAGAAAGTCCTCGCCGAAGCCTCGACATCCCTCGGAATCTCCCTCTGGCAGGTAATCGACGGTCCGCTGACCTTCCTGGCCGACAGAGCGCGGAAGGCAGTTCGCGAGTTCCGGGAAACGATCGTCGACATCCGCACCGCCGCGGAGAAAGAGTCGCTTCCGAGAATCCTCGACTTCGTGCTTCTGCGGAGCGGTTATCGAAAGATGCTTCTGGCTTCGCGCGATCCGCAGGACGAGACGCGCCTGCAGAACCTCGAGGAGCTCGTGAACTCCGCCCGCGAGTTCTACGAAGCGAACCCGGAGGCGGGACTCGCCGAGTACCTCGACTCGGTGTCGCTGATCTCGGACGTAGACCAGTATCAGCAGGAGCGCGGAGTCACCCTCATGACTCTTCACGCCGCGAAGGGACTCGAGTTCCGAGTCGTCTTCCTCACCGGCATGGAGGAAGGCGTGCTGCCGCACTCGAACTCGCGCGGGGACGACGTGGAGGAGGAGCGCCGGCTCTGCTACGTCGGGATGACGCGCGCCCGCGAGCAGCTCTACTGCATCTGGTGCGTCCAGCGGCGCATGCACGGGCAGTTCCGCGACCAGAGTCCTTCTCCCTTTCTCGCCGAGATTCCCGAGGAAGTCACCGAGCCGGTGCGACTGCAGTCCCGCTCCGCGAGCGCAGGGCGCGGCTGGGACTCGGGTCAGGGACGGCCCTCCGCCGGGCGTCCCGAGGCGGCGCGGAACGTCTTCACGTTCTTCGGCGGCGGCGGGAGCACGACCGGCAGCGAGCCGGTCCGCTTCGATCCGAAAGCCGTGCGTCCGGCTCCTTCCCGACCCAGGCCTGCCGCTCCCGGGGGCGCAGCAGGGGGGACCGGCTACAGCCGCGGCGCACGCGTGACTCACGAGCAGTTCGGAGACGGCGTGATCCTGCGGATGGAAGGCAACGGACCCGAGGCCAAGCTGACCGTCTACTTCGACCGCGCCGGGACGAAGAAGTTCATCGCCAAGTTCGCCAAGCTGCGCAGGCTGTAGGCCCCCGCGCCTACCCTCGTACGGGCTTGCGACGCTTCGAGTGCACGCGCGCGATGAGCTTGGCGGTCGAGCGGACCTGCTCGAGGATCTTCTCCTCGAGTCCGGCTCCCTGCTTCTTGAACTGCTTCGCCTGGCGGAACGTGACGCGCGCGCGGTCCTTCTCGCCCGCCTCGAGCAGGGCCATGCCGAGATGGGTCAGGCTCGTCGCCGTCGGCCCGAGCTCGGCCGAGCGGCTCAGGAAGTCGACCGCGTTCGGAAGGTCGCGCCTCTTGAAATACACCCACCCGAGAGCCGCCAGGGGAAACTGCCGCAACTCCTTGGGCGAGAACTTCAGCGCGAGCTGGGCGCTCTCGAGCGCTTCGTCGAGGTTCTCTCCCATCTCCGCGAGGTTGTACGCCTTCTCGTAATAGGCGATCGATTTCGCGTAATTGGAGCGCGACTCGACGAGCATCTGCTCGAGGACGCGGTTCGCTTCCTTGAGATTCCCCTCGGCCCGGAGTGCCTCGACCAGCGTCGTGTACGCCGCGGCTGCGACCATTTCGGGCGGGTGGAGCTTGAGCACTTCCCTCGCAGCGCTGATCGCCTCCCGGTTGAGATCGAGATGCGAGCAGAGGAGCGCCCACGCGATGAGAATGTTCACGTTCTTAGGATCGAGCTTGGCCGCGCGGCGGTAGTGCTCCAGCGCGCCTTGGTAGTTTCCCTGGCTGGCCATCTCGCCCGCGCGGGCGAAGTCGTCGGCCGCCTCTCCCTTGACCGGCGTGTGCTTCCCTTCCTTGTCTTCCTGGTACATGTGGAAGGCCTGCTGGTACTCCATCTTGTTCGGATTGAGCTCCAGCGCTTCCTGGAAGCACTGCATCGCCTTGCGGTTCCAGTTGCGGTCGAGGTAGCAGAGGCCGAGGTGGTAGATGGCCTCTTCGTACTCGGGGTCGAGCTTGATGGCCGACTGCAGGGAGCGGATCGCGCGGTCGAGCTGCCCTTTCTCGTAATAGGTCGTGCCGAGAAGATAGTACGCCTGCGGGATCGGCTCGATCTCGATCGCCTTCTGAAGGAACTTCTGCGCGCGGAGCAGCTTCCCCTGGAGCGAGTAGATGGCGCCGAGGGAGAAGTAGGGAAGAAAGGACTCCTGCGAGATCTGGATCGCGCGGCGGAGCCACCTCTCGGCTCCCTTCAGGTCCTGCCGTTCATGGAGCAGCACGCCGTAGAACACGGCGGCGTCGAAGTGATTGGGCTGGACCTCGAGCGTCCGCTCGAGATACGACTTGGCGCGATCGAGATCCCCGTCGTTGAAGTACATCTCGCCGAGGAAGAACCCGAGCTCGTAATTGTCCCTGTCGAGCTTGAATGCGTCCTCGAGCGTCTTCATACCGCGCGACTGATCGAAGGTCTCGATCAGCGTCTGCGCCTCGGCGATCAGTTCCACGAAGCGATCCCGCCTGTCGCCGTGAAACAGGGAGAGAATGCGGTCCTTCCGCTCCGAAAAACGCTCCTTGATCTCGAGGGCGAGCAGCTGCTCGCCCATCTTCGACTCCCAGAGGTCGGTCACTTCGTCGTGGCTGACGAGGTTCTTCTTCTCGAGAACTTCCTTCAGCGAGAGAAGACCCGTCTGATTGACGAAGATCGCGCGCTCGTGCTTGTGGATCGTGTCGATCGCGACCCGCAGCATTTCGGCCGACCGCTTGACGATCTCCTCGAGCGCAGAGACCCGCTCGAGCAGATGCTCGTCGAGTGAGACGTCCTGCTCCTCGTCATAGTCATCGATCTCGTCGTCGTCGTATGACGACACGCCGGACAGAACCAGGAGCTTCGCCTGGCAGCGGAAGCAGTACTCCCGCTCGTCGTCATTGAACGCGCCACATGTCTGACAGAGCATCTTTTGATTATTTCCCATCCGCTCAAACAGCAGAGCACCGCTGGGTATGTCCGTCGTCAACCGTTGTATTCATAGAACCCGCGTCCCGACTTCCTGCCCAACCACCCCGCATCCACCATCTTGACCAGCAGCGGGCATGGACGGTACTTCGGATCTCCGAATCCGGCCTCCAGGACTCGGAGAATCGCGAGACAGACGTCGAGCCCGATGAAATCCGCCAGGGTCAGCGGGCCCATCGGGTGATTCATCCCGAGCTTCATCACTCCGTCGATCGACTCAGCCGTCGCGACTCCTTCGTAAACCGCGAAGATCGCCTCGTTGATCATCGGCATCAGCACACGGTTCGACACGAACCCCGGATAGTCGTTCACCTCGATCGGCGTCTTCCCCATTGCGCGGGCCAGCTCGTCGACCCTCTTCCAGGTCTCGTCCGAGGTCGCGATTCCACGGATCACCTCGACGAGCGTCATCACCGGAACCGGATTCATGAAATGCATCCCGATGACCTGTCCTGGCCGCTGCGTCGCCGCCGCCAGCTTCGTGATCGAGATCGACGAGGTGTTCGAGGCGAGAATGGCCCCGGGCGCGGCGACCTGGTCGAGCCGGCGGAAAAGCCCCAGCTTCACCTCGAGATTCTCCACCACGGCCTCTACGATCAACTCGGCGTCCACCAGGTCGTCCACGCTCGTCGTCGTCCTGATCCGTCCGAGCACCACTTCGCGATCCTCGGCGCTCATCTTCCCTTTGTCGACTCCGCGCTGCAGGTTCTTCCTGATCGTTCCGAGCGCCTTGTCCAGCAGTTCTGCGCTCACTTCCAGCAGCGTCACTTCGTGGCCGGTCTGCGCGGCAGTGTGCGCGATCCCGTTTCCCATGGTTCCGCCACCGACGACGGCGATCTTCTTCATCTCGCGGCTCCTCCCCGAATCGGGCGGAGTCTATTGGAGCGCTTGAAGGGAGGTCAAACGACCTCCTTCCTGCCCGGATTCCAGAATTTCGCACAGGCTGAAACAAGCGGAGCACCGATCCGGGTTTTGAAAGAGCGGAAGGCGAATCCTCCGCCGCCCCGGGTATCGTATGAGAGTCCTGCCTCTTCTGCTCCTCGCGCTCGCCCTCCCCCTTCCGGCGCCTGCCGGCGAGGCGGGCGATGTCGACGCCCCGACGACGTCGGTCGCCGCGGAGATCACCCCCGAGACGATCCTCGAGAATCTGAATCGCAAGCGCGCGGAGCTCGATCTCCCGCCATTTCGACGCGATTTCCGCCTCGACGACGCTGCCGAAGACCGGCTCGGCGACATGATCGAGATGCGGTACTGGTCGCACCTCGCTCCCGACGGGCGGACCCCTTTCACCTGGATGACGGCGCGGGGATATCGCTACGTTCGCGCCGCCGAGAACCTGGCGGCCGGGTTCGACACGCCCGCTCTCCTCGTCGACTCATGGATGGAGTCACCCGGCCACCGCGACAATGTGACGCAGCCCGAGTTCGTCGACGTCGGGATCGCGGTCCTCGATGGAAGCACCGTGAGACGCTCGCCGGGTCGATCGGTGGTCGTCCTGTTCGGACGCGAGCTGATTGCGGCGCCGATCAGCCCACGCGCAGTTTCGGATCGACCTGCCGCGCCCACGCGGCAAGACCGCCGCTGAGGTTGGATGCGCGGAATCCTGCTTCCCGCAGGACGGCGCACGCCCTGGCGCTTCGCGCGCCGCTGCGGCAGTAGACGACGACCTCATCATCCCGCGGAATCTCATCCATCTGTTCCCGAAGGTGGCCGAGGGAGACGAGTTTCGCGCCGTCGAGCCGCGAGATCTCCCACTCCCATCCTTCCCGCACGTCGACCAGAGTGAGATTCTCGCCCGCGTCCAGGCGCCGCTTGAGATCGATTGGGGTGATTTCACTCGCGTTCAGCTCTCCCAGTCCGCAGAACCCTTCGTAATCGATCAGCGAAGTTACCGAGGGGGAGTCGCCACAGACGCGGCAGAGCGGATCGCGCCTCAGCTTCAGCTCGCGGAACTCCATCCGAAGCACATCGATCAGCAGAAGCCTTCCCTCGAGAGTTCGCCCCTCCCGGAGCAGCAGCTTCAGCGCCTCGGAGGCCTGTACGCTTCCGACCAGGCCGGGAACGATGCCCAACACGCCTCCTTCTTCGCAGCTCGGCACCAGATCCGGTGGCGGAGGTTCGGGATACAGACAGCGGTAACAGGGAGCGCCACCCGCTGGATGGAACACGGACGCCTGTCCTTCGAAGCGATAGATCGAGCCGTAGACGTTCGGCTTGCCGAGGAAGACGCAGGCATCGTTGATCAGGTAGCGCGTGGGGAAGTTGTCGGTTCCGTCGACGACGACGTCCCAATCCGCGAGGACGTCCATCGCGTTCGAAGAGTCGAGGCGGGTGGCGATCGGAACCAGATCCACGAAGGGATTCAGGTCTCTCAGCCGGTCGATCGCGGAGACCAGCTTCGGTTTCCCGATCGCGGAGGTGCCGTGGAGGATCTGCCTCTGAAGATTGCTTTCCTCGACGAGGTCATGGTCGACGATCCCGATTCTGCCGACACCGGCCGCCGCGAGATAGAGCGCGACGGGACTACCCAGCCCTCCGGCTCCGACCACCAGCACGCTGCCGTCCCGCAGTCGCTGCTGACCTTCCCGGCCGACTTCGCGCAGCGCCAGATGCCGGCTGTAACGCGACCACTCGGCAGAGGTGAGAGAACTCATGAGGGGATTCTACGACGGCGCTGCCCGGGGATCAGATCCGCGTTCGGAGGGCCTCGATCCCCTCCCGGATCCGAGGCTGCGCGCCGTTGAGCGCCAGCGAGCGGCTCCAGTAGTCGAGCGCCTGGCCATAGTCTTTCCTCTGGACGGAGATCTGGCCGAGGTTGTTCAGAACCAGCGTCGACGAGGGAGAGATCGTCAGCGCGCGCTCGAGCTCGGCGGTCGCGTCGGTGTAGCGCTGCACCGATGCGTACGCGGAGCCGAGATTCGCCGAGATCTCGGCGGAGTCCGGAAAGAGCACACTTCCGCGCTGGAGCGCCGACACGGCTCGAGTTGGATTTCCATTCTCCCGGTGCCACGCAGCGAATCCCGTAATCAGGTCGACTGGATTCTCCGCACCCCTGGCGATTCCTTCGAAATAGACGTCTTCGGCGTCCGTGTGTCGCTCGACGGATAGATAAACGATCGCCAGGTTGAGATACGCCGTCGGGCGCCCGCTGTTGAGCCCGATCGCCTCCTCGAGCGCCCGGATCGCTTCGGCGGTCTTCCCCTCTCGATGGAGCTGGACCCCGAGATTGTTGTTGTGCGCGTAGCTTCCCCACTGCGGGGAGCCCATGGCGACCGTCTCGGCCTGCTCGTCGGGCTGGAGAGCGGGCATCGTGCTCCTGTTGGGATCGACGAAGTGACCGATCGCCTGCAGATAGGCGCGATAGGAATCCGGATCGCTTTCAACGTCCACCGAAACGAGTTTCGGCTCGAGGAGAAGGCCGTAGCTGGTCACCTGGACCGACTGGACCGGCTCGACCTCGTTCGCCAGCCATGGCTGAAAAGTTCCCGGCATCTCTCGCGAAACCGGCAGACCCAGGAGGGAGAGAACGGTGGGAGCGATGTCGATGACGTTGATGGCGCGGCGAGCTCGAGAAGGATCGACCCGGTTGCCGAACGCGATAAGGACGCCATTCCCACGATGCTCCGCGAGCTGCGACTCTCCCGCCGGCCGGGCGACCGGTCTTCCTTCGGCCCAATCCATCCCGTAGGGGGAGACGACCAGCAGGGTGGTGTCGGTCGGCAGCACCCGGATCCATTCACCGACCAGCCGGTCGATCTCGGAGTAATACGCGGCCACCGTCGGCCAGTATCGCCGGTAATCCTCCATGGGTACCACCTGCCTCTTCGGCGGGTGATAGGGGCTGAACAAATGGTTGACCGTATCCGTGCCGCTGAAGAGAACCATCGTCAGCGCCGGGGTCTGCTTCTCGAAAAGAGCGAGAGCCGCTCGGTGATCGCTCCAGGTCTTCGCGAGCGTGGAGCGCAGCATCCGGATCGGATCGTTGGGATCGTTGGATCCGATCGCCTGCTGAAACTCGGTCTCGGTGACGTTGAGGAAGCGCTGCATGTCCTCGAAGCGGATTTCGTTTTCGGAGATCAGCAGTGGGGCGATGACTTCAGCCGCCTCGGGTGGATGGACTGCCTTCGGCTCGAGCACCATCGGCAGATCGAATTGCGTCAGTCCCGGGCGGACCGGAGGCCAGGACGCCCACCAGCTCACGACCAGCGACTGGCGCCCGAACGCCTGCGCGATATCCCAGATCGCGGGAGCGCGGCGGGTTCGCGACTCGACCGGCGTGGCGCTCCCCGGCTGCACGTAATCGAGAACTCCATGCCGGTCCGGTGGAAGTCCGGTCGCCAGAGTCGTCCAGGCGAGCGGGGCGAGGGTCGGGCGGACGGGCTGCACGACGGCCGTGGTTCCGGCGTCAATCAGCGAAGCGATGTTCGGCATGCGGTCATCGTTGATGAGCTCGCGGATGAGCTGCCAGTCGGCTGCTTCGAGACCGAGGATGGCGACCCGGCCGCCGGGCGCGCGCGCGTTTCTCCGCAGCTCACCTCTCTTGTAACGAAGCAGGGCATCGCGGTCGATCTCCATCCGTTCGATCTCGAACGATGAAACCGTCAGGCCGCTCTGTGCCAGATGGCTGGTGACCGTGCGCCGGACGAGCTCCCGGTGCGAGCCTGCCGGATTCGTCGGCGAAACCAGGGTTTCGACCGGGATCCGGCTCAGCAACGCCGTGATCGCCTCGGAGACACGCGCGCGGATCCAGGCGCTCCAACCCTCGCGCACCAACCGCCGCGAGTCGGGCATCTGGTCCTGGTCCACATCGAAACGGAGGTGGTAGGTGAGCCGGATCGGCACTCCCTCCTGCGAGCGTACGACCGCGATTCCTTCGTGAGCCGCCAGGCCGTTTCGCCGTTCGAAGTTCAACCGGTAGTACTGGTGCGGTGGGAGGAAAACGATCCCCTGCTCAGCGCGCCGGATCGCCCCGTTCTGCTTGTCGACGCCGAAAATCAAGCGGCGTGGCGAGGAGACGAAAAGGCTGATGAGCACGTAGAGGATCACGCCGAAGCCGGCGAAGATCATTAGGGTGTTCAGAAAGCGATGACGGCGCATGGGATCGAGCGGACCGAACGGTCGCGGTAAGCCCACTATGCAGCAAACTGGCCAGCGGTCGGGGCGGGGCCGCAGGCTCCGATTCTCCCACGGCCTGGGGCCAGGCGAACACCCGATCCAGCCCCGGCGAGACCGGCGCCTCCGCGCCCAGGGACCCTCAGCCCCCGCCGACGAACTCGACGATTTCGATTCGATCGCCGGAGCGGACGCTGCGATCGGCGTGCTCGGCGCGAGGGACCAGCTCCTGATTCACTTCGACCGCCACCAGTTCCTGTTCGAAGCCGAGCAACTTCACCAGATCGCGGACGGTCAGCTCGGCCGGAACTTCCCGCGGAGCTCCGTTCACCTGGACGGCAATGGTCATCCCTTGACTCATGAATCGTTCAACATCCGGCGGGGCTCATCTCTTTCGCTTAACGAGTTGCTTGACCTCGTCGTTTCCGAAGGGGCTCTGTGCGGAGATGATGATGGCGGCGGTTCCCTCATGGAAGGCCGGAATCGCGCAGCGGATCGTGGCCACGCCGTCGGCCGCCGTCTTCCCGCGGTAGATGACCCGGGGAACCTCGACCGTGGAGATCACTTTCACCTCGACCGTCGCCGCTGCGATCGGCGCATGGCTGATGCTTCGCCTGGTCGAGACCCGGAGCTCGGTGGACTGGCCGGCGATGAACTCCGAGGTCGTCAGAAGCGTCAGCTCCAGATGCTCGCTTTCAGCCTCAGCGGCGAGGTAATCGATGATGACCTGGTCGAGCGTGCGGTCATCCGCGGGTTCCGCGGGCGTCGGGACGGCACGCGTGGTCAGATCGATCGGCAACATCATGTCGTCGGCGGTGTCGTCCGGAAGCTTTTCGTCGAAACGACCTCGCTTGACCGCGGCGATGACGGTCTTGTGCTGCTGCTCCATCAGCTGCGCAATGATCTTTTCGTCGATGCCTTGCGTGATTTGTGAAGCGTAGGAGGTTTTCTTCGAGGCGAGAATCTCGCCCCCCACGTAGACCAGCGACTCGATGCAGGGATTCTGCAGCCCCTTATCCTCGGTCTGGATGTGGTAGACCCGACTGTTGTGCTTGATGTCGGTGTTGAATCCGGTGATCAAGCGGACCCTCGCGGCGGAGACATAAGTCTTTCGATTCTAGCAGATTAAGAGGGGCGCTCTTCCAACCCCAATTTCAGCGTTCCGCCCGCACCGTCTCTTCCTGAAAACCCGCGATCCGCTCCTTGAGCTCCTCGGGAATCGGCGTTTTGCGGTTGGCTTGCCATGAGAAATGGACCACGACCACCCGGCCGCGCGCCGCCAGCTCCCCGCTCTGGAGGCGGACTTCGGATTCGAACTCGATTGATGTGTTTCCGATTTCGCCGATGCGCGTGCCGATCT
>JBHEPS010000078.1:0-11834 GCA_046260175.1 Thermoanaerobaculia bacterium
GTAGCCAAGCGATACGTCGACGTCGGCTCCCAGGCCGCACCAGGAATGCCCCTCATCCGCGTGGACGGCGGCACCGGCTTCCGGCTCGACGCCGCGCTCGACGAAACGCTCGGCGGAGCGGTCTCGGTCGGAGACACCGTCCCCGTCAGAATCGACGCCCTCGATCTGCTGGTCGAAGGTCGCGTCCTCGACGTCGTTCCCGCCATCGACCCTTCGACCCGTACCTTCACGGTGAAGATCGCACTCCCGGAAGTTCCCGGACTGCGCGCCGGCCTTTCCGGCCGCGCCCTGATCCCCGCGGGCGATCGCCTGGGGATTCTCGTTCCCGCGGCCGCGGTGAAACGGCAGGGGCAGATCGAGAATGTCTGGGTGGTCGATGCGAGCGGGAAGGCCGCGCTTCGTCTCGTCCGAACCGTGGCGCATCCCGATGGTTCCGTCGAAGTCCTCTCGGGCCTCGCGTCGGGTGAGCGGATCGCGGTCTCGAACGTCTCCCGCATCGAGGCGGGAATGGTGCTCGAAGGAGGACGCTCGTGAATGAGAAGCAACCCCTCGGGACCGCGGGCCGCCTCGCGAGCGCCTTCATCGACTCGAAGCTGACGCCGCTGATCGTCATCGCATCCATCCTCCTCGGGCTGCTCGCAGTCGTCGCTCTTCCCCGGGAGGAGGAACCGCAGATCGTCGTCCCGATGGTCGACGTGTTCGTCCAGATGCCGGGCGCTTCGGCCGCGGAGATCGAGGAACGCGTCACCTCTCCCCTCGAGCAGCTCCTCTGGGAGATCTCGGGTGTCGAGTACGTTTACTCCACCTCCTCGCCGGGCATGTCGATGGTCATCGTCCGGTTCAAGGTCGGATTCGACGAAGAGGAGGCGCTCGTCCAGCTCAACCAGAAGCTCGCGGCGAACGTCGACCGGATACCGCAGGACGCTTCACCGCCGCTGATCAAGCTGCGCTCGATCGACGACGTGCCGGTCCTCGCGCTGACGTTCTC
This sequence comes from Thermoanaerobaculia bacterium, assembly GCA_046260175.1. Taxonomy (GTDB): domain Bacteria; phylum Acidobacteriota; class Thermoanaerobaculia; order Gp7-AA8; family Gp7-AA8; genus JBHEPS01. Next base: position 989 of record JBHEPS010000078.1, read on the forward strand.
GAGCTCCCGCTACGACCACTTCACCCTTCGACGCGTCGCCGCTGAAGCAGCGAATCAACTCAAGCGCGTGCCCGATGTCGCCGACGTGAAGATCCTCGGAGGCGAGCCGCGGCGGGTCCTGGTCTCCCTCGACGCTGCGCGCATGTCCGCGCATGGAATTGCACCGGCGATGCTGCCCCAGACGCTGGAGCAGGCGAACCGCGAGATGCGGGCCGGCAGCTTCAACACGGGCGACCGCGAGGTGCTGGTCCAGGCCGGAGGGTTCTTCGAGACTTCCGAGGAAGTGGGCGCGCTCGTCGTCGGTGTCGTCGACGGCAGGCCGGTCCACCTCCGGGACATCTCCACGATCCACGACGGCCCGGGAGAGGCGCGCGACTACGTATTCTCCGGCAAGGGAGCAGCTGCGACGGAGGGAGCGAGCGGCATGGAGCCGGCCGTCACCGTCTCGATCGCCAAGCGGCAGGGAACGAACGCCGCCAGCCTCACCCACACGCTCCTCGAGCAGGTCGAGGAGCTGAAGGGGACTCTCATTCCGTCCGAGGTGGAAGTCACGGTCACGCGCGACTACGGAGAGACGGCGACCGAGAAGTCGAACGAGCTCCTGTTCCACATGCTGATCGCGATCGCTTCGGTCGCGGCGCTCATCTGGATCGCCCTCGGCCGGCGTGAAGCGGGCATCGTTGCGATCGCGATCCCGGTCACGCTCGCGCTCACCCTCGCCGTCTTCTGGATGTTCGGCTACACGCTGAACCGCATCACGCTGTTCGCGCTCATCTTTTCCATAGGCATCCTCGTCGACGACGCGATCGTCGTCGTCGAGAACATCGTCCGTCATTTCCGGTTGCCGGGAAACGAGAACCGCTCGACGCGCGACATCGCGGTCGAGGCGGTCGACGAGGTTGGCAACCCGACCATCCTCGCGACGTTCGCCGTCATCGCGGCGATCCTTCCGATGGGGTTCGTCACCGGCCTGATGGGACCGTACATGCGACCGATTCCGATCGGCGCCTCCGCGGCGATGCTCTTCTCGCTCGCCGTCGCGTTCATCGTGACGCCCTGGGCGGGTCTGCGCCTGCTTCGCCGTAAGGCGGAGGGAGCCGGCAGCGACCACGAGGTCGAAGGAAAGTCCACCGCCTTCTACCGGCGGATCATGAACAAGCTGGTCTGCGAGGCCGGCCCGCGGCGGATGTTCCTCATCGGTGTCGCGGTGCTGCTGCTGCTCTCGATGTCGCTGGTCGCAATCAAGGCGGTGCGGGTGAAGATGCTGCCGTTCGACAACAAAAGCGAGCTGCAGATCATCGTCGACACGCCCGAGGGGACGACGCTGGAGAGAACGGCGGCGATCACGCAGGAAGTCGCGCTCATCGCCGCCGCCGAGCCGGAGGTCGTGAACTACCAGATCTACGCGGGCACCTCCGCGCCGTTCAACTTCAACGGCCTGGTCCGTCACTACTTCATGCGCAGCGGCCCGACTCAGGCCGACGTGCAGGTCAATCTCCTTCCGAAACATGACCGCAGCGCGCAGAGTCACGACATCGCGAAGCGGATCCGGAACAAGATTCAACACATCGCGGAGCGCACCGGGGCGAGCATCAAGGTGGCGGAGGTGCCTCCGGGCCCGCCGGTCCTGCAGACGCTCGTCGCCGAGATCTACGGCCCCGACTACGCGCGGCAGACCGAGATCGCGGCCCAGATCGAGCAGATCTTCCGACAGACCGACGGGGTCGTCGACGTCGACTCGTACACCGAGGCGCTACAGGACGAGGTCACCTTCACGGTCGACCGCGAGCGCGCGGCCGTCCTCGGAGTCAGCGTCGAACAGATCGCTGCTTCGCTTCGCATCGCCCTCTCCGGAATGGATGTCGGCCTGCTGCACGACCCGGCGGAAAAAGAGGACGTGCCGATCACGCTTCGGCTTCCGCGGGAGCAGCGCTCCTCGATCGGCGCTCTCGAGTCCATCCGGGTCGCCACGCGCGAGGGGGGACTCGTGCCGCTCGCGGGCCTGGTCCGCGTCGAGCAGAGCGTCTCGGAGCGCAACATCTACCACAAGAACCTGATGCCGGTCGTCTACGTGACCGCGGACGTGGCGGGGCGGGAAGAGAGTCCGGTCTACGCGATCATGAAGCTGAATAAGGCGATCGACGCTCTGGAGCTCCCCGAGGGTTACGGGCTGGAGCGGCACGTGGCGAGCCAGCCCTCGACGGACTCGAAATTCGCGATGAAGTGGGACGGCGAGTGGCACATTACCTACGAGGTCTTCCGCGATCTCGGGCTCGCGTTCGCGATCGTGCTGATCCTCATCTATATCCTGGTCGTCGGCTGGTTCCAGTCGTTCAAGACCCCGCTGACGATCATGGCTGCCATCCCCTTCTCGCTCGTCGGGATCCTGCCGGCGCACGCGGCGATGGGGGCGTTCTTCACGGCGACCTCGATGATCGGCTTCATCGCCGGCGCTGGAATCGTCGTGCGGAACTCGATCATCCTCGTCGACTTCATCGAGCTGCGGCTCAAGCAGGGAATGCCGCTCGCGGAGGCCGTCATCGATGCGGGCGCCGTTCGCTTCCGCCCGATGGCGCTGACCGCGGCCGCGGTCATCGTCGGCGCGGGGGTCATCCTGTTCGATCCGATCTTTCAGGGGCTCGCCATCTCGCTCATGGCGGGTGAAGTCGCTTCGCTTCTGCTCTCTCGCGTGACGGTCCCCGTGCTCTACTACCTCAGCGAGAGGAAAAAGCACCAGGCCGCATGCGAGACCGACACACCGGCGCAGAGCACCGCGGCGACAGCAACTGCATAAAGGGTGGCCACGGCTTTCCAGCCGTGGCTGCTCGCTGTCGTCCCCTCTACGCCCCGATGGCCAGAGTGGCTTTCTGCAGCTGTGACACGGCCGGGAAGAGGATGTCGTCTTCGAGGTACGTGTGCTCGAGCACGTCCTGCTCGAGGTCGGCCAGTCCATGCATCACGGCGCGCCATGTGAGGCATCCGTCGTCCGGAATCGCATAGAGCGCGGTCACGCAACGCAGCTCGGCGAAAAGCCGGACCGCCCCTTCGTGCTCCCGACACATCGCCTGCATCGGCACGCGCACCGCCCTCGCGGGGCCGGTCGAGGTGTCGACAAGCCCCCGGTCGAGCGCGCGGACGAGGGGAAAGAGGAGCATCTCCTCCCGCTGCATGTGCGGGAGCAGCTCGTCGCGAATCTGACAGAACAGCTGGCGTACGACGATGAGCTCCGGCAGCGCCTCCCCATAGAGACCGATTAGGCGGTCGACCAGGGGCTCGAGCCGCGCCAGCTCCGTGCGGGTGAACTCGTGATGCTTTGCGAGAATGTGGTCGACCAGCTCGGCCGGCCGGATCCCGCTCCAATCCCGATCCGGCTCCGAACCGGGGCTCGTCACCAGAATCGTGTCCCTCAGGGCGACTTCGTCGATGCCCGCGGCCAGGGCCGCCTCCCTCAGGCTCCGCATCGAGTCGAGACCGATGTACTCGATCCCGAGCCGGTCGAAGATCCTCATGCTCCATGGATACTCGTACGCGACTTCTGCCACCTTTGCGTCGACGTCGATGAACATTGGGTGCCTCCTGCGAAAAGAACGGCCGGTTCGGGGTCTCCGGGGATCGGTGAAGCGGCGCGCGGCCTCATGCCGCGCTCCGGGAAATAGGTTAAGGGGTCACCTGGCGCAGCCCTATGACGGATCTCATCCGCGGGGTGCAGCGCCGATCCTATGATGCTTTCATCGCCCGCGCGCGGGCGGCTCGACGGTCACAGGCCGTTGTGACTCGCCACACAACTGGACCCTTCTTTTTTTGAAACGATGCTCTCAGCCCGGCCTAGCCAGAGGGCAAGAACCCGGAATCGCGACCGGCGGTTCCAGTGGGAGGTGTCTCCTGGGAATCATACAGACGGTGGAACCCGCCACGCTTCGCTTTGCGGAGCGAATCTCCAGAATCGATACGGAAAACGCATTCAAGGTCGGACCTCTGATCGCCGAGGTCGAAGCCGGGGGGCGGCCGGTCATCCGGTGCAACCTGGGGGAGCCCGACTTCGCGCTTCCGCTCCACATCCGGAACGAGATCAAGAAGCAACTCGACCGCGACCAGACCCATTACGTCGATCCGCAGGGCATCCTGCCGCTGCGCGAATCCATCGCGCGCGACGTCGGCAGGCGGCGCGGCCTCACGGTCACTCCCCAGCAGGTCGTCGTCTTCCCGGGGGCGAAGCCTCCCATCGGCCTCTGTCAGGAAGCCTACTGCGATCCCGGCGACGAGGTGATCTATCCGAGCCCGGGATTCCCGATCTACGAGTCGTTCACCCGCTATGTCGGCGCGGTGCCGGTCCCGATCCATCTCGACGAGAAGACCGGCTTCAACATCGATCCCGCGGAACTCGAAAAACTGATCACTCCGCGCACCCGGCTGATCATCCTCAACTTTCCCTCCAACCCGACGGGAGGGGTGGCGACCGAAGCCGAGCTGCGCGGGCTCGCGTCGGTGATCCTCGCCAATGCTCCGCCGGAAGCCCGGGTCTACAGCGACGAGGTCTACGAACGGATCCTTTTCGACGGCAACCGCCATTTCTCGATCGCATCGGTCGAGGGAATGGCCTCGCGGACGATCATCGTCTCGGGCGTGTCGAAATCGTATTCGTGGACCGGCGGCCGGATCGGCTGGGCCGTTTTCCCGACGGTCGAAGAAGCGGCCGTCTTCCGCAACCTCAACATCAACTACTTCTCGTGCGTGTCGGCCTACAACCAGTACGGCGCCCAGGTGGCCATCGATTCCAGCGAGAGCGACGTTTCGATCGCGTCGATGATCGCTGCCTTCCAGCAGCGCCGCGACATGGTCGTCGACGGGCTGAACGCCATCGACGGCGTCCGCTGCCACCGGCCGAGCGGCGCCTTCTACGTCTTCCCATGGATCGGTGGCGCATGCGAGCGGATCGGAGCCATCGAAGCCTGGAACAGCCTCGATCCGGAACTGCGTGAGCAGAGCAGCCCATCAACCCTCTTCCAGCGGTTTCTGCTCTTCCGGTACGGAGTTGCCACGATGGATCGCAAATCCTTCGGTCGGATCGGCTCGGAAGGGGAGCACTACCTGCGCATTTCGATCGCGACGAGCATCGATGACCTGCGTCTCGCGGTCGACCGCATCCGCGCGGCGGCCTCCGACGCGGCCGGTTTCGCCCAGTTCGTCCGTTCGGGCCGCGCTATCGTTTGAAAGGAGCAGACCCGATGACCCGCAACTTCGGACCGCGTCGAGCGGAATGGATCGAGATCTCCCAGCCGCCTCCGGTGGACCCTGCCGTCCTCGAGGCCTTCGAGACTTTCGATCTGTACTACAGGTCGCTCTGCGCGATCCTCTACAACTTCGTTCCCGGCTCGGGTCACCCCGGCGGCTCGATCTCATCGGGCCGTTTCGTACAGGCGCTCCTGTTCGGCGCGATGGACTACGACCCGAGCGACCCGTTGCGCCGCGACGCGGACCTGATCTCCTACTCGGCCGGCCACAAGGCTCTCGGTCTCTACGCGATGTGGGCCCTGCGCAACGAGATCCTTTCGCAGTCGGGCAGCGGGAAGCTGCCGCTCGACCAGAAACTCCAGCTCCGCCTCGAGGACCTGCTCGGGTTCCGGCGGAATCCGGGCGCGGAAACGCCGCTGTTCAAGCAGTTCGAAACGAAGGCCCTGGACGGGCATCCGACTCCCGCGACTCCGTTCGTCTTCCTCTCCACGGGAGCTTCGGGCGTCGGAGTCGCTTCCTCTCTCGGGCTCGCGCTCGGAGCGATCGATTCGTGGCGCAGCGATCCGCCGCGCGTCCACATCATCGAGGGTGAGGGAGGGCTTACTCCCGGCCGCGTCGCCGAGAGCCTCGCCTTCGCGGCGACTGCCTCCCTCCGCAACGCGATCATGCACATCGACTGGAACCAGGCGTCCATCGATTCCAATCACGTCACGCGCGAGAACGACCAGCCCGGCGATTACGTGCAGTGGGATCCGCGCGAGCTCTTCTACCTCCACGACTGGAACGTCATCGACGTCGCGGACGGCACCAGCTTCAGCGAAATCTTCGAAGCCCAGCGTCGCGCGCTGGCCATGGACAACGGTCAGCCCACCGCAATCGTCTACCGAACCACCAAGGGCTGGCGGTACGGCATCGAGGGACGGGCGTCGCACGGCGCCGGCCACAAGCTCTGCTCGGCGGGGTTCTTCGACTCCATCGCTCCCCTTGCGGCGCGGCTGAAAGGCCCGCTCCCCGCCTGTGAGCCCGCCATCTCACGATGCCTCGGCGGAAGCGATCCCTCGGTCGTCGAGTCCTGCTTGTGGGAAACACTCTCTCAGCTCCGCATCTCGCTCGGCAGCGAAGAGACGATGCGCGCCGAGCTCACGCGACGCCTCGACGACTCCCGCGCCCGACTGGAGGGTCGACGCGAGGGCGCGGCCGCTCCCTCAGGCATCGATCAGGTGTTCACCGCTGCCGGCGCCCCTTCCTCGGTCCCCTCGGAGCTCGCACTCGAGCCCGGAACCTCGACGACTCTCCGCGCCCAGCTCGGCCGGACGATCGGCTATCTCAACCGCGCGAGCGAAGGATCCATCTTCGTGGCCGCCGCGGATCTTCTCGGCTCCACCAGCATCTCCGACGGCGCCGTCGGCTTTCCGGGCGGCTTCTTCAACGCGAAGACGAATCCCGACTCCCGGACCCTTTCGATCGGCGGCATCTGCGAGGACGCGATGGCCGGTGTCCTCGCCGGCCTCTCGAGCTACGGCAATCACATCGGCGCAGGCTCCTCCTATGGGGCGTTCATCGCGCCGCTCAGCCACATCGCCGCGCGCCTTCACGCGATCGGCAACCAGGCAAGGCAGTCGCTCGACGGCGAGCCGTACCGGCCGATGATCGTCGTCTGCGGACACGCCGGCCTCGGCACCGGTGAGGACGGTCCGACCCACGCCGACCCCCAGCCGCTGCAGCTCCTCCAGGAGAACTTCCCCGCCGGAACCGTCTTCACCCTGACTCCCTGGGAGCCGCAGGAGATCTGGCCTCTGATGAGCGCCGCGCTCGGGAAGAGGCCGGCCGTCATAGCTCCCTTCGTGACTCGTCCCAACGAGGCTGTGCTCGACCGCAAGCGGCTCGGCCTGGCCGATGCATCCGCGGCGGCGCAGGGCGTCTACCTCCTCAGGAAGGCAAAAGACGCGGCTGACGCGACGATCGTCCTTCAGGAGTCCGGCGTCACCTACGCCTTCGTGCAGGGTGCTCTTCCGCTTCTCGATCAGCACGGAGTGGACGTCAACATCTACTATGTTTCCAGCGCGGAGTTGTTCGATACGCTCAGCGAGGAAGAACGGCAGTCGATCTTCCCCGAGGAGCACGCGCAGAACGCGATGGGCATCACGGGCTTCACCCTGGCGACGATGTACCGCTGGATCCGTTCGGATCTCGGCCGGGCGATGACCCTCCATCCGTTCCAGCGAGGTCATTTCCTCGGGAGCGGCACGGGACCCGCCGTCATCCGCGAAGCGCAGCTGGACGGGGAGAGCCAGTTCAACGCGATCCTCCGGTTCCTCGAGGCGAAGCACAAGAGCTCCAGAACGTTGGCGGGGACCACGAGCGACTGACGACTCCCCCCGGCTCGGCATGAACCGCGCCGGGGGGCTTCCGTCATCCCGGGTCCCCAGGTGACCATGCGCGATTTTCTCGTGATCGGGGGAGGGATTGTTGGACTCGCAACCGCGCGCGAGCTGCTTCGCCGCCATCCGTCGGCGCGCCTGACGCTGATCGAGAAGGAACCGTTCTGGGCCGCTCACCAGAGCGGCCGCAACTCGGGAGTCATCCATTCGGGGATCTACTATCGCCCCGGCTCTCTGAAAGCCGAGCTGGCCCGCGCAGGAAACGAAGCGATGGTCGCCTGGTGCCGCACCCACCGGATTCCGGTTGAGGTCTGCGGCAAGCTGATCCTCGCATCCAATGAAACCGATCTCCCCCGCCTCGAAGAACTCGCCGTCCGCGCAGCCGACAACGGGATCCCGATCGAGAGACTGGGGCCCTCCGCGATCGAGACCGTGGAGCCTCACGCGCGGGGCCTCGGCGCAATCCACGTCCGAAGCGCCGCGATTACCGACTACAGGCTGGTCTGCCGATCGCTCGCGGACGACCTGCGGGAACGCGGCGCCGAGCTGCTCCTCGACGAAGAAGCGGTCGGCATCGAGCGCACTGCGGACGGACGGCGCGTACGGACGTCGCGATCGAGCTTCGACGTCCGGTTCCTCGTGGCCTGCGCGGGTCTGCAGAGCGACCGGATCGCGCGCATGGATGGGATCTCCCCCGACGTGAGGATCATTCCTTTCCGCGGAGAGTACTGGAACATCACACCCTCGCGCCGGCACCTGGTTCGCGCCCTCATCTACCCCGTCCCCGATCCCGCCTTCCCCTTTCTCGGAGTTCATCTCACGCGGATGATCGACGGAGCGGTACACGCGGGACCAAACGCCATTCTCAGCCTCGGCCGGGAGGAATACTCGCGCCGAGGGTTCAACGCCGCGGACCTCGGCAGCTCTCTCACCTGGCCCGGTTTCTGGCGCCTCGCCGCGCGCCATATGGGCACCGGCTGGAACGAAATGGCCCGATCGCTCAGCCATCGACGCCTCGCCGATTCCGTGCGCCAGCTGGTGCCGGGAATCCGCGAGCGCGACCTGGTTCGATCCACCCCCGGCATCCGCGCTCAGGCCGTCGGCCGGGACGGGCAGCTTGCCGACGACTTCCTCTTCGCCTCGACCCCCGGCGCGCTTCACGTGCTGAACGCTCCCTCCCCCGCGGCGACCGCCTCGTTTCCGATCGCGATCATGATCGCGGACCGAGTAGAGACAAGTCAGAAGGCAGAAGGCAGGTAAAGGCAAGCCAGAAACCAGAAGCCAGAAGCCAGAAGAAAAGGCGAGGGCAGAAGGTGAAAGCCAGAAGTAAAGTCAAAGGCAAAGGTCCGCTTCCCCCGCACCAACCAATGCGATCCTCGCATTCGGAGATCCGGCCGCTCTTGCCTGGGCTCTTACTTCTGCCTTCTGGCTTTCGACTTCTGACTTCGCCTTTTCTTCTGCCTTCTGGCTTCTGGCTTCTGGCTTTCGAAGTAGCTGGATTCACATTCCATTATTGCCGTGCCAGAAATCACCCCGCCTCGTGCGTCGGGTCATTCGTCGGGCGGGCTTCGGCGTGGTTCGATGGAGGGGAAAGGGACTCGATCTATGGAACCGAAAGTCACCACCGACTGCGATGGCCACCCGTTCGTCGTGGTGTGGGAAGCGACCCGGGCTTGCGACCTGGCCTGCCTTCACTGCCGAACCGCGACCCAGCCGAAGCGAAGCAATTTCGAGCTTTCGACCTACGAAGGTTACAAGCTGATCGACCAGATCGCCGAGCTTTCTCCGCAGATCTTCGTGATGACCGGCGGCGACCCGCTGAAGCGAACGGACATGTACGAGTTCGTCAACTACGCGAGCCGGCGTGGACTTCGCCCCTCGCTGGCCTCGAGCGCGACACCGATGCTGGATCCGGGCTCGCTCGTCAAGCTGAAAGGTTCCGGTCTGACGCGCCTGGCGCTCGGGCTTGACGGTTCCTCTCCCGAGGTCCACGACGACTATCGGGGAGTCCCGGGTGCATGGGCGAAGACGGTCGAATCGATCCGGTTCGCGCGCGACGCGGGCATCCCGATCCAGATCAACACGATCGTCTCGCGGCGCAATCTCGAGGACATCGAGCCTCTCGCCGCGCTGCTCGAGACCCTAGACATCAGCACCTGGAGCCTCTTCTTCAGCCTTCCCCGCATCCAGGGGAGAGCGGTCGACCGGCTCAGCGGCTGGCAGGTCGAGGAAGTGTTCGGAAAGCTTTACGAAATCTCGAGGCGCGTGCCGTTCGAAGTGCGCACCACGGAAGCCTCGCATTACAGGCGCTTCGTTCTTCAGCAGATGATGGCGGAGATGAACATGGGGCTCGAGGACCTTTTGCGCGGCGCGTCCGCCGTCGCGCCGGAAGCCGCGGCCAATGTTGCGATGCAGATGCCGCGCGGCCTGCACGAAGCCCGCGGGTTCATCTTCATCTCCCACACGGGGGAGGTTTACCCGAACGGCTTCCTTCCGCTCCCCGCGGGCAACGTCCGCCATCGCCGCCTGCAGGACATCTACCTCAACTCGCCTCTGTTCGTCTCGCTTCGCGACAGCTCGCTGCTGAAGGGAAAGTGCGGCGTCTGCGAGTACCGGGAGATCTGCGGCGGCTCGCGCGCCCGCGCCTATGCGACGACTCACGACCCGCTGGCCGAAGAACCGCTCTGCGTTTATCTTCCGAATGCGCTGCGATCGATCCCGCACCCCGGTGCGGAACTGACGCGCTGACCTCGCGGTGCGGCGCCCTCCCGGGCGCGGCACCGCTCTCTCCGCTTCCGGCGCCGACCACCAATGGGGAACCCGCCGTCCGCTCGATCGTCTTTGGTTAAGATGCATCCGGAGGTTTTCATGATCGATCGCCGCTTTTTCGCCGAGATGTTCGCCCTCATCGCAGCCGCCGTCCTGTGCGCCGCCGTCGCGAACGCCTTCGCTGCCAAGGAAAGAAAGCTGGCATGGGCCGGCGATTACCCGAACGCCCTCGTCGTTCCCCAGCTCTCGACGGACGTCCCCGAGACCACGACCTACGAGACGGGTGCGCCGGAAGACTCCAGATTGGTCGAAGTTGCGCCTGTAGAGCCCGATGCGCCGGCCACGACCGAAACGTTGGCGGCGGCTCCCACGCCCGCAATCCCCGCGGACTCGGTCGCCCGGCAGCCTCAGGCTCCGACGGCCCAGAAGGCGGTCTCCGCGCCCACGCCGACCAAGATTTGGAG
>JBHEPS010000079.1:0-246 GCA_046260175.1 Thermoanaerobaculia bacterium
AACCAGGAAGTCGGGATTGGTGGCGATCGCGCGCGCGACGCCGATCCGCTGGCGCTGCCCCCCGGAAAACTCGTGGGGGTAACGCTTGATGTACGCCGGGTCGAGCCCGACCAGAGCCAGGAGCTCGGCCACGCGCTGATTCCGCTCGCTGCGGTTTCCGCTTCCGTGGATCGTGAGCGGCTCTCCGATGATCTGGCCAACGGTCATGCGGGGGTTCAGCGAGCCGTAGGGATCCTGAAAGACGAT